>CALYZQ010000062.1 GCA_945609985.1 uncultured Lachnospiraceae bacterium | reverse complement strand
TCCTTATATTTTGAGCAATTTTTGAAAGTTGTTCATGGAGATACCTATGAGAATGGGGCTCTGTGGATAAAACTGCGGAAACTCAAGTCTGATATTAGTGGATTTTATGAAGTACATATGATACAATAAAAAGAGTATTAAGTTACTCATACAAGGGAGAAAATATGCTAAAATCAAAACGAATAAACGATGATATTTCAGTTTATATAGAAGACCGTGAGCAGGTGGCGAATAAATATGTGTTGCGATGCTTTACCGTGACACTTACCATTTATGCCATTGCGTTTGTGTTAAATATGTTGGATATTTTTGTGGTGGATAAGGCGATTATGATTAAGAGCTTTATTCCGTCTGCAGTTATTTATCTTATTATTTTGTTGGTTTCCAGAAAAGCACCGTTATCCAAACCTCAATTTAAATATTACCTGATGGCAGGCGTCTTAGTTGTATATACAATCATGGGTGTATATATTACATATCATGTTACATTACTGGCAATTTTACCCTTTTTGTATGCTGCGTTATATTCCTCTAAAAGGATTATGAGTTATGTTTATGCCCTGACCGTGATTAGTACCTTTGTGGTAGTTTACTGCGGTTATTTCTTCGGTTTGTGTGATGCTAATATGGCACTTCTGACGACCAGTAATTTGCAGACTCATTCCGTGGATGGTGTATTTTTACTGTCAAAGGTGAATGACAATGTGTTTTTTACGTTGTTATTGTACTATATTTTCCCCAGATGTCTCATGTACATTGCTTATGTATTTGTAAGCGATAATATTCTTAGAATTGTAAGCGGTTCCCTGGAAAAGGCGAAACTTTCCGCTGAGCTTGAAAAGGCAAGAGAAGAAGCGGAACGCGCAAATAAAGCAAAGTCAGAATTTCTGGCAAAGATGTCCCATGAGATTCGTACTCCTGTAAATGCGGTATTAGGTATGAATGAAATGATTCTCAGGGAAAGTACCAATGATGATATTCTCAGCTATGCGGATGATATAAAGAATTCTTCTATAGCGCTTTTGAATATTATAAATGAGATTTTGGATTCCTCAAAGATTGAATCCGGTATGATGGAGTTGGTGGAAGGCGATTACCGGTTGGATGCTTTGCTGAAAGATCTGTACAATATGGTTGAAATAAGGTCAAGGGAAAAGGGACTTCAGTTGATTTTTGATATTGACACCACTATGCCAAGAGGTTACTTCGGCGATGATAAGCGTATCCGTCAGGTGCTTTTGAATCTGCTAACCAATGCGGTGAAATATACGGAGCAGGGTACAGTGACTTTGGTTGTCAATTGCAGAGTGGAGCAGGAGGAAGCAATTATTCATTTTGCAGTCCGTGATACAGGTATTGGTATTAAGGAAGAAGATATCGGAAAGATATATGATGCATACCAGCGGTTTGATTCGTCCAGGAATAAGAACGTAGAGGGTACCGGACTTGGCATGAAGATTGCGAAGCAGTTTTTGACGCTTATGGAGAGCGAACTAGTTATTCAGAGTGAATACGAGAAGGGAAGTGAGTTCTCTTTTGATATTATTCAGCGGATTGTGGATACTGAGCCGATTGGAGACTTTAGAAGCAGGCAGGCAAATGCAGGTGGCACCAAGAGTAAGCAGACAATGTTTGTGGCCCCTGACAAGAAACTTTTGGTAGTAGATGATAACAGGATGAATCGCAAGGTGTTTAAGGCACTTCTTAAGAAGACACAGATGCAGATAATGGAAGCGGACAGTGGAAAGATGTGTCTTGAGTTGCTTAGGCAGCAAAGCTTTGATATAGTCTTTTTGGACCATATGATGCCGGAGATGGATGGTATTGAGACTTTCCATATTATCAAAGAAGAGAAATTGTGTGAGGGTATCCCGATTATTATGCTGACGGCCAATGCTATTATGGGTGACCGTGAAAGGTATCTGGAGGAAGGATTTGATGATTTCCTTTCCAAACCGATTATGCCGGATGAATTAGAAAAGATGCTTATAAACTATCTGGCGGTAACAGATGCAGGAGTGTACACCGACACATTTACAGAAGATAAAAATGACAGTAATCCGATAGAGTTGCCTCAATTAGATGAATTTGACTTTGGATATGCTAAAAATATCTTAAGAGATGCGGAACTTTTGCCGAAAATATTAATAGATTTTCATGATTCCCTGAATCCGCTCAAACAAAAATTGGAATCCCTGTTTGCAGATTTGGAGAAGGAAGAAGCACTGCAGCTATACCGGATTGAGGTGCATGCGTTAAAGAGTACTTCGGCAACTGTGGGGGCACTCTTGTTATCTAAAGTGGCAAGGCTTCAGGAAGTAGCATGTATTCAGGGGGATATGGAGAGGATTCGTACAGTACATCCGATTTTATTGGATGAAATGGAAAAGCACAGAGAACGGATTGCAACCATTATTCCTAAGGAAGAAAAACAAGAAGCCGGAAGTGCCCATATGGTATTTTTTGAGATGCTGAAATCCAGTTTGCAAAATGAGGATTTCAATACAGCAGACTTGATTTGTAACAAAATCAAGAAATTTGCATATCCGGATGAAGTGCAGAAAATTGTCAATGATTTATTGGATGATATATTGAATTTGGATTCGGAAGCGGCATTGGCTGCCTTGGAAAAGATAAAGCGATAACGGGAGAACGGTTATGAAAAAGATATTCCTGATAGGTAAATTCAATCCGACATTGGAAGGGGTAAATAATTATCTGGCACAGAACTATAGCGTTCAGGTGTGCGTGGATAATTTGGAATTGATACAGGGCATGTTGAAGATGAACCAGCCGGATTTGATTTTATACAGCATGGTTGGTGTTGAAGTTGGAAATCTTAATATATTTTTCGAGCTAAAGTTAAACTATGCGCATATCCCGGTGATTTGTTACGGAGCGTCTGCGGAGTTTAATTGTATTGGTGAAATTATTATGATGGCGCCCTTTCATTTGTTGGAGAGACCGACAGAAGGTACAAAGCTTGTAGAGTTTATCCGTGAGTTGATTCCGGGAGACGATACAGAGGAAACGACAACTGCTTTGGAGGAGAATGGAGAAAAAAGAAAATGCGTCATGTTGATTGATGACAATGCTTTTCAAATCCGTGTGTTAAATGAGGTGTTAAAGAACCGTTATGATGTGCAATTAGCAACATCCGGTATGAAGGCTATGAATCTGATTGGAAAGAGGGTGCCGGACATTATCTTTTTAGATTATGACATGCCGGTATGTGACGGTAAACTGACGTTTGAGATGATTCGCGATATAGAGGAAGCAAAGGATGTGCCGGTGTTCTTCCTGACTGGTGTAAAGGATCAGGAACATATTGATGCGGTTATGGAACTCAAGCCGGCTGGATATCTGTTCAAGCCTGCAACTGCGGAAATGTTATATTCATGTATTGAGCAATATACAAGATAGAGAAGCGAAAGCCTGCTAAATACAGGCTTTTTTCTATGGGGATTGGAGTGGTAGACAGGGGAAATATGTACTTAGCATCTTAGCGTTGCAAGGCTGCGGCAGGGGACTGTCTGTGCGATTTGAGGCTCGTCGCAGTGTTTGGCGCATCTGAGACACAGACAGTTTCTTGTCGTAGACTTGCAGTTACAAGACACCAAGCACATATTTCCCGACATTTTTCTTTATAGATATTGGAAAATACGACAGATAATGTTATAATATTAACAAACTGATTTTACACAAAGATACAAGGAGGATGTTATGCTGGAACAATCATATTATGACAAGGCGGATGAAATCATCAGCCGGTATGGTACAGAGTCAAGATGGTTAATCCCGATTATTCAGGACGTACAGGCTGAATACAGGTATTTGCCGGCAGAGCTTTTGAGTTACATAGCAAAAAAACTAAATATTACAGAGGCTAAGGCTTATAGCGTGGCTACCTTTTACGAGAACTTTTCCTTTGAACAGAAGGGTAAGTATGTGATTAAGGTGTGCGATGGTACAGCCTGCCATGTTAGAAAGTCCATGAGCATTTTGGACAGATTATATAAAGAGCTTGGTCTGGAGAAGGGTCAGCATACCACTCCTGATATGTTGTTTACCGTAGAGACGGTATCTTGTCTGGGCGCCTGTGGATTGGCACCGGTACTTACCGTAAATGATGAGGTACATGCTGCCATGACACCGGACAAGGTGACGGCATTGATTAAGGAATTGCGAGGTGAAGCGTAATGAGGCTTGAAAGCAGACAGGATTTAATAGATGCCCGTACGCGGGCAAAACAGGCTATGGAGCAGGAAAAGTTCCGTATCTTAATTTGTGCGGGAACCGGCTGTCTGGCAGGTGGTTCTGCAAAAATATATGACAAGATGTGTGAACTGGTAAAAAGCAGCGGCGCAGAGGTAGAGGTTGCCTTTGGCGAAGGCGTTGCACACGGTCCGAATGGTGAGTGCCCCGGCGGTGTGAAGAAGAGCGGATGCCACGGCTTCTGTGAAATGGGACCTTTGGTGCGTATCGAGCCCTACAATTTCCTGTATATCAAGGTAAAGGAAGAGGACTGCGAAGAGATTTTCAACACCACTATTTTGAAGGGTGAGCCTGTGGAAAGGCTGCTTTATGAAATGGATGGTGTGAAGTATAAGGCACAGGAGGAGATTCCCTTCTATGCCAAGCAGACCCGTCTGGTATTAAAGAACTGTGGTCATATTGACGCAGAGCATATGAATGAATATCTGGCGGTGGATGGATATTCTGCTTTGGAGAAAGCATTGTTTGAGATGACTCCCGAAGAGGTTGTAAATGAGGTGCTGGAGTCTAATCTGCGCGGACGTGGAGGCGGAGGTTTCCAAACCGGTTATAAGTGGAAGCAGGTAGCCCGTCAGCCGGAAACCATCCGTTATGTGGTATGTAACGGTGACGAGGGAGACCCGGGTGCATTTATGGACCGAAGTGTTATGGAGGGTGATCCCCACAAGATGATTGAGGGTATGATTATTGCAGGCTATGCAGTGAGTGCGCAGGAAGGCTATATTTATGTGCGTGCGGAGTATCCTCTTGCTATCAGCAGATTGCAGATTGCCATTGCCCAAGCTGAGGAAGCAGGTATTTTGGGTGACAATATCTTAGGTTCCGGTTACAGCTTTAAATTGCATATTAACCGTGGCGCAGGTGCATTCGTGTGTGGTGAGGGTAGTGCCCTTACAGCTTCTATCGAAGGCGAGCGTGGTATGCCCCGTACAAAGCCGCCCCGTACGGTAGAGCAGGGCTTATTTGGCAAGCCTACGGTACTTAATAACGTTGAGACTTACGCCAATGTACCCATGATTATCAACAACGGCGCGGCATGGTACAAGAGCATCGGTACGGAAGGAAGCCCCGGAACAAAGGCCTTTGCGGTTACGGGAAGCATCAATAATACCGGTCTGATTGAAGTGCCTATGGGTACCACACTCCGTGAAATCGTATATGAAATTGGTGGCGGTATTAAGAATGGGAAAGAGTTTAAAGCCGTACAGATTGGTGGTCCCTCAGGTGGATGTCTGATTGGTACCCAGTTGGATGTGCCTCTTGATTTTGACTCCTTAAAGAAGATGGGTGCCATGATCGGTTCCGGTGGTCTGGTTATCATGGATGAAGATACCTGTATGGTGGAAGTGGCAAGATTCTTTATGAACTTTACCCAGAATGAAAGCTGCGGTAAGTGTATCCCCTGTAGAGAGGGTACCATGCGTATGCTGGAAATCCTGGAAGATATTGTGGCTGGTAAAGGTACCATGGAGCAGCTTGATATGCTGCAGGAGCTTGGAGAAGCCATTACGGATACTGCGCTGTGCGGTCTTGGTAAGAGTGCGGCCCTTCCGGTACTCAGTACATTGAAGCTGTTTAAAGATGAATACATTGAGCACGTAAGAGATAAAAAGTGTCGTACCGGCAACTGCCAGGCACTGAAGTCCTACAAGATTGACCCCGAGAAATGTAAGGGTTGCTCTAAGTGTGCGAGAAACTGCCCTGTGAATGCCATCAAGGGCGAGATTAAGAATCCTTACACCATTGATACCAATATCTGTATCAAGTGTGGTGCCTGCGAAAGCCAGTGTCCTTTCGGGGCGATTTATGTAGAGTAGGGAGGTAATTACTGTGGATTACATGATTATAGACGGAAGATGTGTGCCCATAGAGGGCGAGAAAAATATACTTGCAGTGATTCGAAAAGCGGGAATTGACCTGCCTACCTTCTGCTATCACTCCGAGCTGTCCGTGTACGGTGCCTGCCGTATGTGCGTGGTGGAGGATGAGCGCGGAAGAATTATGGCATCCTGCTCCGAACAGCCCAGACCCGGTATGGTGATTAAGACCAATACTCCAAAAATTAGAAAGTACCGTAAGCTGATTATTGAGCTTTTGCTTTCTTCCCACTGCAGGGATTGTACGGTATGTACCAGAAACGGTAACTGTGAGTTGCAGAATATCGCCTTCAAGGTAGGACTTCATGCAGTCAGATTTTTAAATAATAAGAGAAAAGAAGAAATAGACTTAAGCTCACCCTGCATCGTAAGAGATCCGAATAAGTGTATTCTCTGCGGTGACTGTGTGAGAACCTGTGCAGAGATTCAGGCAGTAGGTGCCATTGACTTTGCTCACAGAGGCTCAAAGCTTGAGGTAACTCCTGCATTTGGTAAGAAACTGGCAGACACGGATTGCGTGGGCTGTGGTCAGTGCCGTGTGGTATGTCCTACCGGTGCCATTACTGTGCGTACCAATGTAACAGAAGTATGGGATGCCATTGCGGACCCTAACATCAGAGTGGTGGCACAGATTGCACCTGCGGTACGTCTGGCAGTAGGTGATAAGTTTGGTCTTCCCAAGGGAACCAATGCCATGGGTAAGCTGGTGGCAGCTATGAGAATTATGGGCTTTGATGCGGTATATGATACCAATTTCGGTGCAGACTTAACGATTGTAGAAGAGTCCAAAGAGCTGGCTGAGAGACTGGAGAAGAATGAGAATCTTCCTCTGTTTACCTCCTGCTGTCCCGGCTGGGTGAAGTTCTGCGAGACCAAGTATCCCGAATTTGCAGGTAATATTTCCTCCTGCCGTTCACCTCAGGGAATGTTCTCGGCAGTAGTAAAAGACTATTTTGCAGAGGCTGACAAGGAGGAAGGCAAGAAAACCTTCGTGGTATCTGTTATGCCTTGTACCGCAAAGAAGGCTGAGATTAAGCGACCGGATAACTTTACGGATGGCAGACAGGATACAGACAGCGTTCTTACTACTATTGAGATTATCCGTATGATTCGTCAGGCAGGTATCAAATTTGAAGAATTGGAGGGAGAAGCACCTGATATGCCTTTTGGTGTGGCATCCGGAGCGGCATCCATCTTTGGTGTGACCGGTGGTGTGACTGAGGCTGTTCTGCGTCATCTTTCCGAGCAGAAGGGACATCAGATTATTTCCCAGATTAGCTTCTCAGGTGTGCGTGGCGATGACGGACTGAAGGAGACCAGCATTAAGCTTGGAGACCGTGATGTAAAGATTGCCATTGTGAACGGTCTTGCCAATGCGGCGGATTTGTTGGAAAAGATAAAGAGCGGCGAAGCACATTATGATTTTGTAGAGGTTATGGCCTGCAGACGTGGCTGTATTGTGGGTGGAGGACAGCCCCTTCCCATGGGTGCCCGTACCAGAAAGAACCGTGCGGACGGTATTTATGCGGTGGACAGACAGTCACAGATTCGTTTTGCTGAGGATAACCCTATCGTTGCACAGATTTACAAAGATGTAATAAACGGTAATGAGCACAGACTGCTTCATAGAAATATGGGGGAGAAAGAATAAGGAGCCTAAAGGATGGCGACAGCAAAAAAGAGAGTCTTCGAAATTATACAGATAGGAAACAGGCGGGATATTGCCAGTGCGGGATTTGATATTTTCATTGTGCTGGCAATCAGCTGCAACCTGATTGCTACACTGCTTTCCACCTTTGAGGAAGCAACCCCCTACATGCAGGTTATACACGCAGTAGAATTTGTCACGATAATCATTTTTGTGATAGAGTATATCCTGCGATTATGGACGGCAGAATATCTCTATCCGGACAAAAAGAGATGGAAGGCAGTAATGGGATTTGTGTTTTCCTTTTACGGAATCATTGATTTATTAACCTTTTTCCCATACTTTTTGCCAATATTCTTTCCGGCAGGAGCGGTGGCATTCAGAGTCTTCAGGGTAATCAGGATATTCAGGTTGTTCCAGATTAATGCCCAATATGATGCCTTTAATGTTATTACCAATGTACTGAAGGAGAAGAAGAATCAGATTATTTCCTCTGTGTGTATGGTGTTAATCTTTATGGTGGCAGCCTCATTATGCATGTATGGTTTGGAACACGAGGCGCAGCCGGACCAATTTAAGAATGCTTTTTCCGGTATATGGTGGTCGGTGTCTACATTGCTGACAGTTGGGTATGGTGATATTTATCCGATAACGGTTATGGGACGGATTATGGCAATAGTGATATCCTTTTTGGGAGTAGGTATGGTGGCGATTCCTACCGGTATTATTTCCGCAGGTTTCGTGGAGCAGTATACCAAACTCAAAATGCTGGCTTATCATTCTGAGGAGCATGAACTTAAATTTGTAACCTCTGTTTTGACAGAAGACCATGTATATAATGGTAAAATGGTAAGGGAAATCGTATTTCCTCCACAGCTCATTTTGATGATGATTCTCCGCGGTGAAGAGGTAATTGTGCCAAATGGAAGTACTGTGAGTCACAGCAATGATACACTGGTTTTGGCTGCGAAGAATTACGGGTGTGAAGAGGATATCAACCTCAAGGAAATTCTTGTAAAAGATGAAAACGAGTGGGTAGGGAAGCAGATAATGGATTTGGATATTTCCCGCCAGGAATTGATTGTAATGATACGGCGCAGAAACCGCACCATTATTCCAAACGGTACAACTTATATTAAAGCGGGTGATGAGGTAGTAATGTACTCCAAGCTTGCTGCGGTTGAATAAATTAGATGAATTATAGAACTTCGGGTGTCTGAGGCAAGAGTGCTTTGGATGCCCGAAGTTTCTTTGCCGCTAATCAGAGCGCAATTCGCAAAGCGTATCACGTCTCTGTGCAGGCAGGTAGTATTATACAACAAAAAATGTGCCCTAACTTCCATCAGGACACACTTCATTATGTATTGTACAACATTTTTTATTACAAGTCTAGTCTTTTTTATAATTTTTGATAGAATTATTTTTGCAGAAAACAGTAAGAAAGAGGAGGAGCAGTTTATGAGTCAGAAAAAGCAGGAAACAAAGTTGCCGGGAATCACCCGGGAGGAAGAAACAAAGAAGCTTGCAGAGGTCATAGCCATTGCGGAGGAGAATCTGGAAAAGACCAGGGGAACCGTACAGAATCTGGCAAATGAACTGCATGAGTTGCAGGAGGTTTACGACCTGGATGACAAGGAAGGTCAGGCACAGTGGTTTAATACAGATGCCCGGTTTAAACAGGTGCGGCAGGAGCTGCTTCGCTCGGAGCGTACCCGCAAAAAACCGTACTTCGGCAGAATTGATTTTAAGGACAGTAATCTGAATAAGGACGAGGTATATTACATCGGAAAAGCCGTAATCGCAAGGGACCAGGCAAGCCCGGAGGTCATAGATTGGAGAGCTCCCATAGCATCTGTCTACTATGAGAAGTCTTTGGGGAAATGCAGGTATTCCGTAAAGGGGGAAGGCGCTTATGAGATTGACCTAAAAAGGAAGCGTACCTATGAAATTGAAAATGACGAGCTGAAGGATTATTACGATTCGGATGTGGTGGCAAATGATGAGCTTCTGACCAAGTACCTTGCCAAAAACAAGAGAGCAGTCTTAAGCGAAATTATTGCGACTATACAACAGGAGCAGAATGAAATTATCCGTAAGAAGCCACAACACAATCTGTTAGTGCAGGGAGGCGCGGGCTCCGGTAAGACTACAGTGGCAATGCACCGTATTTCCTACATATTGTACAACTATGATTTAGAATTTAAGCCGGAGGGCTTTTATATCATCGGCAGTAATCAGATTCTGTTAAACTACATTACCGGAGTGTTGCCGGATTTGGATGTATACGGCGTGTCACAGATGACCATGGAGCAGCTTTTTGTGAGACTTTTATATGAGGACTGGGACAAGCATAAATATACGGTAAAGCCCTTGAATAAGGGAGACCGGGCGGCAAGCATCAAGGGAAGCTTTAAATGGTTTCAGGCTTTGGAGGATTTTTGTACAAGGTACGAATGGAACTATATTCCCAGAGAGGATGTAGTGCTTGAAAAGACCGGACATCTTCTGCTTAGCAGGGAGAAAATTGAAGACATTATGAGAAAGTTTCCTGCACTCTCCATGTTTGACAAGCAGGACAAGCTGAATGAATATCTCATAGGGCAGCTGGAAAATGAGCTTTACGGCAGACATTACACCTATTCTCCCGAGGAGAAGAAAGCGCTGTACAGGCATTATCAGACTCATTTCGGGAAGAGGGAGTGGAAGGGCTCTATCTTTGAACTCTACGATGATTTCCTGCGGGAGCAGGAAGCTAAGGGTATGGGAATCCCCCTGCCCGGCTGTGAATTTGATATATATGATTTGGCGGCACTGGCGTACCTTTATAAGCGTATCAAGGAGGCGGAAGTAATACAGGAGGCAAGCCATGTGGTCATTGATGAAGCCCAGGACTTCGGCATGATGGTGTATGGTTGCCTGAAATACTGTCTCAGTAAATGTACCTATACCATCATGGGGGATGTGTCCCAGAATATTTACTTTGACTATGGTCTCAGTGACTGGGAGGAACTGAAGAAGCTAATGCTTCCCGATGAGTTTGATTATTTCGGACTGCTTAGAAAGAGCTATCGTAACACGGTGGAGATATCGGATTTTGCCACCAATATTCTGCATCATGGTAACTTCCCCATATACCCTATAGAGCCCATTATCCGTCACGGAAATGATGTGCATACCACAAAATGCACAGGCGAGAAAGAACTGCTTGCGGAAACAGTAAGTACAGTGAAGAACTGGCAGCAGGAGGGCTATGAGACCATCGCTGTGATTTGTAAGGATGAGGCGGAAGCGACACGTGTCAGTAAAGCGCTGGAGAGTAAAGTGCAGCTGCTTTCCTTTGGAGCGCAGGAGCAAAGCTTTGGTAATGGTGTGATGGTATTACCCATAGAATATTCCAAGGGTCTGGAATTTGATGCGGTGTTATTGTTTAACGCTTCCGCAGAAAATTACCCGGCGGAGGACGGTTATGTGAAGCAGTTGTATGTGGCAGCGACCCGTGCCCTTCATGAGCTGGCGGTGCTTTATGATGAAACCCTTACGGAGTTGATTGCAAAGCCGGTGCCTGAGGAAAAGAAGATGAAGCATCTGGTTACAGAGACCAAGGCAGCGAGAAAACTGTTTCCCCAGGAGCCGGAGCTTACCAATGCGGAGCTGGCAAAGCGCTACTCCACGGAGGGACACCGCGAGATGGATATGCGCAATTACATAGGTCCTAAGCGGATTGTGACCCAGGGAAAGAAGGAGCAGGCTCAAGGTGCTACGGTATCGGCGCAAGTGACTCAGGGAACTGACAAAAAAGAGGCACAGCGCAGACTAAGTGCAGCATCAAGTGCGACATCAAATCAAGATAAAGCAACAACCACCCGCACTCTGTCCGGAAGCTATTTAAAAACCACTTCCCTTGCAAAGCAGGCACCCCAAAAGGCAGCAGCAACTGAGAACAGTGAATTTGGCAGTATGCCGGAGGCTACCAGCCTGCGCCCGGTGGGACACGGCAGAATCGATACCACGGTGCGCTGGGTGATGAAGAATAAAAACTGCGTGGAACTCACCAGTGCCTACGGACTCTTACGGATTACACCTGTCGCAGAGGAGACAGTGCGAGTAAGCTTTTCAAAGGATAAGCTTGAAAAGCTTGGGGAAATGCCGAAAGAAGTGAATGCAAAGCCGGGAGTGAGGTGGAACTGCAGGGAATCAAAGGATGCAGTGGAAATCATACTACCCAAGGTGTGCGCGCGTGTGGAGAAAAAGACAGGAGCGGTCAGCTTCCTAAACAGTAACGGAAAGCTTCTGCTTTCAGAGGATGCTAAGCTTCCCAGACAGATTGAAACAGGCTTAAAGAACCAGGCATGGACATATTTCAAATGGGCAAAGTCAGAAAGCTTGAAAGCACGTGGACAAGATTCCGGTCAATGGTTGGAGCTAAGTAATACTGCAAAGTATATTTCCTTTGGAGGTGACTCGAAGGAGCCTGCCTGCATTATGTCGGGGAATGGTTATCAGATATTGCTCCCGGCAGGTCCGAAGGTCATGTGTTGTACAATTTCCACATACGGTCCCTACCTCTATACCGAAAAAATAGCACAAATTGACTACTTATTCCGCAGTATTTGACTTGTGGATGCCCCTAAATAGGTGTAGGATATAAAATAAAGTATATTGAAGAGGTATGCCCTGCCGTCAGAAGCAGGGCAGTCAAAAGAAAGAGAGGATAAAGGAAATGGGACGTTGGGGCGACGACATTGATGAAGAGTTGCAGCAGAGAAAAGCGGAGTTTAAAGTAGGATTTATGTTCAGCTTTAAGAGTATGAACACAGTTATTGAGAAGATTGAGGATGAAACAAGCGAATGGGATGACAAGCATCCCAAGAAGGATTTGATGAAGATTTGGTTTAATGTTATGGTGATATTCCTGGTGTTGCTTTGTTTTACATATAGTGTAATAGCATTGGCTACCTTGTTTTTCTTCTTCTTTTATGGTTTTGTTATTATCCGATTGTTTGGCGCATGGAAACGGTTTGGTTATTCCAAGGCAGGCTATTGGCTGATGACGGTATTGGGATTCATAGTGAATTTTGTGATTTCCTACTTTGTTAAGGGATTGATTTTTGGTTAATTTAAAGTATACGGGGAGATGTTTATGTATCAGTTTCCAAAAGATTTATATGCGGATGTACGAATAGAAGAATGCTTTGAGTGTTGGATGGCTATTCAAAACGGTGAGATGGTGTCAGATGGAATTGCAGAGGAAACAGGTGCCTTCATCAGAGTGTTTGACGGCAATATGTGGTATACAAGCACCACAAATGACATTGCGGGAATACAGGCAGAGCTTGATAATCTGGCAACCCTTGCAACACCCAATCCGGATATTTTAGAGCATCCCATGGTGAAAAAGCTTCAGGTCCATCAGGATACCGTGTTAAAATTCGACGGTGAGAACTGCATTAAGAATGTGAGCCGCGCGCAGTGGAAGAATTTGATTGACACCTATATTGAGGCTTGCGTGGATGAGGGTATATCTGAGATTAATGCATGGGTGGTATATGATAATGCTTCTTATAAGAAAAAGAGCTTTTATTCCAGCAAGGGTGCGGCAATTGTGCAGGATATGCAGGAGTGTATATTGAGTGTAAATTATGGTATTACCGTGGATGGTATTACTACAGGTGCGTGGAAAGGTTTTTGTAAATTAGATTTTGAGAATCTCAAGGGACATGAAGCTGAAGTGATTAGTGAGCGGGACCGGTATCTTGATTATGCCCACAATGCGGTGCAGGTAGAGCCGGGAGACTATACCTGCGTGTTTGCGCCTATGGCTACGGCAATCTTTACTCATGAGAGCTTCGGACACAAGAGTGAAGCAGATTTTATGTTAAATGATAAGACCCTGCAGGATGAATGGGTGATGGGTAAGAAGGTAGGAAACGAGAAAATTTCCATCTGTGACAGAGGTAATATGCCCAATCATGGTTATATCGCTTATGATGACGAAGGAACCATAGCGGGAGAAACCTGGCTGATGAAGGATGGTGTGCTGACGGGTCGACTTCACGATGCGAAATCGGCATCCACACTTTCGGAGGAGCTTACCGGCAATTCCAGAGCCGGGGGCTATGGCTGTGCACCTCTTGTTAGAATGACCAATACTTATATGGCACCGGGGCCGGATGACCCGGAGCAGATTATTGCCGAAGTAAAAGACGGTATTTATGTATATGAGGTATATAGTGGTACAGGAAATGCAACTTTTACCCTGAATCCGGGTATTTGCTATCGCATCCGTGACGGAAAGCTCTGTGAGCCCCTCAGGATTAATGTGATTACCGGCAATGTGTTCCAGACTTTGTTTGATGTGGATGCAGTGGGAACCGATTTTAAACTGATTGATGAAGGTTCCTGCGGTAAGGGAGGTCAGAGCGTGAACGTGTCTGACGGAGGTCCTACCATCAGAGTGAAGAAGCTGACAGTAAATTAGGGGGAGAGTATGAGAGAGAAATACAGAAGAGAGAATAGAACTTCAAGTGTAACCTATGAAGAAAATAAGTTGCTTTCCTTTCATAAAGAGAGTTCAGTTACCAGTTCTTTCAGAGTACATAAGGACGGACAGGTGGGCATTCATTATCAGGTGGGAGAGCTTGGCGATGAGGAAGGATTTAGAAGAGCAGAGGAGAATCTTTCCATAAGACCCCGCTCCTATCCCTTTGAATTAGAAACCGGAAAGCGTAGCCGTGACATGACGGAGCGTGAGCTAACGGATAAGGAACTGATGGATACAGCTGCGGAGTGTATGCAATATCTGCTTGACAAATATCCGCGTTTTACCTTCCGGGCTGATTTTGACCAGACCAAGACCACAAACCGCTGGGTGAATGACAAGGGCATGGATTATTCCAATACCGATTGTTCCGTCAATGTCAGTGTGGGATTTAAGCATGTGGACAGCAAGGATATTTCAGACGGTAGCTTCGGCTTCAGCTTAAGGGATTTTGACAAGAAGGTATTCTTCAAGATGGCTGATGATTATCTGGCAAATTATGAGAAGGAAGTGAAGCTTCCGGAGGAGATTATTATCGATACCCAATACTATGGTTTGTTGGGGTGCTTGTCAAACCAGTTGAATGCGGAGAATCTGGCATTGAACATCTCTTTGCTTTCGGGTAAGATAGGAGAAAAGGTATTTTCTGAAGACTTTACCCTGTGGCATGATGTGTCTGACAAGGAATGCTGGTTTAACTGCTTTTGGGATGGTGACGGCTGTGTGACGGAAGGGGATAAGCGACTTTTCATTGAAAAGGGCGTAGTGCTTACCGGACATTCGGATAAGAGGAATGCTGAAAAGTATAATGTACCCCACACCGGTAATGCCAGCTGGAGCTTTGCTGATATTCCTTTGGATGGCTGGGTTAACTGGCGGATTGAGCGAAGTGAAAAGACTGTGAAGGAGCTCCTTGATGGCAGATATTGTGTAATACCGGTGCGGAGCCATGGTGGAGGCTTTGCGGACAATGGTGATTTTGCCATGCCGGTACAGTGTGCACTTCTTTCCGACGGAGAGAAGATTTTGGGCAAGCTTCCTCCCTTTACCATGTCAAGCAATCTGTTTGACATGTTTGGCAAGGATTTTATCGGAGTGGGCTGTGATAACCCCATCTATAATGATAAACAAATTTTAATCCGCGTAAAGAAGGGTAATATATTATGAAATTAATGTTCCGTTTTATCAGGCGGCACACAGGAATGTTTTTGACGGCACTTGCGTTTTTGACCATCGAGACATTCGCGGATTTGTTGCAGCCTACCTTTATGTCTTACATAGTGGATAAGGGCGTAAAAGCGGGTGATACTGCCACCGTACTTCGGTATGGTGGT
>CALYZQ010000061.1 GCA_945609985.1 uncultured Lachnospiraceae bacterium | reverse complement strand
GCACGAAAAAGGAAATAAGCAGGTCGATGACCTGCTTATTTCTTTTTTCGTGCGGAAAAGACCTTGAGCCCAGGGCTCAAGGTCTCCGCTTCGCTCCGGTCGGCGCAGAGCCGAGGTCCCCCGGACCTCGTGCGCCCCATCTTCCGCTGAAAAAATAATCTGTGATGAAAATAGCATTCTATTTGCATGGCAAGAATCTAGCCAAGAAACGCTGTTTGAAGAAGATTTGAAATTTATGGAGTTGCTTCTTACCAAGAATAAAATTTGATTGCTCATGTTGAAAAGAATGGTATAATAAAGACAAGTTTGATTTTACGGAGGTTGTGATGGTAAGGATAGCGACTGTAGTTGACGCTGAACAATTAAGTGTTTTAAATGAAGAGTTTAATGGTGAAGGCGAAACAACCATTGAGAATATAAAAGATTCGCTTCAAGACAATAAACAGGAGGTTGTAATTGTAGATGAGGAAAGCGGAGTATTAACCGGTTTTGTTTGTGTCCAGTTAAAAAGATCCTTTTGTTATGATGATTATATGCCTGAAATTACGGAAGTATATGTTAATCCTAAATTCAGAAAAAAGGGAATTGCAAGCAAAATGATTGGTTTTGCAGAGGAGTATTGTGCAAAGAATTATCCTCTTCACAAATATGAATTGTTAACAGGAGCAGAAAATACTGTTGCACAGTCTGTGTACAGTAAATTAGGATATACAGATGATAAAGAGCTTCATTTATCAAAGCGAATAAAGCGTTAGGAGTCTGACTTATGAGAATTATTTTTGTGCGTCATGGACACCCGGACTATGTAAACGATTGTTTAACAAAGCTTGGACATAAGCATGCGGCTGCTGTTGCAGAGCGCCTTAAGGATGAAGGCATCGAGGAAATCTATTCGTCCACCTGTGGGCGTGCTTATGAAACAGCCGGCTATGTGGCTAAAGAATGTAATCTTCCCATTGTCAAATGTGGATTCATGCGTGAGATTTCCTGGGGCTCCATAAATGGAGAGCCTTTATTTAACGATGGACACCCTTGGTCTACCGTAGACAATATGGTTGCAAACGGAGAAAATGTCTGGGATTATGATTGGGCTTCAAAGGCACCTTTCGCAAACAATAAAATGGTTGGTTGTGTGGAAAATATAGCAATCGCCTTAGATAAATGGTTAGAAACGCTGGGATATAAAAGGGAAGGTTTGTATTATAGAGTGATGGAAGGTATTGATACGCATAGAACCATTGCTGCCTTTGGGCATGGTGGTGCAGGCTCTGCAATCCTAAGCCATTTATTGAATCTTCCTTACCCTTTTGTATGTACTACCATGAGTCAGGATTACACCGGTATTACCATTGTAACCTTATCTGATACACAGGGGGCACTTATAAAACCTTCTTTTGAAATAATGAACGACGCCAAACATATCAAAGATTTGAAAATCGAGAATGTTTTTGATAATTCAGAATGTTCAAACTGCAACAAAATGCAGGCGCATATGTTAAATGCGACCAAGGACCCCCACGGAATGCTAATTCCGACCTATGAGAAGCTAAAGCGCATGTATGAAAGCAATAAGCTTAAGCTGGTTATCTCGGATTGTTCTTTTGAGCATTTTATGCAGGAAGTAGCTGAAGAAAGGCATTATACCTATCAGGCATATCTTCAGTGCCCGGAATGTGGAGCATTCTTTCAATTGGGGGTATGTGTGAGGGGAACTCCCCTATATAAGGTGACAAATTGTCCTCCCGACATGGAGAAATTCATAGACATTGCTAAGCAGGATAGAAAGGTAATTTATCGGGGAAAAGGGAACTAAGGAATTTAGCGGAGGAATAGGGATGGCTTTTGTGGCAGCAATTTGTACACAATGCGGAGCACAAATAGAGATGGACAATACATGCGAGATCGGTATATGTAAGCATTGTGGAACAACATTTGTAGTTGATAAGGCGGCAAATGAATTAGAGCAACTGATAAGAATGGCAGAGGGATTGCAACAATTAGGTGAATATGAGAATGCATTAGAAAAATATCAGAAGATAACCGAAAAATACCCTCAGGATGTTCGTGGATGGCTTGGATGTGTACAGAATTATTCAGATGGTGCGTTCAGAAAGGAGCCCGGTGGCTGGGATGCAGAGTGGCTTGACAAAGAGCCTTTTTCGGTTTGGTATCAAAAGGCATATCTATTAGCGATGATGACACCAGACTGAAACTTTCCCAAAGGAAAGAAACCTATGCGGATATTGTAAAAAGTAATTGGGAAAGATTTAAGTCTGTATTATCGTTTACATCATTCAAGCAGTTCATTGGGAATAAAGTATTGGGTTGTGGATTAAGTGAAATAACAGAAAAAATATATATGTCTCAAGGCAGATTATATATTGAAACTTATTATTATTTGAACCGTTCAACTTCATATGTCAGATTGGAGATAACCTATTTGGACTTAAATGGTAATCTGAGTGTGCGGGTTGATAAATCATTTGTGGACACATCTTTTTTTGGTGATAATGCGTATGCAAGAAAGCAAAAAAGGGACTGGGTCAGGAATGCAGAGAATAGTCAATTAAAAGTACACGTTTATGATGATGGCATGTTGAAAATGTATATTAACGGGTATTTGACAGATTTTAGGGAAGTGGAGTAGGTTACAAGGATGGGAGATATTATGAAGTACAGCGAATTACCAAAACAGTGGAAAAGGATTTTTGATTTGGAATGGCAGTCGGTTTGTGAGGGAAGTAAGGCTATCGCTGCGGTAATTGTAGATGAAAACGGTGAGATTGTTTCTGAGGGCAGGAATCAGATTTCGGAGTGTACGGTTCCCAACCCTGCTACGGCACATGCGGAGACGGAGGCTATCAGAAATCTGGATGTGAGCAAATACCCGAACCCGAAGGCCTATACGCTGTACGCGGGCTTAGAGCCGTGCATTATGTGCATGGGAACCCTGGTAATGGGGCATATCCGCAAGGTAGTTATTGCAGCAAGGGATGATTACGGTGGAGCTATGTACCTGATTGGGAAGAGCGCCTTTGCAAAGAGTAAAGGAATTGAAATCACGTGGCTGGATAATGAATTAGGTGATATGCAGAGGGCTTTCCAGACAATACGGGAACTGCTATACAATCATGATGAACATAGAAGAAAGCTGATGTTATTGGATTTCTCAGTCTATAATAAAAAAGGTGTGGATGCGGCTGTGAAGCTTGTGAAAGAAGGCTTCTTTATGAGTCGGGAGCTTGCCGATATCACTGCGCAGGAAGTGTTTGATGCGCTGGAGGAGAATTGTTATGAAAAAATGGTATGATGAAGAATACGAATGGGAAATTGAGGTAATAGGATTCAACAAGGATAATGACATAACAGAGAGATTTTGCCGAAATGGAGAGGAGATAGGAGACAAATACACTTGTACCTACGGCTGCCCTGTTAATTTACAGGGACAAGGTATATGCTCCAAGGTAATGATGATGATGTTTCCTATTATGGAGGCTGTCAGAAGCGGTGGCGATTTGCAAAATATAGGTGGTGATAGTAAATACAGTAAAGTTATTATGTGCCCGGACGGATGCGTTTTATTTAGGATGACAGCTAAAAAGCTTTCTAATGAGAACTTTTATCAAGGGAAGTTTTTTGATTAAAAGGAAGGTTGAAGGAATCAAAAATGCTGGTATCAGAAATAAAAGAAGAGAATTTAACAGATGAACTGGTAGATAAATTACTTTATAGCGGTCTGGAAGATACAAGAGAAGATGTAGATTGTATCATTGTCCTCGGAAGCATCAAGGCTCCCAAGTACCGTGTCCCTGTGGCTGTAAAGGCTTATCACGCAGGGCGTGCAGGCAAAATTATGCTGTGCGGCGGCGCGGTGAGAGATTTTCCCGATGGGGAAGATACGGAATACGGTCATATGCTCAAAAAGGCGTTGGAGCTTGGTGTACCGAAAGAGGATATTATTTTGGAGACAACCTCCATGAACACTGTGGAAAATCTTCTTTGTGCACTGGTGGAGTTACAGCGCACATTTTGGCTAAACAGGGTAAAGAAGGTGCTTTTTGTCACAACTACCTATCACATGCGACGCAGCCTTGCCATTGCCAGGTATTTGTTCCCGGCACATATTGAGATTATCCCTTGCCCTGCGGCTGATGATAATACCAACAGGGATAACTGGATGAATACTCCTAAGGGCAGACAAAGAGCTGTAGCGGAAGCGCTGAATATTGTAAACTGTGTTAAAAATGGTGTGTTTCCGGATTTTGAGATTTGAATATATAGATGGCAATAATCGCACAGTGCCAACCAAAATCTTAGGGCATGAATTTAAAATCTAGAAAATTTTTGCATATCTTGCCTTTTTGAGGAGCACATCTTGCTATAAAATACAATTCATTTTTGGTTGTAAAAACGATTAAAATATGCTACAATGAAAAGGACGAAAAATAAACTAAATAATTGATTAGGAGGGTTATTATGGCAATGACAACAAGACCTGCTGTCAGCACAATGGCTGATGGTGGAAAGTATTGGGAGTATGAGTATGAGAAGTTTTATCTCAAGACATACGTACCTGCAACAGATATTGACGGACAGGTAGTGAACTATACATTCCGTGCACCTTTACTTCTGGTATTTGAAGAGAACAGACAGAGCATGGATGAAGCAATTGCTTTCGCAAAGAAGAGCGGACTTGCTGATATCGCATCCGCAGTGGATTCCAGCGTATTGTTTATTTATCCTACCAATGAGGGTGGCTGGAAGAATGCTCCCGAAGATTTGTATGCAGCAATTATTTCCGAAGTAAAGATGAATCCTTATTACTCTGACGGTATTGTAGAGATTACAGATTTCTTTACCCGTGAGTTCAAGGGATGCTTTATCAGAGGAGCTATCTTTAGAGCTGATATTTACAGCTACGGCGAGTCTGCAGACTATGTAGCAAAGAATCTGCTTAAGACCTTACAGGGTGAGTATCTGTGGGGCCCCGGAGAGATTACACCTGCTATGTGCTCCATGCAGAACTTAAGTGTTATCCCTAATGTTGAGCGTACCGATATCGGTATCTTGAGCGTGGGTAACTCCGATGAGGTAAATGCGGCATTCAAGAATTGCACCAACCTGCTTGTGAAGGATGAAGCTGATTATAAGGCTGACTTCAAGGCATTTGTTCGCAAGTTTAAGATGTGGTGCGGCAATATGGAAATTGAGCCTGATTTTGAAGAGATGAATATGACTGAGGAGACAGGTTGTGTAGTTGTTAAGACTTCACCTGATAACAGAGGAAGATATAAGGATGATGCAGAGCACAAAGTAGGCTATTTTGCTTACTACAATAATGACCTGTTTGATAATGGGCCGGCACCTTTGCTTCTCGGCTTCCACGGCGGCGGAGATTCCACCATGTACTTAACCTTTGTATCCGGTTGGTACGAGATTGCTCACAGATACAATTTCCTTTATGTGCCCATTGAGAATCATCAGGATGTAACCGCTACAGAGGCTATTGAGGTTCTTGAGAGCTTAAAGAAGCGTTACAATATTGATGAGAGTCGTATTTATGCGACAGGCTTCTCCATGGGTAGCGGAAAGACCTGGAACATGTTCGAAGAGTATCCTGAGATTTTTGCAGGAATTGCACCCGCAAGTGCATTGTTCCCTGTAAAGAGCAATCCGATGTTCCCTTCCGGCAATGAAAACAAGAACATGACAGTGTCTGTACCTATTTTCTATTCCGGCGGTGAGAAGTCCCATGTGCCCGAGTTACCTTTCCAGGCAGAGTCCGGTCTTGAGAGAATCCAATACTGCGCAGAGGTTAACAAGCTGAACAAGAAATTCGATGTTAACTTCGCTGATAAGGAGAACTGGGTTGACCGTGTTTGGGGTATTGAGGCTGACCGCGTGGAGACGATTCATGATGACTCCAGAGACAGTGACCTGATTATTCACTACTTTGACAGTGAAGACGGTGTTTGCAGAACTGCTTTTGCAAACATTCCCCAGCAGGTACATGAATCCAGACATCATACCAATGAGCATGCTTGGAAGTTCATTTCCCAGTTTACCAGATAATAAAGTATATAGAATCCATGAGGTTGCTATTTTCAGTAATCTCATGGATTTTTCAGTTATTTGATTGTATTTTTGTGCAAAAATTGGTATGATAATTGTATGATGTAATGATATATTAACGTATGAAGAGGTGTCTTATGTTTAATGTACTGGTAGGTTTGCAGATTTTTGCCATCATATTGATTGTATATGCACTGGTGTACATATACCGCAGAGGGTCTACTTATGCGCAGAGATTGATGCTATCGTTTATGATTGCAGAGCTTGTTCATAATGCGGCTTATTTGTTGGAGTTGTTTGCGCAAAACGAACGAGAGGCAATGCTGGCTGTTAAGATGGAGTATCTGGGCAGCAGTGTTATGACAATTTTCTTTATGATGTTTATCCGTAATTACTGTGGTAAAAAGGAAATGGTATGGATGGAGAGAATTCTTCTTTTGTGTGCTTGCATTTCCGTCATATTGATATGGACCGGTTCCATGCACGATATTTATTATACAGAGGTTGAGTTTGTTGAAAGCGGAATATATCCTCATGTAAAGCTTGCCTATGGTCCCGGCTTTTATTTCTTTATGATTACGTGTATGGTTATCCCATGGGCAGTATCAGTCGGTGTGCTGATTGAGACACTTATCAGAGAAAAGAATACGAAGAGAAGCGGAAAACTTAAATTCATTGTATGTGGTGCTTTTTTTGCAATTTCTGTGTTTATTCTGTATGTGCTTCGTGTATTCCCGGAAGGGTATGACCCCACGCCTCTTGCTATGGCTGTTATGTTTTTTACATTGGTTGTGTTTGTATGGAACCGCAAGGACTTTGACATTACCAGAATGGCAACGGATACCGTGTTGAACTCTCTTGGAGACGGTATGATTACCTTGGATGAAAATCGTACGGTACTGATGTATAATGATGCGGCAAAGCGAATGTTTCCTAATCTTATGATATATAAAAAGATTGAGGATGTAGAAAATTTCCCTATGCACATCATAGAAGAAAGCGCACAGGAGCGGTTTGAGGTAAAAGGTCGGTATTATGAGGGGCATTTACATTCAGTCATGGACTTTGAACAGATTGTGCGTGGTTATACGGTACTTATGGTGGATGTAACTGAAACCTATGAGTACATCAAAAAGTTGAATGAGATGAGAAAAGCGGCTGAGGAAGCGAACCGGGCAAAATCCAATTTCCTTGCCAATATGTCTCATGAGATTCGTACACCTATGAACGCGGTCGTGGGAATGAGTGAGCTCATTATAGAGGAGAGCCGTGGACGTAAAATGTATGACTATGCCTGTGATATCAAGACAGCAGCATTGAATCTGTTATCCATCATCAATGATATTTTAGATTTGTCCAAGGTGGAAGCCGGAAGAATGGAGCTGGTTGAGGAAGATTATTTAGTTCAGGTAATGATACAGGATACCGTGAACCTGGTGCAGATGGCAGCAGAGCAAAAGGGACTTAAGATGAATGTGGAAGTTGCAAAAGACATTCCCCACAAGCTTAAGGGTGATGTGGGCAGAATCCGCCAGGTGCTGATTAATATTATAAACAATGCTATCAAATTTACCAAGGTAGGCAGTGTTAGTTTGGCGGTTTCCAGCCGTTATACGGGTGATAATACGATTGAATTGCAGTTTGTAGTAAAAGATACCGGAATCGGTATTAAGGAAGAGGATAAGGCGGTAATATTTGAATCCTTCCGTCAATTGGATATGAATAGAAACCGCAAGACGGAAGGCACGGGCTTGGGATTGGCGATTACCAAGCAGCTGGTTGCGCTGATGCAGGGCGATATTCAGCTGGAAAGTGAATATGGTAAGGGTACATGCTTTACCATTCATATTATGCAGCAGGTTGTGGATAAACGTACGATTAGTGAGAACCCAATGGTGCGACATGATGTAGAGGAAAAGCAGGATAAGAATTTTGTTTGCAGAGATTACCGTGTTCTGGTAGTGGATGATAACAATATCAACCGCAAAGTGGCAACATCCATGTTAAAGCTGTATGGTTTTCAGATTCATGAGGCAAACAGTGGCAAGGCAGCTATCGAGCTGGTAAAAATGCACGAATATGACATGATATTTATGGATCATATGATGCCTGAGATGGACGGAGTAGAAGCAACAAGGATTATCCGTACGGAATGTGGAGAAACGGCAGCGAAAACAATTATTGTAGCATTGACTGCAAATGCGCTTCAGGGTGCGAGAGAGATGTATCTGGGAAACGGTTTTGAAGATTTCCTGTCCAAGCCTTTTGAGCGTACCCAGATGAGAGAGCTTTTGGAACGCTGGATACCGGAGGAAAAGAGAGAATATGTGGAAGAATAGAGCGTATGCAGTAATCAGTGATGTACACGGTAATTATAAGGCTCTGGAAGCGTTCCTTGGCTACTGTGGCGAACACCCGGTGGATGGTATCATTTGTTTGGGAGATTATGTGACGGACAGTCCCTACCCTGAGCGAACGATGGAGCTGCTTCGACAAATGAGGGAGCAGTATTCCTGTTATATGATTCGAGGCAATCGGGAAAATTATTTATTAAATAATTTGCGTGAAAATCAGGGCTGGAAGCCATCCTCACAGAGTGGCTGCTTTTATTATACATCACAGCACTTATCCGATGTGGATATGGCATTTTTTGAGAGTCTGCCGGAAGAAATGACAGTACAGATAGAGGATTGCCCGGAGTTATTTATTTGTCACGGAACACCGGGGGAGGTACGTGGAAACGTGGAATTAAACCCGGAATTAAAGGTGCCGGCTCTGCAAAAAATAGAGGGGAATTATCTCCTTGGCGGTCACAGCCATATGCAGGAAATTTTTAGATGGAATGGCAAGACTTATGTTAATCCAGGCTCCTTGGGACTTACGCTTGACGGTGTCGGTAAGAATGCACAGTTTGTGGTGCTGCACGGAGATAAGACAGGATGGACGCCGGAGTTGTGTTCCATTTCCTACGATGCGGATGCTTTTTTGGAGGATTTTACAAAGAGCGGCTTGGACGAGCTTGCTTTTGTGTTAAACAGAGCCGTGAAAAAGACCATCACCACTGGGGTTAATTATGTGATTCAGTGTGTGGATGGGGTGGAAAAGGAAGCCGGATGCCCGGTCTCCATGGCATCGGAAGAGGTGTGGGAGAAGGTTGCGTCAGGGTTAGGAGTGTAAGAGACAATGATGGACATTGCAGTGTTTTCAGATATCCATGGTAATCATGTGGCGTTTAGGGCGTGTTTGGATTACGTTCTGTCACATGATATTACCACTTTTATTTTTTTAGGGGATTATTTGGGAGAGTTTGCCTATCCCCAAAAGACCATGGAAATGATATATGAGTTAAAAGAAAAGTACAACTGCTACTTTATCAGGGGAAACAAGGAAGATTATTGGATAAATTGCAAATATGATAATAATTGTGAGTGGAAGGATGGCAATTTGACAGTTGGTGCCATGCTTTATTGTTATGCAAATCAGACGGAAGAGGACAGAGATTTCTTTGAGGGATTGCCACATTGTAAAGAAATCGTTTTTGAGGGCGCAGGACCACTACTCGCATGTCACGGTTCACCAAACAGGAGCAATGAAAAAATGCTTCCTGATGATGAGAGAACAAGGCAAATCATGGAAAAGTGTGAACAGAAGTATATTCTTTGTGGTCATACCCATTTACAGGGAATTATAAGATGGGGGGATAAAATGGCTATAAATCCCGGTGCCGTGGGTGTGGCACTGCATGGCGGTGGGAAAGCGCAATTTATGATTTTGCATCAAAAGGGTCAAGAGTGGGAGCCTGAATTTATCAGCATTGATTATGACAAAGAGAAGGTTACAGCGGAGCTTGACATGTCCGGTCTCACAGAAGAAGCGCCCTATTGGACAGCAGTGACGAAGCATCTGATACTTACGGGAGAGGTGGCCCATGGTTCGGTTTTAGTGAGGGCGATGTGTTTGTGCGAGGAAGAAACCGGAAGCAGTAACTGGTATGATGTGCCGGATAAATATTGGAAACAGGCGATTGCAGAAATGCTTGGTGAGGCGTAAAGTCGGAAAGGAAAGAGTATGAAAATAGCAGTGATTAACGGAAGCCCCAAAGGGAAATACAGTATCACCCTTCAGACAGTGCGATATCTGGAGCGGAAATACCCGGAGCATGAATTCACGGTACTTCATGCGGGACAAAGAATAAAGGCTTTGGAAAAGGATTTTACAGAGGCAAAGAAGTTACTTGATGCCTGCGATGCAGTGCTTTTTTCCTATCCGGTGTATACTTTTTTGGCGCCGTCACAGTTACATAGATTTATTGAGCTTGTAAAGGAGCACGAAATTGATATAAAGGGCAAATATGCCACCCAGATATCTACCTCCAAGCATTTTTATGACATAACGGCGCACAAGTATATAGAGGAAAATGCGTTGGATTTGAAGATGAAATATATTCGCGGTTTGTCAGCAGATATGGAGGATCTGCTTTCCGAGCAGGGAAGAGAGGATGCCGAAAAGTTTTTTGTGCGGTTCCTGTGGTCAGTGAAGGAGGATATTTATACAGTACGCGCAGAAGAGCCTTCTGAGTACAAAATGGTGAGAGCAACGGTGCCGGGTGAAGCGGTCAATACAAAAGCAGAAAAGGACATTGTTATTATCACGGATAACACTGATGAGACTTCCAATTTGCAGACCATGATTGCACGTTTCCGTCAGGTGTTTCCCTATCAGACCAGAATAGTGAATATTTCCGAATATCCTCTGATGGGAGGATGTCTGGGATGCTTCCGCTGCGCAGTTTCGGAAAAATGTGTTTATAAGGATGAGTTTGACAGCTTCTTGCGTGAGAATATCCAGAAGGCAGATGCCATCGTGTATGCCTTTACCATATCGGACCATTCCATGGGTTCACGCTTTAAGATGTATGATGACCGGAATTTCTGCAATGGTCACAGAACTGTTACTGTGGGGATGCCGGTGGGTTATCTGGTGTCCGGCAATTACGGCGCAGAGAATAATTTGCGTACTGTTATTGAGGCAAGATGCGAGACCGGAGGCAATTTCCTTAGCGGTGTAGCTACGGATGAGTATGCGACCGACAAGCAGATTGATGATTTAGCGAAGAGCTTAAACTTCGCTCTTGAGACAAAACATACGACACCTCAGAATTTCTGGGGAGTGGGAGGCATGAAGATTTTCCGTGACCTTATTTATCAGATGCGCGGTATGATGCGTGCAGACCACAAATTTTATAAAAAACAGGGAATTTATGATTTTCCTCAGAAGAAGCGCCTGACTTCCATGAAGATGTATCTGGTGGGAGCTTTGCTTTCCAATGAGAAGATTCTTTCCAAGATGGGAAATAAAATGAACGAGGGGATGATTGCACCATATGAAAAAATGTTTGCAAAGATGGATAAGGAGCAAAAATAAGAAAAATCCCCTAGCGTAAGGTGTTGCTTGTGACGCTGCGTAATGAAGTAAAATGGCAGCGTAAGGAGGTGAAAGACTGTGTCGAAATATACGACAGGAGAGCTTGCAAAGCTCTGTGGAGTGACCGTCAGAACGGTTCAATATTATGATACGAGAAATATTTTGATTCCCAGTGAACTTTCTGAGGGCGGACGCAGATTGTATTCGGAAGAAGATTTGCGCAAGATGAAGATTATCTGTTTTCTTCGGGATATCGGTTTGCCTATTAATTCCATAGAGCAGCTCCTTTCTGAGGAAGACCCGGCAAGTGTAATTTCTTTGCTGTTGGAGCAACAGGGACAAGCACTGCGGAGCGAAATAGAAGAGCAGCAGGCAAAGCTTAACAAACTGGAAAAGTTAAATCAGGAGTTAAAGCTGGTAGAACATTTTTCTGTCGAATCCATAGGAGACATAGTGTACCGAATGGCAAATAAAAAGAAGCTTCATAAATTGTACATATCAATGATGTCGGTAGGAATTGTAGCTGAAATCATAGAGGATGTGTCATTGGTTTATGGAATTGTCACAGGAAACTGGTGGCCCTTTGCGGTGGGACTTCTGATTGTAATCGGAGTTGTTGTATGGACAATATGGTATTACTTTAATCATGTTTCCTACATCTGTCCCAAATGTCATGCGGTGTATAGACCAAAGTTTAGAGAGTTCTTATTTGCAAGACATACGATAAACACCAGAAGACTTACCTGCACGGAATGCGGACATAAAGGCTTCTGTGTAGAAACTTACCATAGAGAGGAGTAGTAAGATGGATGAATTGATGGAATATTTACCGTTGTTGTTACCGCTTATAATAGCGCAATTTGCTTTAATGGGATACACATTGTATCACGTTTTGACCCACAAGAATTATAAAAGGGGCAAACGTTCCATCTGGCTGGTAGTAGCTTTTTTGAGTTTTATAGGACCGATTTTGTACTTTTTACTGGGAAAAGAGGATGCATAAGTGGAAATACTAAAGATTGAACATTTAAAGAAACGTTTTGGAGACAAAGAGGTCTTAAAGGGTGTGGAGATGACTGTTCCTGAGCACAGTGTTTTCGGATTCATAGGAAGAAACGGAGCCGGCAAGACAACTACAATGAAGACTGTATTAGGTCTCCTAAAGCCGGATGAAGGCGATATTTATGTGGCGGGAGAAAAAGTGATTTACGGTCAGACTGCCACCAACCGTCATATCGGTTATCTGCCGGATGTGCCGGAGTTTTATCCGTTTATGACCGCCACCGAGTATCTGAACTTTTGTGGTGAGATTACCGGTGTGAATAAGAGTGAAAGCAGGAAGCGTAGTGAAGAGCTTTTGGAGCTTGTGGGACTTGCGGGTGAAAAGCATCGCATTCAGGGTTTTTCCAGAGGAATGAAGCAGCGTCTGGGAATTGCACAGGCACTGTTAAATCGTCCCAAACTGCTGATTTGTGATGAACCCACATCTGCATTAGACCCGGTAGGACGAAAGGAAATTCTGGATATTTTGCAGGCAGTAAAGGAGCAGACTACGGTTTTGTTTTCCACGCATATACTGTCGGATGTGGAGAGGATTTGTTCAGATATTGCTTTCCTTAACGATGGTGTGATTGTAGAACAGGGAACACTTGCGGAAATTCAGGGCAAGAACCGGACGGAGGAGTATCTGTTGGAAACAACCCGCGAAGAGGAGGCAAAAAATCTGTTGCAGGTATTCCCTAATATACAGGAGTTACAGAAAAATCAGTTAAGTATTCGAGGCAGTGAGGAGACTTTGTTTAAGGTGCTTAAGTACGTGGCTGACAATAAAATACCGATTCATAAGGTGGAACATCTGGAGCCCACACTGGAATCCTTGTTTTTGGAGGTGGTGAAGGGATGAGAAGTTTAATTGCATTTATGAAAAAAGAATGGATGGAGCAGGTGCGCACCGGACGAATTGTGATATTAGGGATTATTTTTGTGTTTCTGGGAATTATGAATCCCGCGGTTGCAAAGCTGACACCCTGGCTGATGGAGCTTGTATCCGAGTCAATGGCAGAGATGGGGATGACGCTAACGGCAGTGCAGGTGGATGCAATGGACTCATGGACGCAGTTTTATAAGAATATACCTATCGGACTGATTGCTTTCGTACTGATGCAGAGCGGTCTTTTTACAAAGGAATATCAGTCCGGTACATTGGTACTCACACTGACCAAGGGTTTGGAACGCTACAAGGTAGTACTTGCTAAGACTGCAGTATTGCTTGGACTTTGGAGCGTATATTATTGGATGTGTTATGCCATTACATACTGTTATAATGATATCTATTGGGAGAACAGCATTGCTTCACATCTTGGATTTGCGGCTATGTGTTGGTGGCTGGTAGGAATACTGGTAATTGCGTTTATGGTGCTTTTCTCTGCACTTATGGATAGCAATACAGCAGTTCTTACCTGTACCGGCGGTGCATTCCTTGCAGTATATCTGCTTAGCCTGTTGCCTAAAGTGAAGGAGTATACACCTGCCATGCTGATGAGTTCTTCTGCATTGCTTATAGGAGGCGTGGAGGTGGCTATATATTACAAAGCAATTATGATAGCGATTGTTATGAGCATTGCTTCTGTTGCTTTAAGCATACCTGTTATGAATAAACGAAAAGTGTAGTGTGAGAGAACTCCCTGTGCCTTGGCGGTTCAGGGAGTTTTGTGCGCTATAATCGTTTTACTACAAAAAAATCACGCAGGGGTCTTCTCAAAATCGGTCAACGGCGTATAATTTTATTTATAGACGTTACAAAGGAGGGCATATGAACGAAAAATTCTTTTCTTTACCCGGAGAAAAACAAGAGGCTATTATCAATGCAGGATTCCGTGTGTTTTCACAGAATTCATACAAAAAAAGTCCTATGAGCGAGATAGCAGGGGCGGCAGGAATCAGTAAATCCTTATTGTTTCATTATTTCCATAATAAAAAGGAACTGTATCTCTTCCTCTGGGAAAAGTGTGTGAGGATTACCATAGAAGAGCTGCAAAAAAGTGGTTGCTATGGACAGAAGGATTTGTTTGACAGCATGTACAAGGGGATGCTGGCTAAAATCCGTATTATGCGACAGTACCCGGATTTGGGAGTTTTTGTAGTAAAGGCTTATTATGAAAAGGATCCGGAGATCAGGGAAGATATTCAGAATAGTATGGCAGGACATCTGGCATATAGAGCAACTGCAAAACTGCTCAATGTGGACCCGGAGCAGTTTATTCCGGGTATTGATTTGCAGATGATGTATAAGGAGATGTATTGGGCTTCGGAAGGATATCTTTGGGAGAAGCTGCAAAGCGGAGAAATCAATATTGATGAGATGGAACAGGATTTCATGAAACTGATGGAATTTTGGAAATCTATTTACTTGCGGAAGGAGGTATGATATGGAAGCGATAAAAATCACGGATTTGACAAAGTATTACGGTAAGTCCAGAGGTATTATAGATTTGAATCTGACGGTTGAGGAGGGAGAATTTTTCGGTGTGATAGGTCCAAACGGTGCCGGGAAATCAACGACTATCAGAACATTACTTGGATTAATCAGTCCTTCATCCGGACAGGCAAAAATATTTGGTTATGATGTCTGCAAGGAAAAAAGCAAGGTACTTGAGCAGGTGGGTTATCTGCCCTCGGAAGCGGTGTTTTATGCCGGCATGAAGGTAAAGGATGTGCTGAAACTGTCTGCTGATCTTAGAAAGATGGATTGCAGTGAAGAAGCGAAGAAACTTTGTGAAAGATTGCAACTGGATGTCAATCGTAAGGTGGAGGAGTTATCCTTCGGTAACCGTAAAAAGGTGGGTATTGTGGCAGCTCTTCAGCATATGCCGAAGCTTTTAATATTGGACGAGCCCACAAGCGGCTTGGATCCTCTGATGCAGAGAGAGTTTTTCGATATTATCAGGGAGAGAAACGAGCAGGGAGCAGCTGTGTTTTTGTCCAGTCATATCCTGTCTGAAATACAGAAAAACTGTACAAGAGCGGCTATCATCAGAGAAGGCAGAATGATTGCGTGTGATAGCGTGGAAGCCTTGTCTCGGACCAATGCAAAGCGGATTGTGGTACAGGGAGAGGTGATGCTTGATGGCCTTAGCGGTGTGCGCAATATGGAACAGTCGGAGGGCGTGGTTTCCTTTTTGTATAATGGGGAGATGGGACAGCTTTTGCAGTGCCTGTCTGAGGGAAAGGTGTCAGACCTTTCCGTTTCAGAGCCGGATTTGGAGGAAATCTTTATGCATTATTATGTAGGTAATTGCGAAACAAGTCCGCAATCTTGATTCCAAACAAGGAAGAAATCCTG
>CALYZQ010000060.1 GCA_945609985.1 uncultured Lachnospiraceae bacterium | reverse complement strand
CAAAACTTCTTGGTCTTTTTATTCATTCTGCCCTACACTCCTCTCTGTACCGGAATAAATACTATACCCCTCCCGCTCTGTCTCAAAATCATAGCCTGCCTGTCCATAATCCTTTGGCAGATATTCTTCAGGGAATGCTAACTCTCTTCTGTCGATACCCTGCAGATAAATATAAATAATAGTATGATTCTTCTCATCAAGCAGGACATATTCGTACCCTTCATCATACAGCATAGCATATACGCAGGGAAGGTCATTCTCCTCCTCCGTATAGATCACCTGCTGCCCGGTCTCTTCATTCTTCACCTGCAATAATCTCTGCTTTTCTGCCTCGTACGCCGAAGCATCATAGCTGCATTCCAAATATATCTGGTATTCCTGATACAACCATCCGCCCTTGCAATCATAATAGAAATCTGTTATCTCACCGGTAAGTCCATCCTTAGCGGGGAACAGGGAAAGCTTTGCCTCGCCTCTGTAATTCTGGTTACCATAATCCGCAGCCTGTTCATAATGCTCCCGGATATCATATTTCTGCTCCTTCGTATTTCCTCTCCAAAATACCCATACAAGCAGTCCTGCTACCAAAAGAATACAAGAGAGAATGCCACAGAAAATACCCAACATTTCGTAACGCCTCTTTTTTAAAGCTTTCCACAACCGCTTGTCGTTTGCTTCCTCCAGACTGCTTTGTACCTTACGCTCGTCCTTTAATTGTTGCAAATGGTCTCTGCATTGTTGACAGCTCCCTAAATGAGTCTGAATCAACTCTTCGGATTCCCTGCCCGTCAGATTGTCAAGAAACAAAGGCAGTAAATCTTTTACCACACTACAATCCGTGTTTCCTGAAAGATGCTCACCTCTTTTCAGTTCGCCACAGGACATCCCGTCAATGCCCCTTTGCATATTCTCATAAATCTGTCTGCAGCTTTCACAGATCAATAAATGCTGTTCTATTACTTTATCCGTTTCTTCACTCACCAAATGCTCCATGGAAAGGGGGAGCAAATCCAAAATGATATTACAATGATACTGTCTATTCATTTCTTTTCAGCTCCTTTCCCAAGATTTGTTTTGCACGGTAAAATGTTACCCTTGCCCAGTTCTCAGACTGTGACATCACATCACCGATTTCTTTAAAGCTCAATTCTCCCGTCAGTCTGAGCATCACCACATCCCGCATGGGAGAGGGCAGCTTTTGAATCATTCTGTATATGTAAAGCTTGCTTTCCGCCTCCTCTATGGTGCGCTCCGTCTCCTCCTGCATTGCAGCTTCCACGGCTGTATCAAAGGGCACTTCCTTTCGTCTCCGCTGCTTATCCAGACTCTGATAGAAAACAAACTTAGCAATCTGGCACAACCAGGTTGACATCTTGCAGTCTCCCCGGAATTCAGAAATCTTCAGAGTGGCACGGTAAAAGGTTTCCTGGGTCAATTCTTCTGCCTGGTCATAATTACCACCCGTCAATGTCGTCAGATAGCCCCGGACTGTATTAAAATACTGTTCATATGCTTCCTTAATATCCAACGTGCCTCTCCTTTCTGTTTCTTTTGTGTTTCTGTAGATTAGTCCAACATACCTCCCTATTCGTTACAAATTTTTTAAAATTAATCTTTTTTCCTGCTGTCAAAATAAATAAAGGTATCTATTGTGTTAAGAATATCTGCAAAATCCTCCCGAGGTGCCAGTTCCAAATATCTGGTCAAAAATTCTGTTTCCTGTTTGCGAAAACGTCCATAAAAAATATCATACAGATTATGACCGCGCATATAAATCTTGAATTCTTCGAAATGCGCTTTCAGCTCCTCTATGGATTCCAAATCCTTTCCCAACACTTCCTTTAAATGCACACCGCTCTTTATCCGGTGCAGATACTGTCTCCACTTATCGAACAGGATTTCCCAAAACCGGTCAACACTTTCCACGACACCAATCTTCACCATGATTTCAGGATTTAGAAAGTAATTTTCAAAGGAATAGTATTTGAGAATCAAAACATTCCTGCGCTGCACTCGGGGCAGCTTATCGACATCCTGTGCATTCCTCTCACTGTAATAGCTGCAAAGCTGATTGGCAAGCTCCTCCCGATTTTTACCGTCGCCATCCCGAATCATCAAAAACTGATCTCTCAGATACAGCTGATTCATATACTTTAAATTTGCATAGGTCTTGATATTGGTACAGCTGTTGGTGGTAATAATGGCTATTCGTGACAAATTGCCCTTCTTGTCATACAGCTCCGAATAATACTTTTTAAGAAGCAACGGAAAGCGGCTTTTATCCTGCTTTCCCTCTACAATAAACACAAAATCCACATTCAAAAAGTCGTTTGCACTATACCCCAAATCATTTAAAACATCATCAATATCCACGTTTTGGCGGGCTATGGAATACCCTTCCTCATCCAGAGCCATCTGACATACCTGCCCTCTGGTAAAATTCACTACCATATTAGGCGAATGGGTAGTAAAAATCACTTGATTTTTCTTGGATAACTGATAGAGAATTTTACTTGCCTCTTTTTGCAGTGAGGGATGTAAAAATAACTCCGGATACTCCACCATGATAATGCTTTGCATCCGCTTTTCATCCTCAATATAGGTTTCCAATAGAGATAACATATAAATGCTTTTCATACCGTTTCCCAGCTTATCCACCGGGCTTAGGCATTTCAAATCCTCATGCCATGCATCCACCTGAATGGAAAACATCTTATCCAATTCATAAGACATGGAATAAATAATTTCCTGTATTCCGCCGTTCTTTTGATAGTTTTCATTCATCCTGGTTGCAAAATCACTGAGATTCAACTGATACACTTTATACTCTAAGAGCTTGGCGGTCTCTTGAAGCTGCAATTCTTCCGGTTTCTTCTGATGAATCAAACCAATACAGTTAAAGCAATGGCTGCAATTCTTTGCCTCATTAAAAATGCAGGCTTTTGAACGCAAACCACTAAGCTCCTTAGCCTTCTGGAATATTAGCAAATCATCCTGAAAAGAGCTGATATCACGTGTGGTGTCTATAAAGTAAAACTTCGGCAAAATTTCCGGAATGTACCGGTTTTTCTTGTGTGTTCCATCATCATATCGTATCTGTCCATTACGGTTAATAACGCACAAAAAGGACAGCTGCCCGTTTTCAAAGGAGGGAAGCTTCTTTCTAAAATCTTTCTCCCAGGAATCGTAACGCTTATAGGAACTGACAACTCCTCCATCATGAAACTGCATCAAATCTTCTTCCGAAATTTCGATTACCATTGAAATCTCAATGTTTTGCTTTTTTTCATTAAAATCAGACTCCTGCACTTTATAACTTCCGGTAACTGCACGAATTGCATCTAACACAACTGTCTTTCCACTATTATTCTTTCCGACCAAAATTAAGGCACTTTCTATGTCATTAATTTCAAGTCTTTGAATGGATTTAAAATTGTTAATACTTAAGGATTTAATCTGCATGACAATCCCTCCCGCCAATATACATTCTGTACATTAAAATAATCATTTTTATCGTAACATATCTTAATAAGGTTTTCAATTTTTACATTATTGACTGGACTTTTATTCATGGTATACTAAAATAGTTGCATCTTATTTTTTACGAAAGGATTTTCTTATGTACGATTTTATTTCCAAACTGATAGCTGACATCAGCAACTTTATGTACAGCAACCTGCTGATTATTCTATTAATCGCCGTTGGTCTGTATTTTACCTTCCGCACCAAATTCGTACAGCTTCGACTGCTTGGGGAATCCATCCGTCTGGTGACAGAAAAAAAGGAAAGCAAGGGCTCTGTTTCCGCTTTTGAAGCCCTGATGGTATCCACTGCAAGCCGTGTGGGTACAGGTAATATTGTGGGTGTTGCAAACGCGATTGCTCTTGGTGGATACGGCGCCGTGTTCTAGATGTGGATTATTGCCATTATCGGCAGTGCTTCCGCTTTTATCGAAAGTACTCTGGCACAGATTTACAAGAAGCGCGATAAGAAGGGCGGCAGCTACGGCGGTCCCGCGTATTACATTGAGGCGGCACTTCATAAGCGTTGGCTTGGCATTATCTTTGCTGTTGCATTGATTGTTACCTATGCAGGTGGTTTTAACATGCTCTGTTCCTACAATCTGGTGACCAGCTTATCAGAATACAGCTTCTACGGCGACCCTAAGACCTCTATGGTTCCCATGATATGCGGCGGTGTTTTAGCTGTTTTGGTTGCCTTCTGCGCACTGGGCGGCGGTAAACAGATTATTAAGGTTACCAGTGTTCTGGTTCCTTTTATGGGCGTTGCATATATTGTCATGGCTCTGATTTCCATGGTTATGAACATTGGCGTACTTCCCACTGTGTTCAAGAATATTTTTGAGTCTGCTTTTGATTTCAAGGCGATTTTCGGTGGTTTCGCAGGCTCTGCCTTAATGTATGGTATTAAACGCGGTCTATATTCCAACGAAGCAGGTGTAGGCTCCGCTCCCAATGCAGCTGCTGCTGCAGAGGTTTCTCACCCCGTAAAACAGGGACTTGTACAGATGCTCAGCGTATTTATTGATACCCTTTTGGTTTGTACCGCAACCGCTATGATGTGCTTAAGCAGCGGACTTACTCCCTCAGCAGACCTTACCGGAGCACCCTTTGTACAAAAGGCTCTCTCGGCAAACTTTGGTCCTTTTGGCACCTATTTTGTTACCATCGCATTGTTACTCTTTGCCTTCACCACCCTGATTGGCAACCTGTTCTACTGTGAAGGCTGTATGAATTATATTGCAAAACGCACTTTGGGCAAGCTTCCTATCCGCATCTTTAACCTGATTGCAAGTGTGATTGTATTCTTTGGCGCATTGCTTTCCTTTGGTCTGGCATGGGATTTGGCGGACGTGTTGATGGGAATTATGGCACTGATAAACCTTCCCGTTATCGTAATCTTAGGAAAAACGGCTATCGCCGCTCTGAAGGATTACATGGCGCAGCGCAAACAGGGACTGGACCCCGTATTTAAGGCATCCTCCATTGGGTTAAAGGATAAGACTGATTTCTGGAATTAGGCATTATTGAAAAGGAGTAGGCATCAAATTGAAGCCTACTCCTTCTTATATTCATCCCCTATACAGCACTCCATCAAAGAATTTCTCCTGAAAATCTATCTTTGCAAGAATCTCCTCATCCGAATACTCTTTATCATCCAATGCCACAATCCATTTGTCTTCATTGTCATTAAATCTGTGATACACGCCGATTACCTTTCCGGTAAATTCATGGATAGGCTCCGATGTACCAAACACATACACATCCTGCTCGGCGCCATCCCCGGCAAACACTCCATTCACATAACCGTAATTAACAGCATATATAATCTCCGGATGTCTGGGGTGGGCAAACCCAAGCGGTCTGTCTATAGTGCCGCTTACCGAAGTTCCGATAATGTGGGTATAATCCGGGGTATATGCCTTTTTATGAAGCTGACCCTCAACAAAATAATGCTTGTTGTTCTGCTTGCGTCCGTTAAAATAACAATTGTCCACGTGTCGAATTCGGGTAATCTCAAAGTCTGCAAACAACGGCGGTATATCATCCAAATCCACATAGAAGTGAGGGACTCCAACCTCTGCCGGCGGCTCTGTTTTCAAAATCGTATTCTCATCTACCCGAGGAAAATCAGCCTCCTTAAAGGACCAGGTGTCCTTAGAGCATAAGGTCAAAAAGAATTTGCCTTCCGGTTTCAATACTCTCTTGATTTCCTGCAAAATCTTTTTTATACCTTCTGTGTCCGTGTGAGAAATAACCAGATAACTCCAAATACAATCAAAAGCATCATCCGCAAAGGGAAGCTCATTCATATCGCACACCTTGCACAGAATGTCCACGCCCTCTTCCTTTTGCCAACTTTTCAGATAATTCACACCTTCACGGGCAATATCAACTGCTGTAACCTTGAAACCATTCTTTGCAAAAAGAATCGCATGTCTACCCAATCCGCAGCCTAAATCCAACACAGATTTACAGCCTGCCTTTTTCCACTTGTTTGCATAATAATAGCTTTCTTCGCAGGGATCCAGCCAAATGCTGTTTTCCACAGCCTTCCAGTCCCAGCCCTTAGATTCTACCATAGTGTGCCTCCTTGTATTGTTGCCAAATCGCTGTCGCTTATCAGTTTTGCTAAAATTACTATATCGCAGAATCCTTGTACTTTCTTGATAAAATGAGCAAACTCACCTGCTACGGGTTCATTATCTTCGCTACAAACAGCGGCTCATTCGTAGCTCCATCCATCAGAAGAAGAGCAAAGGGACGATTCAAATATACCTGCAGCTTCTGCTTTTCCTCCAAAGCAGCCATACAACAATCCACCATGATGCTGGTAACTGCTGCTGCCTTTGTACCATCCTCATCGATAATCAGGCGGTCATTCTGGATAATCTTTGACACATAAGAACGAAAATCCGGGGCATCAATGTCAAAAATCCCGGGGAAATTGTTACTGTTCGCATCAAAAATCTGTGCAAGCCCCGCATTCTTTAGCAAGTCCGTCAAATCATACTTTATTTCGAAATCCGTCTTGGGAAGCATGATATTCAAGTCCGCATTCAATTCGGAGGTGGATTTTCCGCTTGCAATGAAGCCCTCCACATCCAAATCTGACAAATTAAAATCCCCCTCTGTCTTGGGAAGGATAGCTATCATATAATACTCACCCTTCTGATACTCCTTGCGAAAGCCCGTTGCATACTCATTCTCATAATAGAAGTATTCTTCGTTGTGCATACCTTCCACGTTCTTTACGGTACCATCCGCCAGCGTAAATTCCACATCCTTTGTCCGGTCAGCCTCAAACGGAGACTGCCACTTGCCGTCAAACAGCAGGGCGTTCATAATAATGCACTGGGTATCTGCCGTCAAATCATTGAGACTTAACGCTTTCTTTATCAGTCCGTCCGTAGCCTTATCTGCCCACTTATTCACCTTCTTTATACCCTTTTCATTCATGGGGATAGCCTCCACCTTGGCAAGATAGGTGTCCTTGAGTGTCTTAGTATATTCCTTTCGGATTTTAAACGGTTCCTGCTCGTTGGTCCAAAAAGCATTGCTGATCATCAGCTTATTTTTGGTGTCAGACTTTTCACGGTTCATGAACTCAGCATAATAAGCATTGACAGTCTCAACATCCATGCCCAGATAATTTTCCAGGGAAGTAAGCGCCTCATTCTTCGCGCCGTTCGAAAGCATTGCCAGTGCAAAATTCAGGGATAAACCGCTGAGCATTACATTTTCCCCCGGATAGAGCGCGCTCACATTGTCCACCAAATCAGTGGTCGAAGACATCAAACTGGCGGTATTGATTTCAATTGCGCCGCTTATGGGTGCAGGGTCATAGCAGATGGGATACTCGCCGCTTACAGGTTTTTCTTCCGTAGGTGTACCGCCGGACTCCGCTGTGCGGGTATTTCCGGTATCACCGACATTCTCTCCGGTGCCTGAAGGTGCCGTGCCACAGCCAACAAGACCTGTAATTACTGCTAACAACGCCGCTGTCATGCGTAAACTTTTCTTTTTCATAGATACCTCTCCTCCTTAGACATTTATTCTGTCCTTTGACTATATAAACGACTTTTTAGAGGAAAGGTTCTCATAAATTTATATATATGGTTTTTGTCTGTGTTCCGACTGCAGAGAATACGCTCCCCTGTAATTCAGCTCATGTGCCATAAGAAACAGGGCCATCAGCTTGTGGGACGGACGGGTAGCATGCAAAATACAGTTTTCTCCGTCAATCTGCAATTCTACTCTGCTAACCAAGTGTAGCTCTATCAGATGATTAATTACTGTATCAATCATGTTCTCCCCAATCTGACATTCCCCGGCGAGAAAGCCTTTGTCAAACGTAAAATCTCTTTCCTTCTGCAGCACAAAAAGTACCGCTTTCATAGTTTCCGGCTGGGCAAGGCACTCGCAGATTCTGCGCATTTCCTCACCATCGCCGATAATCTCTCCGTATCCTTCCTCCGGCTCACAAAATACGGAGAAAAATGGTGCTCTTCCGTTGGAAATTGAGGTAAATCCATAATCATTCAATACATAGGAAGAATTTTGAAGTTGCTTTATTTCCTCCGGGTTATAACCTTCCTCTATGAGCATCCGACAGTTAAACAGACCTTTTTCTATCTGCCATCCAATGTCCCTTGCCACCTCAAAACGCTGTTTTTCATCGGTGGCTCTCATCAGCCGTAAGACTTTGTCCGCAATGTCTTCCATTGTCACAGCCTCGTTGCCAAACAGTTTGTCCAGGGACACATTTAGCTCATTAGCAAGAGGCACCAAGAGGGAACCGTCAGGATAGGTGTCACTGGTTTCCCACTTTGAAACTGCCTGCGCCGAAATACCGAGTGCTGCGGCAAGCTGCTCCTGTGTCAGATTCTTTTTCAAGCGAAGTCTCTTAATATTTTGGGATAAACTCATGCCTTGCCACCTCCAATCATCTTACTGCTGCTGTTGATATAATAGTTATAGCTCTTTATGCCACACATATATTCATAAGCAAGCGTAATAAGCGACAGTATCATTCCACTGCCAAAGGATTCATAGATTGTCACCACTCCGCTTTCCAGATGTGCAATATGGTTGCTGCACAAGCCGATTTCACAGCCCTCTGAAAGCAACGCTTCTGCCTGTTCCACAGAAAGCTCCAGATTATTGGCAACATAATCCGCAGTAAAGTTTCCCGAGCAGTCTCTGCTGTGAATAAAATGGCACAGCTTTAATGCATCCGCATTACTCAAAAAACCAAATAGCTTCGCAATCCTCTCTGCGCTTTCCTCTGTCACCATCCATTTGAAATCCTCTTGATTCCGCAACAGCATCACCGCCATGTTTGCTGCTTCGGAATTTACCGTAAACTGATAAAAGTTCTCTCGGGAAATGCAGGAGCGATTCATCCGGTCCAATTTTTCAGGAATAATGGCATCCGCATCATCTTCTTTGATAATTTGATATCCGGCAGGAATCATGGCGCAAACCAACTCAAATGCCTTTAATACGATGGCTCTTCCATCAAGTCCCTCAAACTGCGCCTTCAGAAAGTTTTCCGTTGTCTGTTTTCCCTCCATAGCAATGCCAAGCAGTGCATCCGTGCTGACATTATAATATTTTGAAAGCTCAATCAGCATGGGAAGGTCCGGTGCTGAAACACCGTTCTCCCACTTCGAAATGGTTTTGTTGGACACAGCTAAAGCATTTGCCACATCCTCCTGCGTCACACCCTTTGCCGTACGCAGCTCTATCAATTTTTCTGCAATGTTACATTCGTACATAATTAATTACTCCTTTTCGTAAATCATGCAAGTCCGGAACTTGTAACCTCATTATAGACGAAACTGCTGGTAGAGTCTACGGAGCGAAATTTTATAACTTCTCCGTTTTGGAGAATTGCGAGTACCCAAATCCCCTATTGTTTGATTTCCTGCGTATTCTCACTGTTTTACGCCGAACCAAATCCCCCTATCCCGCATAACATAATATAAATCATGCAGGAGGTATCTGTATGCGGGAACTACCTTATGACAGAGCTGCTGCCACCAACTACGCACGCAAGTGGGCGCTGGACAGAAACCCGGCCTATTATAATTTTGACAAAATCGGAGGAGACTGCACCTATTTTACATCCCAGTGCCTGTTTGCGGGTGCGCGCATTATGAATTACACTTCCGTGACAGGCTGGTTTTACCGCTCCTCCTATGACCGCACGCCTTCCTGGACCGGCGTGGAATACCTTTATAACTTCCTTGTAAATAATAAATCTGTGGGACCCTATGCGCATGTGGTATCTGAGGACGAGGTCATGCCCGGAGACATTGTGCAGCTTGGCACCGCAAACGGCGACTTCTATCATTCACCCTTTATCACTGCTGTAAACGGGGATATTCTGGTGGCAGCACACACCTTTGATGCCTTAGACAGACCTTTGTCCACATACACCTATGACAAGGCACGGTTTTTACACATAGATGGGGTGAGAACCTGGTAATTTTTGCCCTATTCTCTGTTCTTAATAGCAAAAATGTGGTATAATAAAATTAGGAACAGGTTCATTCACATGAGGGCATAGACCATGGGAAAAAACACTCACCTTATCAATATCTATCTAAAGATTTATAATAAGCGAACCTTAACCATGGATGATTTGCGCTATTTGGCGCAGTATGACCCGGAATGCTTTCAAAAAACATGCAAGAATGTCGTCTACAATATTCCCGAAACCAAACCGATAATCGAACCCAAAAGCACCAATACCCAGCTTATTGAATGGAAACCCCAAATACCGGAAGCCCAAAGCATACAACTGATTTTAAATAATCTAAAGAAGCTGGAAGCCGATGATTACGTTGTAAGTAATGTAGATGCCGACAGCGTAAAGAATCTGTTGGGAAATCTATATATGGAATTGTTGTTCCCTCACAATGATAAGGAAATCTTTATCAACTTTACGGATAATGGGAATTCCTCAACATTTGATAAAAGGGCATAAAAAAGGGGTGAGGATTATAATCCTCACTCCATATTAATAAATCCTATGAAAGCAGCTTATCCAGCTCTGCATTCAGCTTCGCCTTCAATTCCTCAAGCTCCTCCGGCGTAGGCAGGTATTCATCTGCCACCAGTTCTGCTCCCAGCTTCCACACCGGTCCGCCTGTGGGCGTGTCTCCCTTTCTTCGGGGAAACAAATGCCAGTGCATATGTTGACCGTTTCCGGCACCCAGTAACTCGTAATTTAACTTGTCCGGTTTAAATGCCTTGTAAACTGCCTCCGCTACAATCGCCATCTCATGCAGAAACTCATCCCGAAATGCCGGCTCCAAGAAATGTAATTCCGTGGCATGCTCCTTGCAGAGGAACAGAGAATATCCCTTGATTCTCTGATGGTCTCCGATTACCACATACCCCGTTTTCAGTTCTCTTACAAAATAAGGGTTTTTTCCACTCTTAGTCAACTCGATTCTTTCACAAACCCCACAATTGTCCATATCGTTACCTCCTATGCTGTGATATATGCATCTTATATTGGCAATTATAAACCTTGCCCTCGGGGCAAGGTCAATGGCTTTCTGCCAACTCCCAAGCCTGCTTAAAATACTTCCGTATAAACCGTGCCTTTTCACTGTCTGAATCAAGCAAGCCGTCACGCTCTATTCCCGTGACCATATGTTGTATGCGCCTTTCCTGCTCCTCTTCGGCAGCTTCCGTGAATCTATGCACCACAAGACTTCCCTCCGCCTCATATCGGAGTAATTCTCTGTACACGTCCTCTACAAATACTGCTTCCCCCACCGGCATCGGCTTCTTGGAATAAAACATATCTTCATGAGATTCGGGCATCCGCTCCATTTCAGATGTCTGCTCAACAAAGTACAGATAACCGCTGACGCCCTCGTAAAAGGCCTTTAACTGGTCCGGAAACATCTCCTCGTAATGCACCACGCCACTCTTTAGCGCACAGGTAACCCACTTGCCACTGTAACCGGTCTTCTCACAGTCCCAGATATACACCAGTGCATAAGGAATACTTCCGCTTAAATAAACCACCTTTTCCTCCGGTGAACCATGCAATTTGGAACGGGGCTCCAAAGAACGGATATCTGCAACTTTACTTCCGTGATATAATGTCATTTATAATACCTCCCCATTTAGGCAAAAAAAGGACCCACTTATTTTTGGGTTCACTCCATCCTCATCTTACCAAAAAATTTATAACAAGTCTACTCTTTTTTTCCCTGTTTGCTAGAATATAAGTATGGTTCATGACGTACAGGCCTGTACATGAATACAAATCTAACATTTTACAGGAGGAAAACAATGAATACCATCTGGTCAAAATACGTGCAGGGCATCAATACCCTGTATTTTACCCGGAAACTTCGCTTTGATGATATGTTTGCTGCGCAGTACAAGGCTTTATTTGCGCTGGATGAAAAGAAGCCTTTCAAGATGCTGGAAATCGGCTGCGGTCCGGGTGCGCTGGCAGAGGCACTTCACCGCTATTACCCCAATGCCGCAATAACGGCAATTGACAGAGACAGTGAATTTATCCGTTTTGCCAAGAGCCGTGAAACCAATATCGACTTTATTGAGGGTGATGCCACGGCGCTTCCCTTTCCGGATCATTCTTTTGATGTGACAATCTCCAACACAGTGTCTGAACATATTGAACCGTCCCGGTTTTATGGGGAACAGCTGCGGGTATTAAAGCCCGGGGGCATTTGTCTGGTGTTGTCTGCCCGCAGGGGGATTCATGTCACTGCGGATTGTCTGGCATCTAGCGAACACGAAAAGCTGTTTTGGGATAAGGTGAACGCCGTGGATGATTCCATGAAACGGTTTTCGGTGTGCCAATATCCTATGAGCGAATCAGAACTTCCCCTTGCCATGGAAAAGTACGGTTTCCACAATGTCAGAACCAGCTATGCCACCATTGATTTGACACCGGACCATCCGAAATACTCCCCGGAAACGGCTCATAATATCATAAACGCCAACCGCCTCTGTGCTCTTGACAGTATTGAATCCGTCCTGCATACCCTGCCGGAACATGTCAGCCCTGAAGAAATTGCCGAGATGAAGCGGCTTACCAATGCCAAATATGATGCCCGAATCACACAGTACGACCGCGGTGAAAAACAATGGGACACCAATGTGTCCGTAACGATGATAGTGCGGGGAGAAAAGTGATGTAAATAAAAAGAGAGAAAGCATTGATTCGTCAATGTTTTCTCTCCGACATACATTCCATTATTCTACTGCTTTTTCAACCGCATCTATCAGAAAGTCTTCCTTGAAAGGCTTTACAATAAAATTCGACACTCCAAGCTCAATCGCCTGTGCCAATAATTTCTGCTGTGACATTGCGGAACAAATGATAACCTTAGCATTGGCATCGTACTCCTTGATATGCCTCAACGCATCAATACCATTCATCTCAGGCATCGTAATATCCATAATCACCACATCCGGATTCAGCTCCTTATATTTCTCAATCGCTTCTATTCCGTTTGATGCCTGACCTATCATTGTGTGACCGTGTCTTTCCAACATCTGCTTAATGTTCATACACATAAACAATGCATCATCAACTACCAATACATTTGCCATAACCCATCTCCTCTTTCGTGAAAATATTGTCGACATTTCTTATACTTTATTATACATCCCAAAGCACTGGTTTTTCAACATTGTTGTGTAAATTTTTGCGTTTTGGTATAAAAAAAGGAATACGTTTTCACGTATCCCTTTACTGCTGGTGGCCGGACTTGAACCGGCACGGGGTTGCCCCCGAGGGATTTTAAGTCCCTTGCGTCTGCCTATTCCGCCACACCAGCGGATGGATGGAGGTGGATTCGAACCACCGAAGCAATTTGCAGCAGATTTACAGTCTGTCCCCTTTGGCCACTCGGGAATCCATCCATTCAGAGCATATGCCCTAACAATGTGAAATTGTAGCACAGTTTAGGGCAAAATGCAAGCAAAAATTTATATGCTGACGCTACTACTCTGTATCTGAATTCAGTTTACTTTCATCCGCATACTTCAAAATCACCGCACAGGTAGCCGGCAGCTCTATCTGAATCTTTCCTGACTTGATTTCATACTCGCGGTCTTCTAAGCGGTAACCGTCCGCATCCGTAATAAGCAGGGTCTTCATGGTACCGGTCTTGGGGATGCCCAAATCCCAGACACGAAGCTCCTTTGTCACAGGTTTGGAATCGTTGTTTACCGCAATCAGGCACTGTCCCTTACTGTGGAAGCGTCCGTATGCCAGGAAATTGTAGTCTCCTGCCACCTGTTTGATGGAACCGCATCTAAGCTCATCATTCTCCCTGCGCAGCCGGATAATATCCTTATGGAATGAAATCAGCTCCTGATCCTCCCGTCCCCAGGGATATGTCCTGCGGTTATCCGGGTCTGTAAAGCCGCAAAGTCCTGCTTCGTCTCCGTAGTATATGGTGGGTGCTCCCATCCAGGTCATCTGCATCACAACCGCTTCTCGGAAAACCGCCTTGTTTACACCCTGCTCTGCCGCCTGGGGTCCTAAGGTATTGGTCCTGCCTACCTTGTGATTGGTCCTTGTCAAAAACCGGGAGTGGTCATGGTTGGAAAGTTCGTTCATGGCTACCTGCCAGCTGGGCATTGCAAAGTTACCGCAATGGTGGCGCATGGCTCCCCAGAAGCTGTCCGCATTTCCCAGTAAATCCTCTCTGAAATCGTCGCTGTGCTTCTCCATACCGGTCAAAAACCATGTCACAGGCTCCATAAAGGCATCATAGTTCATCACGGTATCCCACTCGTTTCCCTGCAACCAGTCTCTGGTGCTGCCGTAATGCTCCGCCAGTATAATGGCGTCCGGGTTTGCTTCCTTTACCGCACGGCGGAATTCCTGCCAGAAATGATGATTAAACTCGGGGCTGTGTCCCAAATCTGCCGCCACGTCCAATCTCCAACCGTCCGCATTATAGGGCGGTGACACCCACTTTTTGCCAATATACAACACATAATCCATCAGCTGCTTTGAGTGTTCATAATTCAGCTTAGGCAGTGTATTATGTCCCCACCAGCCATCGTAGCTGCCGTTGTAGGGCCACTTGTACTCATCACGGAAATCAAAATAGCTTCTGTAAGGGCTGTCTGCGCTGACATAAGCCCCCTTTTCATAGCCGGGAGCGTTCTCATATATGCGCTCCTTATCCAGCCATTTGTTGAAGGAGCCGCAATGATTGAACACGCCGTCCAAAATCACGCGGATGCCTCGCTTGTGGGCTTCCTCCACAACCTTGGCAAACAGTTCGTTGGAAGCCTCCAAATTTGCCTTGTTGGTCACACGGTTGATATACTTGCCCGCTGCCGTATTGTCTTTGCTGCCGGGTGGAAGCAGCTCTCCGCCATCCTCCACGATTTTACCAAAGTGAGGGTCAATATAGTCATAGTCCTGAATATCGTATTTGTGGTTGGAAGGGGACACAAACAGAGGATTAAAATAAATCACCTCAATGCCCAAATCCTGCAGGTAATCCAGCTTGTCAAGCACGCCCTGCAAATCACCGCCGTAGAAGGAGCGCACATCCATAGAGGAAGGATAGCTGTACCAATCCTCCACCTTGTGTACCTGCTCATCTATATAACAGTACTCTCCGGTCTGCACATCGTTGGCGGCATCTCCGTTACAGAAGCGGTCTACATAAATCTGATACATAACCGCACCCTTCGCCCAATCCGGTGTCTTAAAGCCGGGAATAATCACAAAGCCGTAATAATCGTTGACCTCCTGTACCAGTCCGCGCACGTCAAAGTATCCGGTTAGCTGTCCCGACCGGATTTCAAAGTAATAGGATATCTTCTCGCCCTCCAGCTGAAGCTCACAGGCATAAAAATCAAAATTATCCGTGCTCTCCACCTTGTTCATCAGATGTCTCTCTCCGCGGCATACCAAAAACACTCTGTCCACATTGTTTCTGGCGGTCCTAAAACGGATAGTCACCACATCATAATTGGCAGGCTCTGCCGGAGAAATATATTCCGCTGTGGTATCCGTAAATAATGCTCTTCTATTGAATAAAGGGCGCATCGTAGCAATGTATTGCTGATGGCTCTGAATCTGTGTCAACTGTTCAAACTTCATATGGCCTCCGAGTCACATCCACTTTCATGGAATCATTCTGCTGTCATATATATATTTTACAAAAATATCAAAAATAGTTCAATAGTCCCAGACTTTTTTTGGAAAGTAAAAAGGACAGCTTTCGTGGCTGTCCTTTTTAGAGAAGGTATTTCTTTCTTATGGGGTATAGCAAAAACTATATAATGTATTGGGGGG
>CALYZQ010000059.1 GCA_945609985.1 uncultured Lachnospiraceae bacterium | reverse complement strand
TAAGGAGAGGTAGAGACTTGCTAAAAATGTTTGAAAATGCTATAATTTTTGTAATTTATGGTAGAAGCTTAAGGGGATACAAAAATGGTTACACTTAAGGAGATTGCGCAGAGATGTAATGTGTCTGTGACAACGGTTTCAAACATTTTAAATGGTAAGCCGAAGGTTAGTGAAGTAACTAAAAAAATGGTTATGGATGTAGTGGCAGAGTTGGGCTATCAGCCCAACTACATTGCCCAGGGATTAAGGCGTCAGAAGACTCATACAATCGGTATCATTGCAGATGATATCGCAGAGTTTTCGACGCCTAAAATGATTGAAAGCATTATGGCCTGCTGTGAAGATAAAGGATATCGTACCATCGTGCAGAACTTAAGACTTTTCTCCAGGTGGGGAGATGACTGGTATGATAAGGAGGATGGTTATAAGGCGGCGCTGGATGTGGCTCTTAATGAACTGTTATCCATCAAAGTTGACGGTATCATCTATGTAGCAAGCTATGCCCGCATGATTCAGGGTTTTCCCAAGGACTTCCCTATACCTGTGGTGATGGCGTATGCCTATCTGGAATATATGCCCACTGTCAGTGTCATTATAGATGATGAGAAAGGTGGTTACGATATGACCAGATATCTGCTTTCCATGGGACATCGTGAGATTGGTGTCATCGGTGGCAGAGCAGACAATATTCATACCCAGAAGAGACTTTTAGGATATAAGAAGGCGTTGGCCGAAGAGGGTATAGTTATTAAGACAAATTGGATCAGATGCGGGGCATGGGACCGTAAGACCGGTTATGAGCAGATGGAGTATCTTAAGAATGCAGGAGTGACGGCGGTGTTCTGCATGGCAGATCAGATAGCAGGGGGAGTTTATGATTATCTGGAACAGCATGGATTAAAGGTGGGCGAAGATATATCTGTAGTGGGATTTGATAATCAGGACATTGCGGAATATTTCAGACCTGCACTTACTACCATGAAGCTGCCGCTTCCTGAAATTGGCAGAAAGTCCATTAAAGTATTGCTGAATATGCTGGAGACGGAGCAGGAGCAGAATGAGAAGCAGGAGATATATATGCCCTGCCGGTTGATAGAGAGAGGGTCTGTAAAAAGATTGTCATGTTAAGGGATGGCAGAAGGAACGGAGTGTTTAGATGAGTAGTAGTCTTGCAGGGAAGAATACAAATAGACCGAAAATGGCGAATATAGAACTGTTGCGCTGTATCGCAATGATGATGGTAGTAGTGCTTCATTATCTTGGCAAAAGCAGCCTGCTTGCCGATTTGACCAAAGAGAATATGGGAAGTGTAGGTGTAGCTGCGTGGGTGCTTGAGAGCTTTTGTATTGTTGCAGTTAATCTTTATATGTTGATTAGCGGTTATTTTCTTTGCGAGTCTTCTTTTAAGCTTAGCAGACTGTTAAAGCTTTTATTACAGGTGTTTACCTATTCTGTGGTAATCGGTCTTGTGGCGGCTGCTTTGGGGTTGGTACCTGCGGAAGAACTGACTATTTATTATTATGTACAGATTCTTTTCCCGGTTTCCATGGGACATTATTGGTTCCTTACGGCGTATGTATTTTTATATTTGTTGTTATCATTTTTAACGATGGCTGTAAAGCGCATGACGAAGGGACAGATGAAGCTTGCACTGGGGCTTCTGCTGTTTGTCTTTTGTGTGTTGAAATCTATACTGCCGGTGAGACTTGACATGGATGAAAAGGGCTATGACTGCCTGTGGTATATTTGCGTATTTATGGTAGCGGCATATATCCGCAAATTCGGTGTTCCCTTTCTGCAGAAGAAGGGAAGGGGAATTATATTGTATTTGTTAAATGTGGTTTTGATTTTTGCTGGTGTATTTGTTTTGCGTTTTGTTTATTTAAGGACCGGAAGTCTTGGACTTTTGCTCAGTGTTTGTATGGAATATAACCATGTATTGGTATTGCTTGCGTCAGTAGGATTGTTCGCAGCATTTTTGCGGGTGCGTGTAAATGATAAAATATCAGGTGTTATTTGCGAGATTGCGCCGTATACACTTGGCGTATATCTGTTGCATGAGAATTTGGGCGTGCGTTACGCATGGCAGAAATGGCTGGGAGCGGAGCAGGTTTCCAATGTGGGAATGCTGTTATTGTTTACTTTACTTGCAGTGCTTGTTGTGTTTGCGGTGGGCATTTTCGTAGAGTATCTGCGTACGATGTTAATGAAAGGACTGCATAAGGTATTCATGCATTTGGGTGTGTACCGTATGCTGATGGATAAATTAGCGGCGATTGACGGCTTGTTTGCAGAGAAAGGTTAGTTAAAATGAAGCATCAAAATAAAGCTTGGAATCGAAAAATAATGATGGAGGTCTGTTTCCTGCTTTTCCTGATTCTTTACCCCATGCGTCATGTGAATTGGGGATTGGACTTGTGGGATACAGGCTATAATTATGCCAATTTTACTTATATGGGAACTGACCATATGGACCCTATGTGGTTGTTTTCCACATACCTGTCAAACGTGGTAGGACATTTGTTTACACTGCTTCCCTTTGGAGGCACTCTGATAGGAATGAATGTGTATACAGGTCTGTTTGTCAGCCTGCTTGCGGTACTGGGCTATTGGTTTTGCAGGGTAAAGCTAAAGATGCCTGCATGGGTTTGCTTTGTGGGTGAAGTGGCAGCTGTGAGTCTCTGTTGGTGTCCTACGGCGCTTTTGTATAACTATCTTACCTATGTATTGTTTTTAGGTTGCGTAATATTGCTTTATATAGGACTTACAGAGGATAAAAAGTGGCTTCTGTTTGCGGCAGGTATCTGTCTGGGAACCAATATTTTTGTACGCTTTTCCAATCTGCCGGAGGCAGCTATGATTGTGGCGGTCTGGGCATATGCAGTGATAGAAGGTCTGGTGAGGAAGAATGACCGTGAGGCGAACAAAAATAGCGGTTTTCTGCATGGCATTTTGCAACAGGCGGGCAGACATACTCTTTGGTGTGTGCTGGGATATGTCAGCGCTGTGGCGGTGTTCCTTGGATGGATTAGTATCAGATACGGATTTACCAATTATATCGAGGGAATCAAAAGACTGCTTTCCATGACGGATACGGCTACGGACTATAAGCCTACATCCATGCTGACAGGTATTATCGTACCTTATACGGATATGATTTATTGGATTGTGAGAATCATGGTCTTTGTGGTGGCGGGCATGGTGGTGTGTGCGTTGCTTAGTTTTGTGAGAAAGTTTGCAGTGGTAAGGATAGTATCAGTGATTGCATGTATTGCAATAACGTCTGTTATGATATCTTGGATGTTTTATAATCATTATACTTCCTTCTATTATTACAGCTATGATGCCATGTACAGACCTGCTATTCTATTTATGATGATTGCCATGGGTATGGGTGTAATAAATGTTTTCAGACCCGGTGCCAAAAAGCAGGAGAGACTGCTTGGAGGAATGGTGGTGCTGGTACTGCTTTTAACCTCACTTGGAAGCAATAATAATGTGTATCCCAGTATCAATAATCTGTTTGTAGCGGCGCCCTATGTGTTGTGGCAGGCAGTGCAGTTTACAAGATGGAGCCTGCAGGGGACAGGTGAAACGACGTGGTGGAAGCAGCTTGTGAGCCTGTTTCCGGCAAAAGTAGCACTGTGGGCAATGATTTTGTTGCTTTTGATACAGGGAGCAGGCTTTGGTGCCATGTTTACCTTTGCTGAGGCTACAGGCGTACAGGATGTAAGCAGTAAGGTGAATAACAATGAAGTGCTTGCCGGCGTAAAAATGAGTGAGGAACGTGCGCAGTGGATGACGGAGCTTAGTGCCTATGTGGAGGAGAAAGAGCTTGCAGGCAGAGAGGTGATTCTGTACGGACAGCTTCCGGCACTTTCCTTCTATTTGCAGATGCCGTCCGCGTTTAATTCTTGGAGTGATTTGCGCTCCTACAGTTTGAGCAGGATGGAGAAGGATATGGCAGGGCTTTGTAGCGAAATAGATCATAAGGGCAAGTTACATCCCGTTGTAATTGCAGAGAATAAGATAAAACAAGATTCAGACGATGCCAAGTGGCGGCTGATTTGTGAGTTTATGGAAGCGTATGATTATAAGGAGACTTTCACAAACGAGAAGTTTACGGTGTGGGAGTAAACGAGCGTAAGAATAATACGAAAGGTGATGAATGATATGAGTGGTAATTTCCCGAAATGGCTTGATAATGCGGTGTTTTATGAAATATATCCTCAGTCCTTTATGGACAGTAATGCAGATGGTATCGGTGATTTTCAGGGTATCATCAGTAAGCTGGATTATATTAAAGAGCTTGGCTGTACTGCAATCTGGATGAATCCCTGCTTTGATTCGCCCTTTGGTGATGCAGGGTATGATGTTTCGGATTATTATAAAGCTGCGCCTAGATATGGTACTAATGAGGATTTGAAGCGGCTTTTTGAGGAAGTTCATAAAAGGGATATGCATATACTTCTTGACCTGGTTCCCGGACATACATCTGTGGAGCATGCATGGTTTAAAGAATCTATGAAGGCGGAGGAAAACGAATTTACTCACCGCTACATTTGGACGGACAGTATTTGGGAGGAACCGTTAGGTTATGGTTCCATCAGAGGAATATCCTCTCGTGACGGCAGCTGTGTGGTGAATTTCTTTAGTCATCAACCGGCCTTGAATTACGGATATTATAAACCGGATCCGCAGAAAAAGTGGCAGCAGAGCGTTGATGATGAGGGACCTAGGGCTACCGTGGAAGCTATGAAGGACATCATGCGCTTTTGGTTATCCATGGGCTGTGACGGTTTTAGAGTGGATATGGCAGGTTCCCTTGTAAAGGGGGATGAGGACGGCAAAGGAACAATCAAGCTTTGGCAGAATGTCAGAGAGTTTTTGGATGAAGAATTTCCTGAGGCAGCAATGGTATCTGAGTGGGGTGAACCTGACAAGAGTTTGCAGGGTGGATTTCATATGGATTTCCTATTACATTTCGGTCCCTCTCATTATAATGATCTGTTCCGCTGTGATGCTCCCTTCTTTGCAGGTAATGGTGATGCGTCCGAGTTTGTAAAGAAATATCTGGAAAATTATGAAAAGTCGGAGCGCAAGGGCCTGATATGTATTCCCTCGGGAAACCACGATATGGACAGATTGGCACGCACGATAAAGGGAGAAAAATTAAAGATAGCCTTTGCCTTTTTACTCACCATGCCCGGTGCACCGTTCATTTATTATGGTGATGAAATCGGAATGCGTCATGTGGAAAATCTGGTTTCCGTAGAAGGCGGATATGGCAGAACAGGGGCGCGTTCTCCCATGCAGTGGGATAATTCCGTAAACGCAGGATTCAGCAGTGCTCCTAAGGACGCGCTCTATATACCTCAGGATGAGGCGACGGACAGACCTACCGTGCAAAAACAGTTGGAGGATCCTGATTCCCTTATACATGAAGTAAAACGACTGATAGCCATAAGGCAGGCTCATGAGGCGCTTCAGAGCAAAGGTGAAATTACCTTTATCTATGCGGAACAGAAAAAGTATCCTTTGGCTTATGTGAGGAGCTGCGGTGAAGAAAGAGTGTTAGTGGTACTCAATCCATCCGACAAGGCGGTAGAGTTTACATTTGCAGAGCCTTTAAAAGAGAAGATTTATGTATTGGGTGATGATATGGTGGTGGTTGATGCAAGCGTTAAAGTACCGCCATGTTCAGCACATTTTTATCTATTTTAAAATAATTTTCAAATACCTATTGACAAGCGCGTGCATATACTGTATATATGTGTATATACAGTATATGCACGCGTTATTAATATGGAGGAATTGATATGCTTCAGATAAATAATGTTACAAAGAAATTGGATCTGTTCACGTTGTTAGATGTGAATTTCTCTCTTCCAAAGGGCTATATCGGCGGAGTGTTTGGACCAAACGGTTCTGGTAAGACCACGCTGATGAATCTGATATTGGGGCTGTACTCGGCAGATAAGGGAGAAATCCTTATTGATGGCAAGAACATTTGTGAGGAGGAGAAAGCCTGCAAGGATGTAATAGGTGCGGTGTTAAACGAGGAGCTGTACACCGGGAACATCAGTCTGTTAAAGAATGCGGACATGCTGGGGAAATACTATTCCTCCTATGACAGGGAGTTGTTTAAAGAGTATTGTGAGCGGTTTGCATTGGATATAAACCGTAGCTGCAAGAAGCTTTCTAAGGGCGAGAAGCTGAAATACCAGTTTGCCGTAGCCTTAAGTCATAAGCCGAAGTTATTGCTTTTGGATGAACCAACAGCCAACTTTGACCCGGAATTCCGCGAGGAGTTTTTAAAGATTATCACGGAATTTGTGGCAGACGGAGAGCACAGCGTACTTCTGGCAACCCATATTTTGGAGGACTTGCAGCAGGTAGGAGATTATTTTTTGTTCCTAAATGATGGTAAAATAACACTTGCTATGGAAAGAAGTGAGCTGGAGGATGCTTTCCGCATTGTTGAGGGAGAAAACTATAAAATCAAGCTTCTCAGAAAGGACAGGCTTGTGCATGCGGAGCTGGGAAACACCATGGGCAAGGCGCTTGTAAAGCATACGGCATATGCAGAGTATGACAGAGAAGTGAACGTGAGAATCCCTACATTGGAGGAAATCATGTACTTTACAGTAAAAGGAAAAGTCCTCTCCTCGCCAGAGGGGCAACTCAGATAAAACAGAGTAGGATTTTCCTGCGGAAAACAAGGAGGACTGAAATGATAAGAAATGTTTTTTTGGATTATAAAGCAACCTTTAAGGAACGATGGGATTATGCATGGCGGTATGGAAACTCCACAAGGTTTGCCGGTTTGTTTGGAGCAGGCTTTGCCTTGGCCGATGATGGGGAAAATGAGATAGCATTTTTTGTCTATATTTTTTTATTGTTTTTCAGTACGCTTGTAAGTGCCACATGTATGCCATATTTGAGCAAGGCCATGCATTTATGTCCTATGGACAGACAGGAGAGAAAGCAGTATCTTAGGTCATACTATCTTTTGAATATGGGATTTGTTGCAATTATATATATATTTGTTTTTAGCGTATTACTTCTATTCCGCCAGGTAGATATACTGGGATTTTTCGTGTCAGGTATCGGCTATATGGCATTGATGGCCATTGACAATATCAAGATCGTATATCGCAGGGAAAAAGATAAAAAATTAAGGCATTTCGGGGCTTGGAAGAAGGCTGGTTTTGTAATAACTATGTTCAGTAGTGCGCTTGTGGTTCTGATGTTTGATAGTATCAATATGGACTTGGCTGAGATAATTATGATTAGTATATGTACAACTCTCTCATTGTTTTTTTCAGGCTATATGGTCATTAGGTTTCTGCCGGTGATGCTGGAAGTGAATTCCGTATATGAGCAGTGCGACAGAAAGTTTTATGATTTGGAACTTCGCAAGAATACAAAATATGAAGAAATTGACTGGTAGGAAAGGGCGCAAGGAGGATAGCGTTATGAAGATAATCATACAACCCCAGGGAACGATGGCAATCTATGAGCAGATAGTGAATCAGCTGAAAAATGCCATAGTTAGCGGAGAATTAAAGACGGGAGAAGCACTGCCCTCCATCAGGGCGCTGGCAAGTGAGTTGCAGGTGAGTGTCATTACTACCAAACGCGCCTATGAGGAGTTGGAGAAGGAAGGATTAATTCGTTCAGTCAGCGGAAAAGGTTTTTATGTATGTGAAAATAACACGAGTTATTTAAAAGAGAAGCAGTATATTATGCTGGAACAGCGGTTATCGGAAATACTGACAGAATGTAAAAAAGCAGGCATGAACCGAGAGGATATTATGGAGATGGTGGAAGCATTGCTTGGGGAGGACAGATAATGCTAAAATTTGAAAACGTAACGGGGATAACAAAGAAGGGGAAAGAGGACGATTTTAAATTGCAGGATATTTCATTTCATTTGGAGGAGGGATATCTGTGCGGTCTGGTGGGTAAAAACGGTGCCGGAAAGAGCACTCTGTTTCGTACCATTTTAAATGAGAATGCACAGTATGAGGGAAAGATTCTGTACCGCGGAATGGATATCAGAGAGTACCATAGTGCTTTCTTAAGTGAGGTGGCATATGTGGCGGATGAGAATACCTTTTTCATGAATAAAAGCGTGGCAGAGAATATTGACCTACTCGGTCAATTCTTCCCTCAATGGCAAAAAGGGTACTTCTACGATTTGATGCGGAAGTTCGAGGTACCGACAAGACAGGTGTTATGTAATTTTTCCAGAGGAGAGTTTATTAAATTTCAGATAGCCTTCGGCATGGCACATCACGCCAGATTGTATCTCTTGGATGAGGCAACTGCGGGAATGGACCCGGTATTCAGAGTAGATTTTTACAATGTGCTTAGAGAGATTCTGGCAGAGGGGGATTGCAGTATTTTGATGTCCACCCAGTTACAGACGGATTTGAATAGAAATATGGATTTCATTGCACGGATGGAGAACGGACGGATGGTTTCCTTTGAGGAAAATATGGCGTAGCTGTTGCGACAGGAAAAGATTAGGAGGAATAATCAGGTCATGGAAAAGAATATGACAAAGGATATAGTAAACGATGTAGAAAAGCAGGAAATGGAGCTATTGCAGGCATTTGACAATGAACTGATGAAGCAGGAAGAGTACCGATTTATGATGACCGGGCTTGTGGACTGGGTATTATGGGGATCTGCGGTGATTGCCATGCTGGTACCCTGGAGTGTAGGAGAAGGCAGCCAATTATCAAGGGTAATGGCACTCTTTGCAATTTCCTTGGGCACCTTGGGAATAACCCTTTCCCTTGCACCCTATATGCATGTCAGCAGAAAAAAGGACAATACGGGAGTATCGGTCTATAAGATTTTGCAGTATATGCCAATTAGCCAAAAGACAATCTTAAGAGCGAGGCAGAGGCTGCTTATTAGGCCGGCAATCCGCTATGCGGCAGGCTTTTTAGGAGCGCAACTACTTGTAGCATTATTTTCAAAGGATTTTGGTCTTGCGACGTTTTTGTATCCCCTGATTATGGCGGCACTTATTGTAGGTGTGGGATACTTTTACGTTTCGGGAAAGAATTGGAGTAAGACCGACGAGGCGTGAGAGGTGATGGGGACGCGACGGCGGCAGATGGGCTGGCAGTAGAGGTTTTTGTGATTCGGAGTTACAGATAGGGATTTTCTAAGCATTGCGGTACATATGTGATATCTTCCGGGGCGGCGTGCATGCCACATCCATGTGCAGGCACGCCTAAATCGCTCTTCCATGAGCGATTTTCCCTGTGTTTAATAGCGCAATGCTTGAAAATACAGCCATCTTCCACAACGAACAAAAAACCTCTACCTGCCAGCCCATTTGTCGCCGTCATTTCCTCATCACCCCTCACCCCTCGCAAAAAAAAGCCGCCTCGTTCACGAAAACGGGGCGACACTTATGTCATAATACATATAAATTAAAACAAGATTAAACTATACAATGTCGTCAGAAATAGGTGTCAACATGATTTTCTCCAGAGAAACAGTCTCTAAAAGCTCCTCAGACTCCATTGCCATCCAAAGCTTAATATACATCGCGATGGGAGAGGCCTTTGGCAGAGTGCAAATTTGCAACTGCTTCCAAGCTTTTACGCTGTCATAGGCAGTTCCGTTTTCCGCGCCTGCGACAAATACCGGAATATTGCGATTTGCCGCATCCTCAAAAAAGGCATTCATACCCGGAGTGATACTGCAAAGTGTACCGGAGTGATAGGTGTCCAAAAGTATCGCGCGTGTGCCGTTGGAAAGCTCGGGATATGACATGCCGGGATATGGGAAAAATCGCACAATATCTGAACTCCAATCGGCAGGAAGCCTCAGTGCCCAAACTTTTTCACAAGAATTGCAATGATACAATGGGCCAAATGAATAACACTTGTTATCATATTTGGCATAGTAAGCGTTGCCAACACTAAACAATTCATCGCTGTAGGGTAAGTGAGGTAAAAGTCTTGTACCGCGGTGAACATAGACAATACCATCATTATTGCGGTATACTGCAAAAACACCTTGCCCACGCTTGTTTGCAATAAATTCCACCGCATGGGCAAAATTGTCAAGTCCATTGCCGGCAGGATTATCAAGCACAAGATTGCTGGATACAAACATGACCGGTATTTGCAAATTGGGGAGCAGATAGCTCATGGCAGCTGCAGAATACTGGATGGTATCCGTGCCGTGGGTGACAATAATACCGTCATAATCCTCCGTAGCATGGGACTGCAGACATTTTCCTAGAAGGGAAAGGTGCTCGCCGGTTACATTTTCGCTGAGAAGCGTGTAAGGCTCATCATAAGTAAAATCCACGGGTATAAGTCCCAGACCGTTATACAATTCAATCAGGGAGTAGGTTTTGGCGGTGTCGGTGGAAAGATAACCGTCATTTACGGTACAACCGATGGTGCCGCCGGTAAAAATAACTAAAATCTTCAAATCTATGCCTCCATATCCAGAGTAATATCAAATACACACTCTGACTTAAATTTATTCTTTAACGGGCAAGTCTTACAGCTTAGTACGATTTCGATGTCGCCTAAAAGTGCTTCAATTACGCCCGTGCAATAGCCCACAATAAAGGAACAGATGGGGTGCTTGTGCTTTTTGTCCACCATAAAGCATTCGTTGATGCTCAAAGTTCCGGAAAGAGTGCCGTTGTCCTCGTCAATATCAATATCGATGTTGAATTTACCCCAGCCCACGCAGGAGTCAAATTCGCACCATTTCTGTAGCTTTTCCTTCAAAGTATAGTGGGTATTTTCCAGCATCTGGTTTAAGCGGGTGCCGAAATTGTTACCGCCTTCGTAACCGCAGTCAAAGAACACCTTGCTGCTGTGCTCCAAATCCACAGATTTGGTAATCTCATCAAAAATACCGCTCATCATATTGGTAAAGGTATCCTGACGGAAGCTGATGTTGCGCATTCTGTCCTCGGGGTTAATCATGATACCGCGGTCCGCATCATATTCAAAAATAGTCTTGGTCTTTTGGCTTTCCTCAGCCTCGGGAGCGGCAACAGATGCTACAGCCTCCGCTTTCTTAACGCTCTTAGGGTACTTGTTGCGGATGGCATCCATCAGGCGGGGAAATGCTTCCGAGACATCATCTCCCTCAACGATAACGCGCTGGCTGCGTCCCAGGTAATAGCGGAATTCGTCGCTGATGTCAAAATCCTCGATAAAAAGGGGAATTATCGTTTTCTTATTATCCACGCAGATATCAATTTCATTTAATACATGCTCGGAAAGATTACTGTGCGCGGAGGCAATCAGTACCACTACCTTACATTCTTTCAGTACGTTTACAATATCCTTTGCATAGTGAAGGCCTCCACGGATATCGCGGGAGGAAATATAGCAGTCATAACCGTTGTCCTCGATATATTGTAATACCTTCCTCGCACATTCGGCATCCTGACTGGAATGGCTGATAAAAATCTCGTTCGTCATAGGTAGAGCCTCCTTCTTTAGTATGTATAATATTATATTCATTTTTGCCTAATAAATCAATAGCAGACAAAAAAAAGGAGTTGACAAAAACGAACATATGTACTATTCTAAAATAAGAACAAATGTTCGCAAGGAGGCTGTATGGAATATTTGGCAACAGGGCAGGAGATGTCCCTTATGGATAAATTGGGAATACTTTCGGATGCGGCAAAGTATGATGTTGCCTGTACCTCCAGCGGCGTGGACAGGCGGGGGAACGGACAGAGCATCGGCAATTGTCTTGCAGGCGGTATTTGTCACAGTTTCAGCAGTGACGGCAGATGTATTTCCCTTTTGAAAATATTGTTTACCAATGAATGTATCTATGATTGTAAATATTGTCTGAATCGTTGTTCCAATGACGTACCCAGGGCTACCTTTACCCCGGAGGAGGTATGCACCCTTACCATGGAATTTTATAGGAGAAATTATATAGAAGGACTGTTTTTAAGTTCAGGTGTAATTCAGAGCCCTACTTTTACAATGGAGTTACTTTACCGTACCATTTGGCTCCTTCGCAATAAGTATCGTTTTAACGGCTATATCCATGTGAAGGCGATTCCCGGCGCGGATGCAGAACTGGTGCAGCGCATCGGTTTTCTGGTAGACAGGATGAGTGTGAATCTGGAGCTCCCTACGGCGGAGGGATTGCGTAATCTTGCGCCTAACAAGCACCGCAAGAATATTCTTACCCCCATGCGCCAGATTCAAAACCATATTAAGATGAATAAGGAGGAGTTGGTACTGTATCGCAATGCCCCGCGTTTTGTGGGTGGTGGTCAGGCTACCCAGATGATTGTGGGAGCCACTCCGGAGAATGATTATCAGATATTGAATGTGGCAGAGAGTCTTTATGATAAGTTTGAACTGAAGCGGGTTTTCTATTCCGCTTTTGTGAAAGTAAATGAGGATAAAAGTCTGCCTACCCTTCCCGGTGGCCCTCCGCTTCTGCGTGAGCACAGATTGTATCAGGCGGATTGGCTTCTTCGGTTTTATGGCTTTAAAGCGGCGGAGCTTCTGGATGAAAAGCGTCCTTTTTTTAACGTAATGCTGGATCCCAAGGAGGATTGGGCTGTGCGTCATTTGGAGCAGTTCCCGATAGAGATTAACCGTGCGCCCTACGAGACGTTGCTTCGAATCCCCGGAGTGGGAGTAAAGAGCGCAAAGCGCATCGTGGCGGCTAGGCGCAGTGGGAATCTGACCTTCGCAGATTTAAAAAAGATTGGAGTCGTGTTAAAGCGCGCGATATATTTTATTACCTGTAGCGGTAGGATGATGTACCCCACAAAGCTGGAGGAGGATTACATAGTGCGCAATCTAACCAGTGTGAAGGATAGGATACAGTTCGGCAGTGACGGTATGAGCTATAAGCAGATGTCCCTGTTTGATGACAACAGTTTTCAGCGGATTTTGTTACCGGAGGAGAAACTTGCGGTAGCGGTAGGACAGTTTTAAGGAGGCAAAGAATGTTAGTTTTTCAATGCGAGGATTCCCTTGAGGGGATTTTTACCGGCATTTACAATGCCTATGAACAAAAGAGCCGTCCTGAGGACACGATGATGAGTCTGAATGAAGAGCTTTTCCTGTTTGCGGAGTACCAGACGGTAAGACCGGATGCGGAGAAGACACTAAAGGTCATACGTACTCTGCAAAACCGGTTCGGAGAAGAGGATTATCATCATATTTGCCTTGCTCTATCCACGCCGGAGCCTATGAAAGCGCAAGCGGTTTATCAGACAGTTTCATTGGGCTTGCGTTATAGTGGGGCTGTGAAGGGGCATTTATTTGACAATCTGGCCAATGACTATGTTAATAAAGCGTTTACCTTGGGTAGAACCGCAGGCAATGAAAATTGTCATATGAGAGGTTTTGTGCGATTTCAGGAGCTGGAAAGCGGAATACTGTATTCCAAAATCAGTCCCAAGAACAACCTGCTTACTTTTTTGATGGAGCATTTTGCAGACAGGCTTCCTGTAGAAAATTTTGTCCTTCATGATGAGGGACGCGGACTGTTCGGTGTGCACCCTGCAGGAAAGCAGTGGTATCTGCTTAGCGGCGCGGAAGTATGTACGGAAGCAGACCGTTTTAGATTATCGGAGAGAGAGCTTCATTATCAGGAACTATTCCGCTATTTTTGTCATAAAATAGCTATCAAAGATAGGGAAAACCTTAAGCTGCAACGCAACATGCTTCCCTTGCGTTTCAGGGAGTACATGGTGGAGTTTAATAAACAGTTGAATATTGGATAAAAAGTACTAAAACTCACGAGTTTTGTCAGGATTCTTGGTGAAAAAGTGACTTTACAAATTCCTTCATTTGGCTATAATGGTAATAACTTCTTAAAATTAGCTGTTGCAATTTGAAAGGGTGATGAAGATGGTTAAAACAGTTCATTTAACACAGGATCAGGTTCAGCATTTTGTTAATGTGACTTCCAAGTGTGATTTTGATATCGATATCTGCTATAACAGATATGTGGTTGATGCAAAATCTTTTCTTGGTGTGTACGGCCTGGACTTTGGGAAGCCCCTGACTGTTTCCTATGACGGATACAATGCGGAATTTGAGGCTTTGTTAAAGGAAATCGCCATTGCTTGTTAATATTACCGGATTTGAGGCGAAAGAAGTTTGACTCCCTATGTAAGATAGAGTACTATCTTTATAGGGAGTTTTGTTGTTTTTGCAGATATGAAAGGTTGACTCCATAAGCGAAAACTGCTGTGTCTCAGATGCGCCGGGCACTGCGATGAGCCTGTAGTCTCATCGCAGTGGCGCATAAATCGCACAGGCAGTTTCCGTTTATGGAGCCCACCTTTAAAAGCTGTAAAAACAGAAGTAAGTGTAAGTATTGATTAACGGAGAAAAGAACAATTTGAATACACAGTCAGAGATTAGTCAAAACGAACTGAATAGTGTAGTGCCTGAGGCTCCCAAGGAAGAAATCAGGATATCGGTGCGTAATTTTGTAGAGTTTTTGCTGCGCACAGGTGATATTGATAACAGGATACAAAGTGCACCTGAGAATGCTATGCAGGAGGGAAGCAGGATTCACCGCATGATACAGAAGCGTATGGGTGCAGAGTATCGCTCTGAGGTGTCTCTCAGATACACCCATCCTACGGAGCATTATGTCCTTGTAGTGGAGGGGCGTGCGGACGGCATTGTTCATACGGACAAGGAAATTTTTATTGATGAGATTAAAGGGACCTATCGAGATGTTTATAGGATGAAGCAGCCTGTACCCGTTCATGTGGCACAGGCAAAGTGTTATGCTTACATTTACAGCCTGCAACAGGAACTTTCAGAAATCCGTGTGCGCATGACTTATTGCAATATGGAGACGGAGGATATCCGACATTTTTATGAGGATTATACCTTTATAGAGTTGGAAGAATGGTTTCAGGGACTTGTTACGGAGTACTGCAAATGGTCTGATGAAGCGTGGCAGTGGAAGAGTATCCGTCAGGAATCGTTGGGAAGCTTGGAATTTCCCTTTCCCTATAGGGATGGTCAGAGGGAATTGGTTTCCTATGTGTACCAGACCATATACCATGGTAGAAAGCTTTTTGTGGAGGCGCCCACAGGCGTTGGAAAGACTATATCCACTGTTTTTCCTTCGCTGAAAGCCATGGGGAAGGGTATGGGAGATAAATTATTCTATCTGACGGCTAAGACGATTACCAGGACGGTGGCGGAGGATACCTTTGCCCTGCTCCGCGAGAAGGGGCTGCGTTTCAAAAGCGTGATACTGACTGCCAAGGAGAAAATCTGTTTTTGTGAACAGACAGAATGTAATCCGGAGCATTGTCCTTATGCAAAGGGGCATTACGACCGTATCAACGGAGCACTTTATGATTTACTGATTCATGAGGAGAGCTATACCAGAGAAAAAATTGAAGAATATGCCATGAAGCATCAGGTGTGTCCCTTTGAATTTTGTCTGGATATGACGCTCTTTGCGGATGGAGTTATCTGTGATTATAATTATCTGTTTGACCCTCATGTATATTTGAAGCGCTTTTTTGGAGATGGCAACAGTGGAAAATATCTGTTTTTGATTGATGAGGCGCACAACCTTTTGGATCGTGGAAGGGAGATGTACAGTGCCACTTTGATAAAAGAGGACTTCCTTGCACTCAAGCAGGAAATCAAACAGACAGTCATGTCAGAAATTGCCGAAAATTCAGGAAAATCGGGAATTAAAGGACAAATGACACTTGAGTTGACAAATGCGTCAAACAAGATGCCGTGGGACATGGACGTGAGTGAGCTGGCAGGAAATCTTTTGCAGCTTAAAAAGCGGCAGAAAGAGATTTCAGAGTCGGCAGAAGATAGCCCAAAGC
>CALYZQ010000058.1 GCA_945609985.1 uncultured Lachnospiraceae bacterium | reverse complement strand
GCAAGAAAGGATTGAGAACACTCTTGATAAATTTTTTCTTGACAGCAACATCACTCTGTATTATATTTAGCTTGCACAAAATGTTACGCGTACAATTTGAGCACACAATTACATAGCTAAACCGCTAGGGGAGCACATCGCTGAGATTGAATGTAAATTCTAACCCTCACTACTTGAACCGGATAATACCGGCGTAAGGAAGCATTTTTATCAACACCACGCATGATGCAAGGTGTCTGGTATTTTTCGATGTTGTTCCTCCTCGCTATTTTTCGAAGGAGGATTTTTTTATGAACAATTTCTTTGCCAAACCCATCGATGCGTGGGGAGATGATGCCGTAAAGCTTACCACTACAGGAGTCTTTACCATCATTGCCGTTATTGCAGTGCTGATTGTTATCGCGCTGTTGGTACACCGCAAGCAATCCAAGGAGGCTACTGCTAAGATTACTACAAAACAATTGGTATTCTCTGCTGCCGCCATTGCACTTGCAGTTATTACCTCTATGATAAAGCTGTTTGAACTGCCCTGGGGCGGCTCCGTTACCCTGCTGAGCATGCTGTTTATCGTGCTGATTGCCAACTGGTACGGACCTTATGTAGGCATTATGACAGGTACCGCATATGGCTTACTGCAATTTGTCATGGAACCGATATTTTACACCATTCCCCAGATGTTGATTGATTATCCTTTAGCCTTCGGTGCCTTGGGACTTGCCGGCATCTTCTGGAAGAAAAAGAACGGTTTGATCATCGGTTACCTGGTAGGAGTTCTAGGTCGTTATGTATTTGCCATCTTGTCAGGCGTTATCTTCTTTGCCGAGTACGCTTGGGATGGTTGGAATCCTACTCTGTATTCCATGGCGTACAACGGTAGTTACTTAGCGCTTGAAGCAGCTATTACTCTTGTAATTATCGCATTGCCGCCTGTTGCGAAAGCGCTGAAGCAGATAAAGCAGATGACGGTGTAGAAAGCCGACTGTATCTTTTCTAGCGGCAGTCACCGGGGATACCGGCTGTGTCTCAGATGCGCCAGGCACTTCTATGAGCCTCAAAACGCAGAAAACTTTGGAAGGTGTGTCTTCCAAAGTTTTCCTGAGTCTCATCTCCGTGGCGCATAAATCGCACAGCGGTATCCCCTTGCGCCTGCCGGCAATAAACATAACAATGACATTTACATATTCTCACTATATTCTTCCAGATAAAAGGAATACAAATACTTTGCCTTCACAGGCATTTGCATCAGTTTCTCCAACGCTTCACTGTAGTAGTCAAGCTGTACTTCATAGCGGTTCCACAAGGCTTTCATGGAGTCGATGACATCTGTCTTGTAGTCCAATACAACAATTCTTCCGTCTTCCACAAAGAAGGCATCAATAATTCCCTGAATCAGTACATTTTCTTCTTCGGGGAATTCCGGCTTCAACCGATTCGCAGCAATACCCAGCACGAAAGGTTGTTCCCTGTAAAGCGCTCCTGCGCGCTCTGCCTTCCACATCCGATAAGCAAGCTCTGACTGCAAAAAATGTACCAGTTTGTTTTGATTCAATGCACCATAGTATTCTTCCGGCAATCTAAGCTGCTCCACCATAGTGAGCAGATACTCCTGCAACCGCTGTTTAAGAGCCGTTGCATCCAATGATTCCCGGTATACTGCATAGCTCTCCGGGAAGGTAGCAAAATCACTGCCCACAAGCTGTTGAAAATCAATAAGTTCCATAGCACGATGGAATGCATTTCCTCGCACGGTGCCGGATACCTGTTCTTCTCCCCGCTTAAATGCAGGAATATAAGGCACTATTTCCTTTTCCTCAAAGACGTGATAAGCCTCCTCGTCCGTTCCTGACATGGCAGCTATCTTTAGCTCAGATACGGTAGTTTTGGTATATAATCCCTCCAAATTTGCATAGGCATAACGATGCGCAAAACGCTTCTCCAACTTAGCAAGTTCTTCTTTATCTGCATATATGGCAGCATTTTCAAGAGCCCGCTTCTTTTCGTAAATATCCACCTGTTCCTTAAATTCCTCCCCCAAGAATTCAGACGTATTCTGCACGGACACTTGTATTCCGGTATCTGCCATAACCGGCAACAAAAAGTCCAAATACCCGGATGCCTGCATGAAATCAATATAGGTAAGCTGCCTACTCTTCTTTGCACTGTACAGTTCCCACTTCTCCGCAGCATTTTCCAGTGTAGCAGAAAGAATCAGCTTTTCCTTCGCACGGGTAAGTGCAACATATAACACGCGCAATTCCTCCGCAAGACTGTCCTCACGCATCTTCTTGGAAAGCACTGTCCGCCTAAGGGTTTTATTGCGGATTCGCCTCTTTGCATCCACATAATCCGTGGCAAGTCCTAAATCCATATCCACAATCAGCGACTGGTTCACATCCTGCATGTTAAAGCGCTTGGATAAGCCTGCCACAAAGGTTACCGGAAATTCCAGACCTTTACTCTTGTGAATACTCATAATCCGTACTACATCCGCATTTTCATCCAGATTATCCGCCTCTCCGTAATCTACCTCATATTTTTCCAACTGCTCCATATATCGTACGAAGTGGAACAATCCGAAATAGCTGGTCTTCTCAAAATCGGAAGCCTTGGTTAACAGCATTTCCACATTGGACTTGCGCTTGCTTCCCGCAGGAAGGGCTGTCACATAGTGCAGATAATTAAAGTCATCCAAAAGCTTCTGCAGCAGGTCACGGATGGGCATATAGGAAGTATACTCCCTATACTTGCCAAGCATTTTTAGGAAGGAGCCAGCCTTCTCACTCTCTACTGCCCATGCACAGACTGCCTCATACAGAGACACCTCTTTGTCCTTCGCGCGGATAAGAGCAATCTCCTCCTCCGTAAATCCGCCAAAAACAGATTTCATCACACTATAGAATGGAATATCCTGTCTGGGATTATCAAGCACCCTCAAAAACTGTAACAGCTGCTGTACCTCTGTAGCTGCAAAATATCCTGTTTTGGAGGTAATGTAAACAGGGATTCCCTCTCCCTCCAAAACCTCCTTAAACTCCTGATCCCATCCGCTGTTGGTGCGGAGCAGAATCACCATATCCTTAAAACGCACCGGCCGCAAGGCACCGGTTTCCTTGTCCGTTACCTGAAACTCCTTAAGCAGTCGTTTTATCTTTCCGGCAATCGCAAGCGCCTCCGCCTGCTTTGCACCAAGCTCCTCACTGCTGTCAGGTTTTTCAATCAATATCATTTCACTTTCACAGCCTGCATTTTCCGGATAATCAGCCCCTACATACAATGCCGCCCGTTCATCATAGCTGATACCACCGATTTCCTTACTCATCATGCGGGAGAAAAGAGCGTTCACGGAGTCCACAACCTGCGCTCTGCTTCGGAAATTCTTGGAAAGGTCAATGCGCTGACACTCTCCCTCCTCTTTGTAGGTATCATACTTTTCCAAAAACAGCTCCGGTCTTGCAAGACGGAATTTGTAAATACTCTGCTTCACATCGCCTACCATGAAACGGTTAAACTTACCGTCCGCTTCTCCTGAGACCGCCTTGAGCAGGTATTCCTGTACCAGATTACTGTCCTGATACTCATCTATCAGAATTTCATGAAAATATTGCCTGTACTCAAGCGCCACGGCACTGGGCTTTATTTCGCCCTCCTCCCTGGTCAGTAAAATATCCAGCGCATAATGCTCCATGTCTGAAAAGTCTATGAGCTTCTTTTCCTGCTTCTTCTCCCTCATGCGCCTGTCAAATTCCAGCACCAAATCAATCAGCACGCTCACAGGCTCCACACAAGCCTCCCCCTGCTTTAGGGTAAGTTCAATGGGAGTTGCAAAAAACTGCTCCTCCAGCTTCTTCAGAATTTCCTTCACTTCTCCTCGAAGATTCTTTGCAAGTTCTCTCTTTAAGGGAGAAACACTGTCATCCTTCTTGGTGGGCAATCTGCCGAACTCCACCGTGCCAAGTCTTGTACCATACTCTGCAAGACTTTCACAAAAGGTAAGTCTCTCTATAAGCTCTATCTCTTTGTCCAAAAGCTCCCCATACATATAGGGTCCATCGGGTGTTTCGCAGATATCCCTTGCTTCCTTTAGCTTATCTGCACAGCCTTTTATCATGGAGTCCACATACTTTTTCAGGTATTGTCCCCAATCACTGTTTAAAAGAGCGTCTGCATTCTCTGCGCCGTAATCCTTCTTACGAAGGAGCAGCCATTCTTCCGGCCAGGGAAAGCTTGCCGCATAGGCTGACAGGTTTAAAATATGCTTCTCCAGCACACTCTCCCTGCCACCGGGACAGAAGTACTCCACGCACTGGAAAAAGCTCTCCTCTTTTGCGGCATAGGCCTCCTCCAAAAGCTCCTGAAGCACTTCCTGCCTTAACAGCTTAATCTCTCCTTCATCTGCCACACGAAAAGCCGGGTCCAGGCCGATTTCATTGAAATGATTGCGAATCAGGAACAGACTGAAGCTGTCAATGGTAGTAATCAGGGCATTATGCAATAGGGTTGACTGCTTCTGAATATGCTCTGAGGCAGGATTTAAAAGAAGCCTTCCTGCGATTCCTGCCGCAATACGCTCCCGCATCTCTGCTGCCGCAGCATTGGTAAAAGTCACAATCAACAGCCTGTCAATATCCACCGGATGCTCCTCGTCACATATCATCTGAATGATACGCTCCACCAGCACCGCCGTCTTACCGCTTCCTGCTGCCGCCGAAACCAAAATATTACGATTATGAAGTTCAATTACCTGTTGCTGCTGTGGGGTAAACTTAATTGCCACGATTCTCCTCCATAGTCATCTTCTCAAATAGTTCTTCTTTTGATAAATCAGCAAGCTTCCGCTTCTGATAACCGCCGATTTGATTGTCAAAGCCGCAAACCTTTTTGTAGGCACAATAGGTACATGCCTCTTCACCACCCTTTTCATAAGGGTTTATCGCAATCTTTCCGTCCAATATCTCTCTGCCTATGGTCTGCATTTTATGGTTTACATAATTGGAAACCACCCATAACTCCTCAGGGCTCATCACTGAGGAACGTGCCGAAAAGCTTCCGTCCTTTTTGCGTTCCACAGGAATCACCCGGGACTTGTCCTGCATGGTAGTATCCAAACGCTCCACAATATCCGGCTCACTGTTTACCACGCCGTTCATGCGAAGCTTTTCCAAAATCTGCTCCTGAATTTCCTCTTCGGTCAATTCCACAGGACTCTCCACCGTGGGGTCCTCCACATGATAATAAAGCATGGCTGCGGGTACTACCTTTTTGTCAGGGTGCTCCTTTGCCGTAAGCTCCATGGCCGCATTCATATAGACCACAAGCTGTAATTGCAGTCCGTAATATAAGGCTGCCAAATCAAACTGCTTATTGCCGGATTTGTAATCAATGACCTTCACATATACATGCTCGTCATCCTCCGCAGTATCGATGCGGTCAATTCTGCCCTTGAGTCGCATGCGCTCATCATCCGACAACTTAATCCGGATGCTGTCAAGGTCCTCAGCAAACTGGAAGGATACCTCATAATGGGCAGGGGTAAAGACACCCTTCTTTAACTGCTCCTGTAAGGTAAGCACCGTTCTTGAAAGAATGCGCTCCATACGGGTGATTGCATACTCGTTTCGGGCACTGCTGTATAGCACAGTGTCACCATAAGTAGCGGCATAGCTTGTTAGTGCTTCCTTTATCGTCTGTCTGCCAAATTCCTCAGGAAAATCAAACCAAGTATAATCGGAATGCTTTAACTTATCTGCAAAAATCTCAAGTACGCCGTGGTAAACATTACCCATGTCCACCGCTTCAAATCCAAACTCTTCTCTCTCCTTTAAGGTCAGACCATATTGTAAAAAGTGCCTGAAAGCACAGGAAGCATAGGTTTCCAAACGGGTGACGCTGTTACTTAGCTGCCTTCCGTATATAGCTCTTGCCACAGCCTTTGACAGCGCAGATTCCTGATAGCGCAGGAAAGCGGCATCTGTAAGAAGCCCCCTGGTTTCTCTTAACTCTTCCCTGTCATAGGCATGGTATATGGTGAAAAGCTCCTGTTTCTCCACATCGGAAATCCCAAGCACATAATCACGCAGTTTTTCGGAAAGATAGTCCAGTCCTTCCGCAGGGGTTTCCATCTGTTCTATCGCACTGCGATTTTGAGGATATCCCACGGTAAGGGTTGGAAACAGTTTCTGCACCATGTCAACCAAATAAGCAGGGCGAAGACTCTTTCCCTGACTGTTCATTTTGGAATAGGACAGATACAGCCGCTCCGAGGGCTTCGTCATATTTAAGTACAAATAAAATCTCTGGATAAACATCTGCTGTCTGGGAGAGGATGCCAACTCCAGCTCAGACTCCCTGAGAAACTCCCTGTCCATGTCCGAAATAATGCCGCCCTTAGAAGCATTCTTGGGGATGTTACCGTCATTGACTCCCAGAAAAAACAATACCTTCACGGATTTTAATCTGGTTCGTTCCATATCTCCCACCAGAATGCGGTCCACATTCTGGGGAATGATTCCCACTTCGATTTCACCAAAACCCGCCTCCAGAATGTCCGCAAACTCCTGCAGGGTAATCTCTTCCTCACCCAAAAGCTCAAAAATCTGATTGAGCAGCTCCATCACCAGCCTGTAAATCTGAGCATACTCTCTTGCCTTAGACAGCTGTCCCTGCTCTGTAAAGGTCTGCTCATATGCCACAAGCTTTTCCTGTACCTTATTCTGCACCAGAAAATCATACAAGTGGTTTACATAATCTTTCGCACATTTCTTTTTTCCGGGACGAAGCATTTCCACCTGTCCCATCATCTGTTCCCGCAGGTTATTCAGCTTTTGCAGGGGTTCCTCGTCCTTCATCTGCGCTGTCTTGTGGGTAAACAGGCGGCTATAGCTGCGATAGCCTCTTAGACCTGTCTGAATCACATAATTTTCCAGCTCATCGATATCATCCCTCTCCATATCTGCCATACCGCTTCGCAGATAATGGAACACAGCCTCGTAGGAAAAATCTTTTATAAAAAGTGCCAATGCACTCTTGATATATTCAATCATGGGATTTAACACAATCCCTCTGGTACGATCAATAAAGCAGGGAATCTGAAGACGCGTAAACTCCGTCTCCACATAGGGTGCATATCCCTCCAAATCCCCCATGATTACTGCAATGTCACGATAGGCAAGCCCTTCCTCCCGCATCAGCCTGCGAATCATAAGCCCGGTCTGATGTACCTCTTCCTTTGGGGTGGTAGTTTCAAACATCCGAATCTGCTCCTGCACTCCTTCATAGGGCTTATAGACATAGCGGAAGAGATTTTGTTGCAGGTGGGTGAGCGCTGATGGGTTGCACGCCTCCCCGGATGCCACAAACACATCCTGCCCCCTGCTTACTCCCGCTTCTGCTGCCAGCTTTTCTAAATCTGCTACCGTCTTCTTGGTCAGGTAGAAAAGCTTCTGCTCACCATCAAGTTTATATGGATCCTCTTCTTCTCCCAATGTCAGGGACACCACCGTCTCTGCACTAAGGAGCATCAGTTCCTGTATGAGACGATTTTGAATAGGGGTAAATCCGGTAAAGCCCTCTAAAACAATGACACTATCCTTTATCAGCTTAGATTTTGCAAGGGAACGCCGCAGTACATCCAAGGTTTCCTCCGTAGTCACAAAATGCCCCTGAATATATTCCATAAAGCCCTTGTACAACGTTTGCAAATCCTTTAGCTTGTGTACCAGGGCTCCTCTCTTTTCCGCAAAAGCAATGAGCTTAGATACATCCTCTGTGCTGATGCCGTACTGCATAAATTCCGATATGGCGCTCTTTACTTCATGGATATACCCCTGCTTGTGCAGATGTCCGCCAAGTGTAGGCAGACTGTCCTTAAGACCTGCTGCTACCTTTTGCAACACCAGACTTTTTCCCGTATCATCAAGCACAGGAATCTCCTTATGCCCCACCTCTTCTAAAATACGGTGACTCAGACGTCCGAAGCTAAGTACGTCAATATTCATGATGCCGCCCCGCTCATGCATGGTAACCAGCTCCTTCTGAGTCTGCATGGTAAACTGATCCGGCACAATCACCAGATAGTTTTGCCGCGGGTTCTTAAGCGAGCGGGCTATTATCTCTTCATAAAGTTTTTTACCTTTTTCCCCATCTGAGGGACCAAAATAAAATCGCAAGCTCATACTCTATCTCCATCAAAACTAATTTGCACACTCCCTCTTAACTGTCCTGTGCATTTTAATTCCTTCTCTACAAAACCTTTTTCTCTATATAAAACCGCCACAGATAATCGGCAGCTTCTTCCGCGTAATCAATCCCGATACGCTTCCCTGCCTTGATTTCTTCAGGTGCTACTTTAATTCCCTCTGTCACATAAAAATCATGGCTTTCCACCATATCTATATCATTGTCCGCTCTTGTTATACCCATGGCAATACACAGCTTGCCGGGGCCGTCTGCCAGATGGTTTTTTATGAAGGGCGGCATTTTCTTCTGAATCGTGGTGTCTTCTTTCGCCGCTTTCCTAAGTCTGCGCCTCTCCGTATCCGCTATCCGTAGTGCAACCATCCGCTCCTTGGACGCCTCATCCACCGGAACCACACTGCGCAGAAGCACTGCCTGCGGTATTCCCTCTGTCATGGCTGCAATATTCATACAACTGTACATACCGTAAATCAGATACACATAAGAGGTTCCGCCCTGATGATACATAGGTTCTGTGCGGGATGTCCGCTTACCACCGTAGGTGTGGGAACCTTTATCCTCTTCTCCCATATAGCTTTCCACCTCGGTAATCACCCCTCGTATGATTCCCACCTCTGTCTTGTGCACCAAAACCTTCCCTAGAAGCTCCTTTGCAACGGTGATACCGTCTCTTGCAAAGAACTCTCTCGGCAAACGCTTCTTTTCTTCCCACTGTTCTTTACACCCAGACATATATATTTACTCCTCTAACGCAATGGTAAGCTCCACGGGACAATGGTCGGAACCCATTATCTGCGAATGAATTCCTGCATCTGTCAGCTTATCCTTAAGGCTTTCCGATACCACAAAATAGTCGATACGCCAGCCTGCATTCTTTACCCTTGCCTGAAACATATAGGACCACCAGGAATACGCACCTTCTTTATCAGGATAAAAATAGCGGAAGGTATCTACAAAACCATTTTCCAACACCTTGGAAAAGCAGGCTCTCTCCTCATCTGAAAATCCTGCATTCTGATGGTTTGTTTTGGGATTCTTAAGGTCAATCTCCTCGTGTGCCACATTCAAATCTCCGCAGAAAATCACAGGTTTGCGCTCCTCTAATCCCTTAATATAGGCAAGGAAATCTGCCTCCCACTCCATGCGGTAGGAAAGGCGGGCAAGCTCCCTCTGAGAATTGGGAGTATACACTGTCACCACAAAGTAATTTTCAAATTCTGCAGTAATCACTCTTCCCTCATGATCATGCTGCTCCACGCCAATACCGTAACTTACATTAAGAGGCTCCTTTTTGGTAAACAAGGCAGTACCGGAGTAACCCTTCTTCTCTGCATAATTCCAATACTGATGATAACCCGGCAGTTCCAAATCATGCTGCCCCTCCTGCAACTTCGTCTCCTGTAAACAAAATACATCTGCATCTATCTCATTAAAAAAGTCCATAAAACCCTTTTGCAGGCAGGCTCTGAGACCATTTACATTCCATGAAATCAGTTTCATAATAACCTCCGTCGCATAAACTATTGTTCGCACTTTTGTTCCACATCCATGTTATCACAAATCACGCTTTTCTTCTAGTAGACAAATGTGCAATTCCGTAAGATAATAGAGGTGCTAATACCAATATTTGATAAATAGGAGAATTCATATGAAAACCTTAGAAGCATTAAAGCAAAAGAAATTATTTCTATTTGATATAGACGGAACCTTAGCCGTAGGCGACACCCTTTATGAGGGGAGCGCTGACTTATTAAAATACATTGACGATATTGGCGGTAAGTCTTACTTTATCACCAACAACTCTACCAAGAGCGGCAAGGATTATGTGGAGAAATTCCGCAATGCATTTCATCTGGAGACTACTGCAGACCAATTTGTAACCTCAGGATACATGACACTACGATTTTTGAAAACACATTATGCGAAGCAGAAAATATATGTACTTGGCACTGCCTCCTTTGTAGAAGAACTAAAAAAGAACGACCTTAATGTTGTAGAGACCGCCGAGGATAATATCGCCTGCGTAGTGGTTGCTTACGACAGCGAGCTTACCTACAACAAGCTTACTGAAGCCTGCAAGGTACTGTTTACAACAGATGTACCCTTCTACGGAACAAACCCTGATTTGCGCTGTCCCATAGACTTTGGCTTTATTCCGGACTGCGGTTCCATCTGCGATATGATTACCGCCACCACAGATAAAAAACCTCAGTATCTGGGCAAGCCCAGCAAAGAGGTTGTCGAGCTTTGCCTGAAGTTATCCGGCTTTACCCCTGAAGAGACTTTGGTGGTCGGCGACCGTCTGTACACCGACATTGCCTGTGGCATCAACGGCGGCGTGGACACCTGCGTAGTTTTCACCGGCGAAGCCACACCTGAGGATATTAAGGACACACCTTATCAGCCTGATTATGTATTTGAGACTATAAAGGAGCTGTATGAAGCCTGCCGTGGGTAGGCTTCATCTTACAAGAACTGCACCTGACACTTGCAAATAAGCAAGTGTTTCAGTGCAGTTTCTTTGTCAATTACGCCTACACAAAATTCACCTTCACAAAATGCTTCTTTCCGACCTTCAGCACATCTCCCTCTTTTACCTCTTCAGCCAAATCCTTCACCACTTCGTTGTTTATCTTTACGCCGCCCTGAGAAATCATTCTGCGTAGGGCCGCGCCGCTTTCAACCACATTTGCCTGAATCAGAGGACGGATGCAGTCATACAAATTGCCCTGCTCCAGCACTACCTGTAAGATGTCAACCTTTTCCGGTATGCCCTTGTTGGTAAATGCCTCCTTGAAAAACTCTTGTGCCGCCTTAGTCTCTTCCTCTGTGTGGTACAGCTGCGTAATCATCTTTGCCAGAAGAAGCTTGCTTTCCTTGGGATTCACTCCATCTGCCAGTTCTTCCTTGATTTTGTCAAGCTCCTCCGGCTCAATGTCCGTAGCCAGTTCAAAGTATTTTACGATTAAATCATCCGGTATCTGCATCACCTTTCTAAACATAACCTCCGCCGGCTCATGGATACCGATGTAGTTACCAAGACTCTTGCTCATCTTTTCCACACCATCAGTTCCCTCCAGGATAGGCATGAACAAGGCTGCCTGTGACTCCATCCCCATCTCCTTCTGAAGACTTCTTCCCATGAGAATGTTGAAGGTCTGGTCCGTTCCCCCAAGCTCTAAATCAGCCTGAAGTTCCACCGAGTCGAACGCCTGCAAAAGCGGGTAGAAAAACTCATGAAGGCTGATAGGCACATTCCCCACAAAACGCTTTTTAAAATCGTCACGCTCCAGCATACGAGCCACTGTAATGGTAGAAGCCAAACGCAATACATCGTCCAGTCTAAGAAGCTCCAGCCATTCTCCGTTAAAACGTACCGTAGTCTTTTCCTTATCCAAAATGTGGAAAACCTGCTCCTGATACGTTTGGGCATTTAGCATAACCTCCTGCTCAGACATGGCTTTTCTGCCCTTGCTTCTTCCCGTAGGGTCACCGATTTTGGCAGTGAAATCACCGATAATGATAACAATATTGTGTCCCAAATCCTGCATCTGCTTCAGCTTACGAAGCACTACTGCGTGCCCCAAATGTAAATCCGGTGCGCTGGGGTCCATGCCGAATTTGATGGTAAGGGGCTTGCCTGTCTCGATGCTCTTACGAATTTTTTCCTCCAGCTGTTCCTCACCGATTAGCTCCACTGCGCCTTTTCTGATGACGCGCATCTGATGACGCACCTGTTTTGTCAGTTCTGTTTCATTGATTGTCATATTCTTGTCCTCTTTTCTTTTATTTTCTTTCATCTCCTGCGTGATTAAGACAACCAATGATTTGGCGGAGCAAAAAAACTCCCGTCCTTCAAAAGGACGAGAGTCTAATCTCGCGTTACCACCTAATGTTTATAAACAGCTCGCGCTGTCTACCTTATCGAGTACGGCAAAATGCTTATACTCTAGCACGTTAACGGGTGCAGGAACCGTCGCAGCCTACTAACCATAGTATTCGGTGCGAAGCTCAAAGATGTATTCACACTAAGCTTCCCATGCGCTTCTCATCAACCAGCAGCTTTCTGTATGTTTCCCTTCGTGTTACTTCTTCTTATCATTGCTTTTCTTAATCAAATCACTTGAATATGAAATTGACTGTATTATAGGACTGTCAATCACCCTTGTCAAGCTTTTTCTTTCATTCTCCGATAAAAAGTGGATTTGGAAAGCTCTGTCAATCGCAAAGCTTCATCCAAGGGTATTTCTTTCTCCCTAAAACGCCTTATGGTCTCCGCAAGAAACGCTTCATCCGTCTCCTTTCGCACTCTTCCTCTGTAACGCTTATGCTCCTTGGCAATTTCAATTCCTTCCTGTTGTCTTTCTCTGCGCACTCTCTCATTCATCCTGCATAAAGCCTCTACCATAGGCAAAAACGCCTTGTATTCCTCCGGGCAGATATCAATCTTCTCCGCCTTGGAAATCAAGCGTACTCCATAGTGCATGAGGCGGTTTAGCGTCTTGGTACAGGCCGCAGAATTCTTTCCCAAAAGCTCCAAATGAGAGATAATAACCGTATCTCCATACTGACTTTCCTCAAGCACCTTGGACAGTTGTCTGCTGTCAGTCACCTGTGTGGTACAAGCCTCTTCCCTTGCCCGCTCCACTATGAGATTATCTACCGCAGCCCGAAGGTCAGTCCTGATTAACCACTCCAATCTGTCATAATAGGTCAGTCCCACACTATCCAAAAGCTCCCACAAATCCTCTCTGTTCTTTCCGGGAGTACGCTCGGTAATGAACACAGGGTCATAATTGGCCCGATAATAATGTTCCAGGCGAAGGTCCATGTCAATTCCGGGGATGCCCTGAAATACACTGGTAGGAAGCATATCAATAATCTCCCAAAAGGGGGAAATGATATACTGATATTCCTCATTATCAAATTCCTCGTAGGTAATCCGACCTACCTGTATCTTCTCCTGCTCCTTGGTGACCGCCTTAATGATTCCGCAATTACGGTAAATAATGGTCCCCTTAAGAGGAGTGGTAATCTCATTCCTCGGTACCCAATCCCGACACACATAGGTTCTCTCCATAGCTTCTCCTTCCCTATAGCGATGTAAGCTTCCTGTAGGGCTTTTCCAGTAACTCCTCATATCTGCGCTCCAGCATCGCCTTATAAAACTGCTTTCTCATATCGCTTATCTGCTCTGTTTCTTCTATCAGTGTAAATGCTCTGTCCAAGCAAATGCGCTCCTTCATGCGTATTAGCGCTTCATTACAGGCCTCAAACTGTAAGCTGTCAATCACCTCATAATAGGAGCTCTTGCGCCCATTAAGCTTAATCTGTGATGTAGGAAACTGAAAAATCCGCTTATCCATCTCCTCCTTGGATGCAAGCACCTGATATAGCATCTCATCCGTAGTCAGCTTGGGGAATAAAGATGAGCCGTTATCATAAACAGGTGACAAACGATACCCTCCGTCCTTCTTGAGGAATCCCCAATTGGCTCCATGTCTGTCAAAATTGCCAATCCAGGCATCCATCAGATACATATCCCAGAAATGACTTAAGGTCTCCTCCACATTGGTAAGCTTGGTGTTATCACAAATCATCTGCATAATATCTTCATAGGAGTACTGATAACGCTCCTTGTCCTGTTCAAGAGAACTGTCTCCCACATCATTGAAGGGCACGAAAGTTTCATCTTCTCCGATGAAATCCTTCAGCACTACAACCGGTTTTCCATCACAGGTTCCAAGCATGGTCTCCTGTGTCAAAAAGCCCGCGTCCGCAAACAAATGGGAGCCCAGATACTCTGACACATGACTATAAGTCATACCCAAAGGAGATTCCTTGGCATATTTCACTATGAATGGAACACCGCGAATCGCGATTCCCTTTTTGCGCTCAGCTCCCGTATAATACTTGCCGCTTAACGGATACTTGGTATAATCCATATACACCACCTGCTTTCTTAAGCACATTATATAAAATCCCTTTAAGTGTGTCAATAGAATATGAATTATTTATGACACTTTTATAATATGGCTCTGTACACCCGAAGTACATTACCACAGAATATTTTATCCAATTGCGCCTGCGTGAAACCTGATTTATGCAAAGCATCCCACAAAAGTTCCATGCTCTGAACGCCCGGCAACTCTTCATGAGTGTCAATACCATCAAAATCACTACCGATTCCAAGCACCTCGATTCCACCAACATTTACAATATGTCTGGCATGACGTACCACATCCTTAATGGTTCCGGGATTCTTTTCTCCCGCCGAAATCGTTCTCAGAAAATGTGCATAGAAATTAAGCCCCATGCAACCTCCTGCCCCAGCCAGTTCCCGTATCATATCATCAGTCAAATTACGGGCACTGGTACATATCTCCCTTGCATTGGAATGACTTGCCACAAAGGGCTTTTTTGCAACCGAAAGCACATCATAAAAGCCTGCATCCGATAGATGGGACACATCCACAATCATACCAATCCGCTCCATTTCTGCCACAAAGGCTCTACCAACCTCTGTAAGACCACCGGCCTGCTTATTAGGATAACCCAACTCATTGGGGTGATTCCATGTAAGGGTAAGCATGCGTACCCCCATAGCATACAACTCATGAAGTTTCTCTATTTCTCCCCCGCACACACCGCCTTCTTCCACCGTAAGCATAGCTGACATCTTTCCAGATGCTTCATTCTTTGCAATATCCTGATAACAATAGACCGGAGCAATCAAATCACTGTTTTTACATACTTCCTCCTCATAAAGCTGATATAACTCACAAACCTCCTGCCAAGGATTTTCACCGGCCGCCAGATTCACAAACAGCGCAAAATTTTGTAGCAAATAGCCACTCTTTTGCATTCTTACAAGGTCTACATGACCGGTGTTCTGAAGAAGGGATTCCGCTTGCCCAATGCGATTTTTCTTTAAAAGCTCTGAAATCGTATCACAGTGCATATCAATGATTTTCATATTGCCTCCTTATAATACCCTACTTTACCATATGCACATAAACATTGTATTTTTCTCACCTTTGGATTAAAATATATGTAGTCTAAGAATTTCACGAAAGGAAACAGCTCTTATGAAAGAACAGCTTTACACCATCCCTCTTAACGAGGCAGTTGATGCAAAGGATGAATGCCCTTTTTGCTATATTGAAAGAAGCATTGAACAGGATTTACTGGATTTTGTACTGGGTGCAGGTTCCTCCTATATGGAGGCTGATATCCGCGACATGACCGACAAGGCAGGCTTTTGTCGCCCTCACTTCAAGAAAATGTTTGATTACGGCAATACTCTGGGCAATGCCTGGATATTGAAGACTCACTATATGCGTATGATCCGCGAGATGAAGCAGCAGTTTTCCGGCTTTACTCCCGGTAAATCTTCCTTCAAAATGTTCTCCAAGTCTGCGGATAGCAGCAATTCTATTGTAAACTGGATTCAGGCAAAGGAGGATTCCTGCTACATTTGCAAGCATTATAAAGACACCTACGACCGCTATATGGACACTTTCTTTTATCTGTTTAAGCAGGACAAGGATTTCTACGATAAGGTGGCTGCAAGCAAGGGCTTCTGCCTCTCCCATTTTAAGGATTTGTGTACCGGCGCAGACACTAAGCTTTCTGACAGGGAAAAAGAAGGCTTCTACAAGCTGGTAATGCCCCTCATGGAAAGCAATATGGAACGTCTCTTTGATGACGTGGCATGGATGGTGGAAAAATTCGACTACCGCAATCAGGATGCCGATTGGAAAAATTCCAAAGACGCCATTCAGCGCGGCATGCAGAAGCTAAAGGGCGGATACCCCGCAGATTTACCTTATAAAATGAATAAGTAGAAAATCAGCACCACCGGCTTAGCCGGTGGTTTGCTCTGACCCTATAAGGGTCTGTT
>CALYZQ010000057.1 GCA_945609985.1 uncultured Lachnospiraceae bacterium | reverse complement strand
AATCTCCTCATGTGTCCTCCAAATCAGTAGTTTTATCTAAATTATACTTATTTTCGACAAAGATGTCAAACTTAACATATTCTTTACAAATTGTTAATACCTTGAAAACACCTTATTGTTGAATATATGTTGTAAATCTGTTACAATAAGGGATATATTATGTAAAAAAGTACATGTTTTCATGTACGGATGGGTAAGGAAGATATATGAAAATTATTGAGAAAATATTTGGAACACACAGTACAAGAGAGTTGAAGAAGATTACGCCCATAGTCGATAAGATTGAGTCTTTAAGACCTGCCATGATGGAGCTTACCGATGAGCAGATGAAAGCAAAAACTGATGAGTTTAAGAAGCGTCTTGCGGAAGGGGAGACTTTGGATGATTTATTGCCGGAGGCATATGCTCTTGTGAGAGAGGCGGCGAGAAGAGTGCTGAATACAGAGCACTATCGTGTACAGTTAATCGGTGGTACCGTTATGCATCAGGGCCGTATCGCGGAGATGAAGACCGGTGAAGGTAAGACCCAGACCTTTTTGCTTCCCGCATATCTGAATGCGCTGACCGGCAAGGGTGTGCATGTGGTTACCGTAAATGACTATCTGGCAAAGCGTGATGCCGAGTGGATGGGACAGGTACATGAATTCCTTGGTCTGACGGTCGGTGTGGTACTTAACAGCATGAACTCCGAAGAGCGTCAGAAGGCCTATAAATGTGATATTACCTACGTAACCAACAATGAGCTTGGTTTTGACTATCTGCGTGATAATATGGTGATGTACAAGGAGCAGAGAGTGCTTCGTGACTTGAATTTCTGTATCATCGATGAGGTGGACTCTGTACTGATTGATGAGGCGAGAACTCCTCTTATCATTTCCGGACAGAGCAGCAAGTCTACAGCAATTTATGAGATGTGTGATTTGCTGGCAAGACAGCTTAAGCGAGGAGATGATATGAAGCATTTATCCAAGATGGATGCCATCATGGGTATTGTGCAGGAGGAGACAGGAGATTTTATCGTAAACGAGAAGGACAAGGTAATCAACCTTACCGAGGCAGGTGTTACAAAGGTAGAGCGTTTCTTCCATATCGAGAACTTTGCAGATCCTGAGAATTTGGAGATTCAGCATACGATTATCCTTGCACTTCGTGCACACAATCTGATGTTCAGGGATCAGGATTATGTGGTAAAGGATGATCAGATTCTGATAGTAGATGAGTTTACCGGACGTATTATGCCGGGACGTCGTTATTCGGACGGTCTGCATCAGGCGATTGAGGCAAAGGAACGCGTAAAGGTTCAGAGGGAAAGTAAGACCAGTGCCTCCATTACCTTCCAGAATTTCTTTAACCTGTTTGCAAAGAAGTGTGGCGGTACCGGTACCGCACTTACCGAGGAGAATGAGTTCCGTGAGATTTACGGCATGGATGTAGTGGAAATTCCTACCAATAAGCCCATTGCACGTGTCGATCATCAGGATGCGGTATATAAGACAAAGGCAGAGAAGCTGAAAGCTATTGTGATGGCGGTTGAGGAGGCTCATGCTAAGGGACAGCCTGTGCTTGTAGGTACCATCACCATCGAGGCCAGTGAGGAATTGAGCCGTATTCTTACCAAGTGCGGCATTAAGCATAATGTATTGAATGCGAAGTTCCATGAGAAGGAAGCTGAAATAGTAGCGGATGCCGGTATCCATGGTGCAGTTACCATCGCTACCAACATGGCAGGTCGTGGTACGGATATCAAGCTGGATGCAGAGGCAAAGGCAGCAGGAGGTCTTAAGATTATCGGTACAGAGCGTCATGAGTCCAGACGTATTGACAATCAGCTGCGTGGTCGTTCCGGACGTCAGGGAGACCCCGGTGAGTCCAGATTTTATATTTCCCTTGAAGATGAGCTGATGAGACTGTTTGGTTCTGACAGACTGATTGCCATGTTTAATGCTCTGGGTATTCCTGAGGGACAGGAGATTGAGCATAAGGCGCTGACCAACGCCATCGAATCTGCCCAGAAGAGAATTGAGAATAACAACTTCGGTATCCGTAAGAATGTTATGGAATATGACCGCGTTATGAGCGAGCAGCGTGAGATTATCTACGAAGAGCGTAATCGCGTATTGAACGGCGAAAGTATGCGAGATGTTATTTACAAGATGATTACGGACATTGCAGAGAATTGTGTAGATATCAGTATCAATGATGATGTGGATTACAGGGAATGGGATTACAATGAACTCAATACCCTGCTTCTTCCCACCATACCTTTGCAGCCTATTACACCTGAACGCGTGCAGAAACCCAAGAAGAATGGCTTAAAGCAGCAGCTGAAGGAAGAGGCAGTCAAGCTTTACGAGACCAAGGAAGCAGAGTTTGCAGAGCCGGAGACCATCAGAGAATTAGAGCGTGTGATTCTGCTTAAGGTTATCGACAGAAAGTGGTGTGAACATATCGACAACATGGAGGTGCTCCGTCAGGGTATCGGATTGCAGTCCTACGGTCAGAAGGATCCCCTTGTGGAATATAAGATGAGCGGTTACGATATGTTTGATGAAATGACTCAGAATATCCGTGAAGAGACTGTTCGTCTGATGTTCCATGTAAGGTTGGAACAGAAGATTGAGCGTGAGCAACAGGTGAAAATCACCGGCACAAATAGGGATGATTCCTCAGTTAAAGCACCTGTCAAGAGAAGTGATGCCAAGGTGTATCCCAATTCTCCCTGCCCCTGCGGAAGCGGCAGAAAGTATAAGCAGTGCTGCGGCAGGAAGGCATAATTTGGTTAATCAGTTTATGAGATAGGCGGGAGGAGAAGTGAGGAGTGGATACCATGGTAGCCACACGCCTTGCTTCTTCTCCTGCCTTAACGCATAAAAAGAATATAAGGAAAGAAGGTGACGCAAGTGGTAGAATTAGACCAGATGAAAACAGAAATATTGACCTACGAAACTCCATTAGCGGAAGTGAGGGATTCACTTTGACCTGGCTAACAAGTCAAAGCGGATTGAAGAATTAGAGATGGAAATGGAAGCACCGGGATTTTGGGATGACCCGGACCGCTCCAATATGAAAATGAAAGAACTGAAGAATCTGAAGGATACTGTGGGTGAATGCAATAAGCTTTTTACCCAGTACGATGATATCCTAACCTTGATTGAGATGGGCTACGAGGAGAATGATGAGTCTCTGGTGGCTGAAATCAGGGAAGAGTTGGATTCTTTTGTAAAGGAATTTGAGGAGCTGCGCATTGGCACCCTGCTTTCCGGTGAGTACGACAAGAATAACGCCATACTCAAGCTGAACGCGGGAGCAGGCGGTACGGAGAGCTGTGATTGGTGCAGCATGCTTTATCGTATGTACACCCGCTGGGCGGAGCGCAAGGGCTTTGAACTGGAGGTTTTGGACTATCTGGACGGCGATGAAGCCGGTATTAAGTCAGTGACTTTCCAGGTCAACGGCATCAATGCCTATGGTTATCTGAAATCGGAGAAGGGCGTGCACAGACTAGTGCGTATTTCTCCCTTTAATGCTCAGGGTAAGCGTCAGACCTCCTTTGTGTCTTTAGATGTTATGCCGGATATTGAAGAGGATTTGGATGTAGAGATTGATGAGAAGGATTTGCGTATCGACACCTACCGAAGCAGTGGTGCCGGTGGACAGCATATCAACAAGACCTCCTCCGCTATCCGTATCACCCATATTCCTACGGGTACGGTGGTACAGTGTCAGAACGAGCGAAGCCAGTTCCAGAACAAGGACAAGGCAATGCAGATGCTGAAGGCAAAGCTGTATTTGTTGAAGCAGGAAGCAAATGTAGAGAAGCTCTCCGACATCCGTGGCGAGGTAAAGGATATCGGCTGGGGTAATCAGATTCGCTCCTATGTACTACAGCCCTATAAGCTGGTAAAGGATTTGCGTACGGATGTGGAATCCGGCAATGCAGATGCAGTGCTTGACGGCGCATTGGATCCGTTTATCAATGGTTATTTGAAGTGGCTGAGTGTGGCAGGGGAAAATAGGGAGGTATAAATGCTTCTTTCAGTAGGAACGGAATATGGTGGGCAGTGTAAGGAAGTATTGGATTTTTATGCATCGGTATTTCCGGATGCTTCTGTTATGGTAAGGAACTATAAGGAAATGCCCAACGTCGGGTTTCGGAAGCTGTATGGCGATGAGAGAAGTTTTGAGGAATTAAGGCTCGGAGAATACCCTGATAAATACGGAATCAGATGGTCATATGAATACGATACGGAAACAGGAATCTGTTATTGCTTGGAATTTGATGGATTTTGTGCCGATGTGATTGCATATTATGAAAATGCATTTGACATTATTGCTACAGAAGTAGTACGGTATGCAGAAACTCCATATGCTGATACGGTGAAAGGAAAAGACAAGATTTACAATGCCCTGTTGGAATTTACCGATGACGGCAGGAAATATGCAATAAAACTGAGAGACAGTATGAACTCAGCAGTGCATGATTTGTATGAATACGATTCGAAACAACTTCTGTTTTATCAGATGCTTTATAATCCGATTTTGAATTTCAGTGATAAGGACAAGGAATACTTACAAGACAGCTTTCGGAAGTTAAGCGTTGGAGCAAAGCTGAATAAGCCGTTTGTTAGTTCTGAGAATGCAGATGTATGCGGCAGCTTGATTGATAAGTATGGGATATGTTGGAATTTTAATAATTCGTAGAACGCACCCTGCCGGGAATCGGCAGGGTGTTTGTATAGGCGGAGACAGAGGGGGATACCATGGTTTTTGTTCGTTGTGGAGGATGGTTGCATTTTCAAGCATTGCGCTTGATAACATAGGGAAAAACGCTCACGGATGAGCGTTTTAGGCATGCTTGTGCATGGATGCATCATGCATGCCGCCCCGAAAGGAGTCTGTACAGAAACGCAATGCTTAGAAAATTCCCATCCGTAACACAGAATCACAAAACCATGGTATCCCCCTTGGGCTCCGCTTACACAAAGGAAGCGGCTTCCGCAATTGCGCGGCAGCCGCTTTTCTATACTATAATCACTTACATTTCCTTCTTCGGATTCATCAAATCCAGGAAAAACAATGTATGCACCATATTCATATACGGAGTCAGCCAAAGCCCGCCGATTCCCCAGCTAAATACATTGATAAGCATCAGGGGAAGGAAGCTTAATTCAATCAGAAACAATCTCTTTTTATGCCCTTTCATAACACGGAAGCTCAATTTGAGTATTTGTGAAATGCTATAATTCGGGAAGTCCAACATCAAAAAATAACACTGCGAAAGTCCAAGGGAAAGCGGGATGCGCACTACGAAACCGATTGCCAGTGCGATAACCATGGCAGGCATCCAGGGAGCGTTTAAAGTATGCGTCTGTGAAATATGATTGGTAATAATGTCAAAGGGCGCAAAACATATGGTATCTACCAATACCAAAACCGCGGAGACGCCAAAGGATTTGCCGAAGTCCTGCTGGAAGCCGTAAAACAGATAAAATGGATTTACTGGCTTGTTACATGCAAGATTTAAGAAAAACAGGGTAAATCCTACGTTAAATACCGCTGAGAGTATGGAGGCGAGTAGGGAAATCAACAGAGCTACGCCGGTGATGAGGATGCTGTTTTCGGCACCCGTCATGCGGGAAAGTGTAACAGTAAACTGTCTGCTTAAGGAGAGGGAGATGTTGGTAAGAAACATAACAAACATGCCCCTCATAAAGAGCATCAAGATGGTGGTGACGTATTTGCCTGTTAAAATATCTTTTGCGCAGTCTTTTAATTCAGTTCTTGGTTTATAGTGATTCATGTAAGTAATTCTCCGATTGTTATAAGCTATAGTCTGCATTCATGCCGCTGTATTTGGAATGGTCCGCGCTTTTGAGTTCCTTCTGATAAGGATTCTCTTCGTTGTAATATTTTATCTGAGTATGTGTAGTGCCGCCGGAAACATAAGAACGACCGCATTCCGGACAGATGGCGGTCTTAAGTGTGACGCTGGCAGAAATAACCTTGCCGTTGTCAGTGGCAGCTTTTGCATAAGCATTGCGCACATGCTCCTGCTCGTGAGCGCGTACTATACTTCCTGCGCTTTCCGGTGAGATGTGGGCAGCACTCTTAAAGGAGACCATTTCATCGGAGCCATCCTGATATTTGCGGTTTTCACAGGTCTGACACTCTGTGTCGGGAGCGTTTTGTTTGTTTTCATCAATTTGTCCGGGAAGCTTCTTAGCATCCTCGGAAGGATTCTGCGGTTTTACACCCGGAGTGTGTGCCTCACGGCTGGCACCGATAAGCGGTGTAGAATAAGTGTTTACAGGTTGTATGCTGAAATTCATCATAAGGAACCTCCCTTCTGATAGACACTCATCAGTTCATCTAAGCTGATACCGTAAAAGTTCTTATAATATTCATTCATTTCCTGATAAAAGTTAGGATCTGTGTACATGGGGATGATAAAGTTTATAACCACCATCAGCGTAATCAGGATGCCGAACGCTATTCCGATACAGGAAAGAACAAGCCCGGCTTTACTTAATGACGGCATACCGCTCTTGCTTCTATGGGTAAGCATGGCGAATAAAATTCCCAAACCACCCAGACCAAGCGGAAGGATTCCCGTACACCAGGTGAGGATGGATAGAATACCCAGTACCATGGAGGCTATGGAAAAACCACTGTATTTATGTGCATAATCGTTGCTGTAAGAATTATAATCCATTGATAAATCCTCCTATACTTGTACTGTATCATTTTTTGGCTGATTTAGCAAATAAATATACTGTGAAATTTATGAAAAATGTTTGAAAACAACTGTTATTATAGGTATAATACAAAGTGGCAACAAAAATAAGTCAGTGCGAAGAAACCGCACCGATAAACAGGAGTGTACAATGGATATTTTATTAAAGCTAAAAGAAGAATTACAGGTAGAAAAATGGCAGGTGGAGGCAGCAGTAAAGTTGATTGATGAGGGGAATACCATCCCTTTCATTTCCCGTTATCGTAAGGAGGCAACAGGCTCCTTAAATGATGAGCAGCTGCGTAATCTGCACGAAAGACTTGTGTATCTGCGCAATCTGGAAGAGAAGAAGGAGCAGGTATTAAACAGTATTGAGGAGCAGGGCAAGCTGACCGATGAATTAAAAGAGAAGATATTAGCAGCCCAGACCCTGGTAGTTGTGGAGGATTTGTATCGTCCCTATCGTCCCAAAAGAAAAACAAGGGCAAGTGTGGCAAAGGAAAAGGGACTGGACGGTCTGGCAGAATATATTCTGGCGCAGAGTGCTACAGAACCCGTAGAAGAAGAGGCGGCAAAATACATTTCTGAGGAAAAGGAAGTGGCTACTGCACAGGAAGCCTTACAGGGAGCAAAGGATATTATTGCGGAAGCAATCTCCGATGAGGCGGATTACAGGCTTTATATCCGTAATGCAACTATGGAAGAAGGAACCGTGACGAGTACCGCAAAGGATGAAAAGGCGGAGAGCGTCTATGAGATGTATTACAACTTTGAGGAACCTGTAAAGAAGATTGCAGGCCATCGTGTGTTGGCGCTAAACCGTGGTGAAGCAGAGAAAGTATTGACTGTAAAAGTCAATGCCCCGATTGACAGAATTGTACGTTATTTGGAAAAACAGACAATTACGTCAGAAAATCCCTACACAACCCCGATTTTGCAGGAAATTGTAGCTGACAGTTATGACAGATTGATTGCGCCTGCCATTGAAAGAGAGATTCGAAATGACCTTGCTGAGAAGGCGGAGGATGGTGCCATCAATGTATTCGGCAAGAATTTGGAGCAGCTTTTGTTACAACCCCCTATTGCAGGAAAAGTGGTGCTTGGCTGGGACCCGGCGTTCAGAACAGGATGTAAGCTGGCAGTGGTTGACCCCACCGGTAAGGTATTGGATACCAAGGTGATTTACCCCACAGCACCCCAGAATAAGGTGGAAGAATCCAAAGCAGAGTTAAAGAAAATTATCAAAAAGTATAATGTAGATTTAATATCTGTCGGTAACGGTACTGCATCACGAGAATCAGAGCAGGTAATTGTGGAGCTTCTTAAGGAATTGGACAGACCGGTACAGTATGTAATCGTAAATGAGGCGGGTGCGTCCGTATATTCAGCTAGTAAGCTTGCTACAGAAGAGTTCCCTCAATTTGATGTAGGACAGAGAAGTGCGGCTTCCATTGCCCGCAGATTGCAGGATCCCTTGGCTGAACTTGTAAAAATTGATCCCAAATCCATCGGTGTGGGTCAGTACCAGCATGATATGAATCAGAAGAAATTGAGCGATGCTTTAAATGGTGTGGTAGAGGACAGTGTAAATAAGGTGGGTGTTGACCTGAATACCGCTTCCGCATCCCTGCTTGAGTACATTTCCGGTATCAATAAGACCATAGCAAAGAATATTGTAGATTACAGAGAACAAAACGGACGTTTTACCAACAGAAAGCAGCTTTTGAAGGTGGCAAAGCTTGGCCCTAAGGCATATGAGCAGTGCGCAGGTTTTATGCGTATTACGGATGGAGACAATCCTCTGGATGCCACCAGTGTACATCCGGAGTCTTATGAAGCGGCGTGGAAGCTGATGGATAAGCTGGGACTTACCATGGAGGATATCAGAGAAGCACAGAAGAAAGCGGCGCAGGGAAGCACGAAAGCAGCAGGTACCACAAATGCCGCAGAGAGTAAGCCTGCGAAGCAAAATCGCGACCGCGGTGCAAAGCCTATTCAAATCCGCAACACCAATACTGCCATGGGTAAGGCTTTAGCGGCAGCTATGAAGGACATGACTATGGTGCAGGAAGCTTCTGCAAAGAGCAAAGCAGCTCCCGCACAGTCAACCGGAAGCAGTGTTGCAACAGTATCTGCTTTGGAGAAGCGCGTTCAGAATAAGAAGCAGTTGGCAGAAGAGCTTGGTATCGGTGAAATTACCTTGACTGATATTTTGAAGGAGTTAGAAAAGCCTGCCCGCGACCCCAGAGATGATATGCCCAAACCCATTCTTCGCAGTGATGTGTTGGATATGAAGGACTTGAAGCCCGGTATGATTTTAAAGGGAACCGTCCGCAATGTCATTGATTTTGGTGTGTTTGTGGACATTGGTGTGCATCAGGACGGACTAGTGCATATTTCCCAGATTACCGACCGCTATATCAAGCATCCCTTGGAGGCTGTCAGCGTAGGTGATGTAGTGGATGTGCAGGTACTTACCGTGGATGTGCCCAAGAAGAGAATCGGTCTTACCATGAAAATTCAGAAGCAATAAATAGCAGACAAGGTATTGACATTTCTTTAACAAAGGAGTAATATCAGTACTGTTAATAGAAAATTCTTCGGGGTTGGGTGAAATTCCCTACTGGCGGTAAAGTCCGCGACCTGTAAAAACGGTTTGTTTTTATGGCTGACCCGGTGTGACTCCGGGACCAACAGTAAAGTCTGGATGAAAGAAGAAAGCAAAGCCTTACGGGAGTATTCCCTTAAGGAGCTTCGTCTGTGTACATATTTACCCCGAATTCGCAAGGATTCGGGGTTTTTCATATTATATGATATATGGCTTGTACGACAGGCAACGCAGAAGAATTTTCCAAAATTATATTTTTGGAGGAAAAAGAAATGAAAGAATTGTTTCAAAACGTAACTGACAACCTAAGCTTTGTACTGATGTTTTTAGCGATTATTGTAGCCCTGTTTGCGGTAGCAGTATTGCTTGAGAAATTGGCACAGAAAAAGAGAGGGGTAAAGGAACCCATCTTCACCACCAGAAAAATTGCGATGACCGGCATGTTTTCCGCAATTGCAACCATCTTGATGTTGTTTGAGTTTCCCCTGCCTTTTGCGCCGAATTTTTACAAGCTTGACTTTAGTGAGCTTCCTATTTTAATCGGAGCATTTGCTTTCGGTCCGGCTATCGGTGTGATGATGGAGTTTATTAAAATCTTGCTGAATTTACTTACCGACGGAACCACCACTGCTTTTGTAGGTGAGTTCGCAAACTTTGTGGTGGGATGTAGCTTTATCATCCCTGCTTCTGCAATTTATGCTTTCTGCAAAAATAAAAAGGGTGCCATTGTGTCATGTATCGCAGGAACCCTGATATTAACTGTATTCGGCACTGCATTTAATGCAATTTATCTTTTACCGGCATTTTCAAAACTGTATGGTATGCCTTTGGATACTATATTAGGAATGGGTGTAAAGGTAAATCCTCTGGTAAGCGAAGGTAGTATCATCAGCTTTGTGGTAGCCTGTGTGGCACCTTTGAATCTGATTAAGGGTGCGGCATCCTCTGTTGTGACATTACTTATTTATAAATCCATAAGCCCCATTATTAAATTCGGTCACAATAAGTAAGTATGCGGACAAATTTACGACTTGCTTTTTTGGCTCAAAAAACATATAATCAAAGCACCTACAGTATGTGGGTGCTTTTTGAATTTATCGGGGAAACTTGTGGTGTCCCGCTTAAATATTGAAAGGAAAGAAATAGTAAGATTATGGTAGAATTGGATATAAAGATTAACTCCGGAGATTTGTACGACTATATGTTAATGCACACCTACAATGGTTCCAGCGGTATTTTGGGAAGCTGTGTAGGAGCCATTGCAGTGATTGTGGGACTTGTCTCCAAACAATGGATTTTTCTGATTGCGGGTATTGTCCTGCTTTTGTATCTGCCGTGGACATTGTTTTTAAAGAGCAAGCAGCAGGTACTAAATAACCCTGCGTTTAAGGAAACCCTTCATTATGTATTGGATGAGGATGGTATCACTGTTTCACAGGGGGAGCTCAGTGAGGGACAGAGCTGGGAGAATATGGTGAAGGCAGTTTCCACACCCAGAAGTATTATTGTCTATACCTCCAGAGTGAATGCTACGATTTTCCCCAAGCGGGAGATGGGCGATAAAACCCCCTATGTAATTGAAATGATTTCAACCCACATGCCTCCGGCAAAAGTGAAAATCAGAATGTAAAAAGGCGGTTTGGTATGATAAAAGAAGTAATAGAGACAATGTCACCCGAGGAAACCTTTGCCTTTGGTGAGAGAATAGGAAGAGAAAGTACACCGGGACAGGTGTATACCCTGATTGGTGATTTAGGCGTGGGTAAAACCGTTTTTACTCAGGGTGTGGCCAGGGGACTTGGCATTACTGAGCCGGTAAACAGCCCTACCTTTACCATTGTGCAGATTTATGACGAGGGAAGGATGCCTTTTTATCACTTTGATGTATATCGCATCGGTGATGTGGAAGAGATGGAAGAAATCGGTTATGAGGATTGCTTTTACGGTGAAGGCTTGTGCCTGATTGAGTGGGCCAATTTGATTGAAGAGATTTTGCCGGGTCATTATAGCAGGATTACCATAGAAAAGGACTTGGAAAAGGGCTTTGATTATCGTAAAATAACTATAGAGGAAATCGAGTGACACGGAGGTAACACTTTGAAAATATTAGGTTTGGACAGTTCCGGACTGGTGGCAGGTGTAGCAATTGTGGAAGACAATGTTCTGCTTGCGGAATACACCACGAATTATAAAAAGACACATTCCCAGACACTTTTGCCCATGTTGGCAGAGCTTAGGGAGATGATAGATTTGGATATGGAAAGTATCGATGCCATTGCAATTGCGGCAGGCCCCGGTTCCTTTACGGGCCTTAGAATCGGTGCAGCTACTGCAAAAGGTTTAGGACTTGCGCTGGATAAGCCACTCGTTGAAGTGCCTACATTAGAAGGACTTGCGTACAATCTTTGCGGAACGGACAAGCTGATATGTCCTCTGATGGATGCCCGCAGAAATCAGGTATATACAGGTGTTTATGAATTCGTAAGAGATGGGGTGGAATACAGACTGCAGGTGGTAGAGGAGCAGTGCGCCATCGATATCGGTGAAATTGCAGAGAAACTAAATGCACTGGGAAGAGAGGTTATCTTCCTGGGAGATGGCGTTCCGGTTTATAAAGCAGCCATCAGTGAAATGGTTTGTGTTCCCTATAGTTTTGCACCTGCAAGCAACAATTGCCAGCGCGCTGCCAGCGTGGCGGCATTAGGTGCAATTTATTTTGCGCAGGGTAAAACGGTCAGTGCTGCACAGCATCAGCCGGAGTATTTGCGTAAAAGTCAGGCAGAGCGGGAACGGGAAGCAGCTTTATGATGTCAGACAAATTGATTATCAGAAAATTAACAGAAGAAGATGTGGAGCCGTTAAGCGCTATTGAGTCAGCATCCTTTAGTATGCCGTGGTCTGCCGAAGATTTTGCGGCACTTCTTACGAGAGATTATTGTGTTTATTATGTGGCAGAGGTTGACGGAGAAGTTGCAGGCTGCTGCGGTATGACCAATATCTGTAACGAAGGCAATATTGACAATGTGGTGGTGGCGGAGAAATTCCGTGGACAGGGAATTGCCACGGCACTGCTTGAGAGGCTTTTGGAGGAAGGGGATTCCCTGGGAGTTACAGCGTACACTCTGGAGGTGCGAGTCAGCAATGCATCGGCCATACATGTGTATGAGAAGCTGGGCTTTGTTTCTGAAGGAATCCGCCCTAATTTTTACGAAAAGCCCACAGAGGATGCCAATATTATGTGGAAGAGGTAGCCATTTCCTTTTTGGGGAAGAATTACCACGGCCCCCGGGGCTTTTTTCCTGTATACTTATGATATTGTTATGTACAGTAGTAAGGATGGAGGATAAAATGCGAGAGGCGAATAAAATTATTTGCAATCAATGTGAAAGAGAATTGAAAATAGAACAGGGATATCTGAAGGAAGGCAGCTTTAGTGTGGATTATGCCTTCGGATATTTCAGCAGTAAAGACGGTGTCAGACACAAATTTGATTTGTGCGAGGAATGCTATGATAAAATGGTGTCCCGTTTTAGGATACCGGTGGAAGTGACTACAAATCACGAATTGTTATAGAGTAAGACAATAAGTCTGGAAAGCATGGAAAAAGAGAATGTTGGATGTTTGTTTGCTTGGAACGGGAGGGATGATGCCGCTGCCTTACAGATGGCTCACTTCCCTGATGATGCGTTACAATGGAAAAAGTATATTGATTGACTGTGGGGAGGGTACCCAGATTGCCATGAAGGAAAAGGGCTGGAGCCCTAACCCCATAGATATCATTTGTTTTACTCATTATCATGCGGATCATATCAGCGGACTTCCGGGGATGTTACTTACCATGGGCAATGCGGAGCGTAAGAAGCCGCTTCTTTTGATTGGTCCTAAGGGACTTGCAAAGGTAGTTAGTGCTTTGCGGGTGATTGCCCCTGAACTTCCCTTTGAAATTCAGTGTGTAGAGATTACAGACAGTGAACAGACATTTTCTTTTGACGGATTTTCTATCAAAGCTTTTAAGGTGAACCATAATGTGGTATGCTATGGATATAGCCTTTCTGTAAGCAGAGCAGGTAAGTTTGACAAGGACAGGGCATTGGCTCAGGAAATTCCCATGAAGTTCTGGAGCAGACTGCAGAAGGGCGAAGTCATTGAGGAAGACGGCAGGTGCTTTACGCCGGACATGGTTTTGGGCGATGTGCGAAAGGGACTTAAAGTAACGTACTGCACGGATACCCGTCCTACTGAAAGTATAGTGAGAAATGCCAAGGATTCCGATTTGTTGATTTTGGAAGGTATGTACGGAGAACCTGAAAAGCTTGCAAAGGCAAGAGAGCACAAGCATATGACCATGTATGAGGCAGCAAAAATTGCAAAAGAAGCGCAGGTGCCAAGTTTGTGGCTTACGCATTACAGTCCCTCTCTGATGCATCCTGAGCAGTACATGAATGACGTAAAGAAAATTTTCCCGGGAGCTGTTGCCGCCAAGGATGGCAGAACCGTGGAGTTACAATTTGAAGAGGACTAGGTACAAGGCATGAAAAAGTCTACGACCAGGACAGCGGTTATTGTCATATGTCTGATTGCGATTATGGTGGGATATTTTGCGTATTTATCCGGCCGTAGCAGAGAAAGCGATACGGACACACAGATGACTGCAGTACAAGATGTACTAAACAGAAATATGAATACAGATTATCCTCCCACACCGAAGGAAGTGGTAAAATATTACAACGATATCCTCAGGTGTCTTTATAATGAAGAATATTCGGATGCGGAGTTTGATGAATTAGGGCATCGGGCAAGAGAACTGTATGATGCGGAGCTTTTAGAGCAGAACGAATTGGGGACTTATATGATGCGGCTTGGCGCAGAGATACAGGAATACAAAAATGCCAAGCGTAAAATTACCGGTTCTGCCGTGGCGGCCAGTACCAATGTGGACTTTTTCACGGAAGACGGTTTTGAATTTGCCAGATTACAGAGCGGTTATAATGTCATTGACGGAGGAGAAAAGAAGTATTCCATTACTGTTTATCTGTTACGTAAGGACGAGCAGAAGCGATGGAAGATATATGGCTGGACCCAGGCAGACAATGTGACTGTGGGAAAAGAAGAAAAGTGAGATGTGAAAAATGGAAGATATATTAATATTAGCTATAGAGAGCTCCTGTGATGAGACCGCAGCCTCCGTGGTAAGGAATGGAAGGGAAGTTTTATCCAATGTGATTTCCTCCCAGATTGAGTTACATACCATATATGGCGGAGTGGTGCCGGAGATTGCATCCAGAAAGCATATTGAAAAGATTAATCAGGTGATTGAAGAAGCCCTTAAGGAGGCAAGCGTTACACTGAAGGATATTACCGCGATAGCAGTTACTTATGGCCCCGGTCTTGTAGGGGCTCTTTTGGTGGGCGTATCTGCGGCAAAGGCAATCAGCTTTGCGACAGGGATTCCGCTGGTAGGAGTCCATCATATTGAGGGACATATCAGTGCAAATTATATAGAAAACAAGGATCTGGAGCCTCCTTTTGTATGTCTGGTGGCTTCGGGCGGACATTCCCACCTGATAGTAGTGAAGGATTATGGCGAATATGAAATCATCGGACGCACCAGAGATGATGCGGCGGGTGAAGCCTTTGACAAGGTGGCACGTGCAATCGGTCTGGGATATCCCGGAGGACCCAAGATTGACAAACTTTCCAAGGAAGGGAATCCTGATGCAATACCGTTCCCCAGAGCAAAGGTTGCAGAGAACGAATACGACTTCAGCTTCAGTGGTCTGAAATCGGCAGTGCTGAATTATTTAAACGGCTGTCAGATGAAGGGCGAGACAATCTGTGAGGCAGATGTAGCTGCTTCTTTCCAAAAAGCAGTTATTGATGTACTGGTGGAGCATTCTATTCATGCGGTAAAGGAATGCGGTTATGATAAATTTGCCATTGCCGGAGGCGTGGCATCCAATTCATCCCTGCGTGCGGCACTTGAGGAAGCATGTGCAAAAGAAAACATAAGCTTTTATCATCCCTCGCCGATTTTCTGTACGGATAATGCAGCTATGATAGGTGTTGCGGGATATTATGAATATATAAAAGGCGTGCGGAGCGGTTATGATTTAAATGCCGTACCCAATTTGAAACTTGGAGAGCGATAGTATGAGCACTGTAAAGAGCAGATGTACTGCAATTGTTTTGGCTGCAGGAAGCGGAAGCAGAATGAAAAGTGATGTGGCAAAGCAGTTTATGATGCTTGGAGGGAAGCCGTTAATATGGTATGCCTTAAATGCGGTGGAGCAGTCTGAAATAATTGATGACTGTATATTGGTAACCGGTGAGGGAGATATTCCTTATGTTAAAAAGGAAATTGTGGAGAAATATTCCTTTCATAAAGTTACAGAGATTGTGGCAGGAGGAGAAGAACGATATGCTTCTGTCGCTAATGCGCTGCGGGAAACAACAAATACAGAGGGATATATTTTTATTCACGATGGAGCAAGACCCTTTCTGACGGAAGAGATTTTGAAGAGCAGCTTTAAAACTGTAAAAGAGTTTCATGCGTGTGTAGCAGCGGTACCTTCTAAAGATACAGTAAAAATTGTGGATGAAAATATCTTTGCCATTCAGACACCGGACAGAAAAAGTGTTTGGAATGTACAGACACCGCAGGTATTTGATTCACTGTTAATTAGAGAAGCTTATGAGCGGCTTTATGAAAGATTACCCAAGTTAAGAGAGCAGGGTATTATGGTGACAGATGATGCAAGCGTGGTAGAAATGTTTACAAATGTTAAGGTAAAAATGGTAGAAAGTTCATACCGGAACATCAAAATAACCACCCCTGAAGACCTACTTGTGGCAGAGGCTTTTTTGGCTTCCAAAGCATAATTGTTTTAAATATTTAAAAAATAAAAAAAGTTGTAAAAAGTTGTTGACAGATAGGCTACTTTTTGCTAGAATAACTTTTGCCGCTGATAAAGCGGAACGCATGGAGAGATATCGAAGTGGTCATAACGAGGCGGTCTTGAAAACCGTTTGTCCGCA
>CALYZQ010000056.1 GCA_945609985.1 uncultured Lachnospiraceae bacterium | reverse complement strand
ATCTCTCGACGGTTTGCAGTGACAGCTTGGGTAGTATGCAAACGACGATTAAGAAACTGCTGGATAGAGGATATATTGATGTCAGCGAAAGTGTAGAGAATAATACGCTGAAAAGACAATATAGTATTACCGTAAAAGGGGTTGTCTATTTCAAAGAGCGGATAGGAACACCTATGAATATTCAAAAAATGAAAAACATGGAAGCGGGTAAATTCTTTTTTCTTGGAATGGCATCAAAGGAAAAGCGTATAGCATTTATACAGAGCTATATAGATGACTTGCGAATAGAGTATGATAAGCTTTGTCAGATTCATCAGTTTGTAGAAAATACGAAAAATACTGTAATAGAAAGCAATGTGGCACAGATTAGCAAAGACTCCGTATTGGCACAGCAACTTTTAGAGGTTTCGGAAGAAACAATGTTAGAGGCTGTTATCCGGAATATATATGATTATCAAATATATATGTTGGAGTATGGACTTAGGAGAGCTAGTGAAGATATTGCATTTTATGAAACAATTCTGGAACGCGAGTTGGCTCATTGATTCCGCGAATAACAGAAGAATGAAGTGAAAGGAATGATATGTAGATGAAGCAATATGAAATAATATCGTATGGCAACCTGACAGATGTGCAGAAGCAGGAGCTTGTTTGGATTTTGATAGAAGGCTTTGGACATCTGATGACCTTTTCCAAGAAAGAGGAAGAATTGGAACGTATCTTCCTTGAGGGGTTACATCCGGATTATACGTTGGCATATGTGGAAGAAAATAAGGTGTTGGGGCTTGTGGGAATAGCAACGAACCGTGTTCGCCCGGTACGCTTTCCTTTAGAAGTATGTATAGAGCTGTTTGGAAAGGGTAAAGGTAAAATGGTGTCTGCACAGATGAATGCTATTTTTCAAAGCCGGGTTGTAAAAGAGGACACGGATCTTTATATTGACGTTCTTGCCACATCAAAAGCGGCGAGAAATAAGGGGATTGCGACGAAGCTATTGGAATATTGCTTTGCGCTGTCCGGGTATCAAACGTATTACATAGAAGTTTTCTCGAAAAACCATGTGGCGAGAAGGCTTTACGAAAAAAATAGGTTTACTATATATAAAAAGAGTTTCCTTTCACCGCTTGTTCTTCAAGGGAGCGGATATCCGATAAAAATGAAGAAGGTGAAGGGTGAGAAAAAAACTAATGCACAATACTATTGACTATTGAACAATAGTTGATTATAATGAAGTTACAAGGAAGGAGGGGGATTATGAAGCAAAAATACTTACAAGAGATACGAAAAAGGATGTTTTGGAGATTTAAGGGGAGCGATATCAGAGAGGTTTTAGAGGAACTTGACATGTACTTTGAGACGGCTGAAGAGGAGGGGCTTACGCAGGAGCAGTTTGTTGCCAGATATGGTGCTCCCCGTGATTTAGTGCGGGAGATGATGGAAACGCAGGCAATTCCGGCTAAGGAGCAGTCTAGAAACCTTTTAAGGAAGTTTTTGGGGATGATATGCGCTGTAGTACTTATGGCGGTTTCCTATTTCTGCATTGGAGTGGAAGCTGCGCCATGGGTAGGTATAGTGTTTTTAGCTATGCTAATCTGGAGTCTGTCAGGGTGTAATTATTATCTTGGAAGGTCTAAAGAGGTATCCGATAGAAAAAGAGCGTTCCTTATTTCACAGACTGGATTTTGGAGTGTTGCGATTTTGTTGCAGATAGGGACATTGCGGGTGATACCTGATTTGTGCGAAAAAGCAGTTGAACCGAAGGTGGCAGGAAAGTGTTTGTATTATGGCATAATTGCAGTGATTGTGATAGGTATGGCTTTGCTGATTCCCTGTGCGTGGAAGTTGTTTAGGGGAAAGGCGCATCAATTTTTCATTGTGATTGAGCTGCTTTCCCTGATATGCAGTGTGATTTTGTATCTAAAGCATTTAAAGAGAATGGAGGACATCTCAACGATGGCTTTTGTGTGTACGCCCTGTATCGTGACGGCGGTGGTTCTCCTTTGCTTTTGGGTGCTGTTTTTTAGGAAAGAAGGGAGCCTGTCATGGATGCACAGATAAAAAAGGGAATTTTGGAAATGTGTCTGTTGTATAAGCTTTCCAAACAGGATTACTATGGGTATACTCTGATGAAGGAGATGAAGGTGCTGTATCCGGAGGTGAATGACAGTACCTTTTACGCCATTCTGCGCAGGCTGCACAAGGAGGGGAATACCATCGTTTATCTGGGGAGCGAGTCCGGGGGTCCCATGCGCAAGTATTACAAACTGACCGAGCAGGGTCAGAAGACCCTGCAGGCAGAAATAGAGGACTGGTGCCGGATTAAGGGGATTGTGGAAGGACTGCTACAATCGTAAATTCTCCCGGCAGATTCGGATTGGCCCAGCTGGGATGTTCATCAAATTTTTGCAGGGTAAAGCCGCTTGCGATGACAGCGTTAATAATTTCGCTGACAGTATATTTGCGGTAGAGGCATTTTGGCATCCGGGCGCGTTTTTCTTGGTCATAGAACCGGGCATGCGCCATTTCGCCCTCGAAAATCTCAGTGGAAAAATAATTCATAGTGGGCCATTCCATTCCCAGGGTGTCGGTGATTTTGTTAAAAGGGTGGAAATCACTGCAAATCATTTTACCGCCCGGTTTTAGAAGTGTGCGCATGATTTGCATGAATTCGTTTAAGTCATGGAAGTAGTGTAAAATTCCGCCTTCCATGAACACCACATCAAAGGAACTGCCATGCTTTGTCATATCGATATCCAGAACGTCGCATACCTCGTATCCGATGGTGGTGCCGGCTGCTTCGGCAAATTCCAATGCATAACGCCTGTTATCTTCGGAGATATCAAAGACAGTGACATCGGCTCCAAGCAGAGCCAGAGGAACAGCCTTTTTGCCACAGGAGCCGCAGATATTTGCGATGCGTGTATTTTCAAAGTGGTCAAAGTATTGCGTATGCCACTTTAAATTTTTAGTAGGATTTTGCAGGGCGATTTTAGCTCTCTCCGTGGGAAGGCCGACGTTTTGAAGCCAGAATTCATAGGCCGAATATTCCCATGCTTTTTTGTTTTGTTTACTATAATCTCTCATGTTCTTTTAACCATTCCTCCACAATTTGATAATGAGTTGTGTCTTTTGAAACATTTCCATAGTAGAATTCCAAGGTCTGAACCGGGACAAGCAGGTCATCTATCTGCACAAGGTCCGTATTGCGGTATAAGAAGTCATCAGTATCATCCCCTGGACAGTCTCCGTAAAACATACATCTGATTTTCATCCCCTCATATAGGACATCAAAATATTTGAAACCATTCTTTGTGCACCTAGTAGCAGTGCTCGAGTGAAAGAAGTCCTTGACAATCTGTTCATCCTTCCATTTGAAGGTGAGGCAGATTTTATCCAAAGGAAACTCTAAACCGTGGGCGAAAATTATTGTCTTTCCATCAAGTTTAAACAGGATTTGATTTTTGGAGAGTTGCATAACCAAAGAGCAGAGCGTTTCCCATTCCCGGGTATATTGCATGTGGTTTGTGTCAATCCGGTAAGGGAAGCGGGGGATGCATGTGTAGGGGGGAGTTGATGTGCAGGGGCGCTCTTCGGTAGGATGGTGTGGAGTTACCGATGCGTAGTCTGCTTCATGTTGCGCCTCGGATTTCCAACCGCCTCTCACCGTAACTTCAATCTTTATGGGTTCGAATCGTTTGCATACAGGGAAGCCTCTTCTTACCAGACTTGGCGGAAAACCGTGAAACCTTGAAAAAGCCTTGGTAAACGCCTCCGGCGTGTCATAGCCGTATTTGTAAGCCAAATCCAAAATGGGAAGGTTTGATGAAGAAAGCTCTGAGGCAGCAAGGGTAAGCCTGCGATTGCGAATGTATTCCGCAACAGTGATGCCGCATAACGCTTTAAAGAGCGTGGACAGGGTTGAATCGCTTATAAGGAACTGTTTTGCGATGGTAACAGGTGTTATCTTATGAAGCATATTATCTTCTATGTGATTTATAATGTCCTGTATAACGGATAGGTTCGAGGGATTTGTATTTTGGGTTGTCATCGGTCACCTCCTGTATCTATCATACTATATTCCGAGAGAAATTACCTATCATTTTTATGCGGGTTTTGTCAGCTTTTTCATTGCCCGTGCAGTGGAAATGTGTTAGACTACTTGAGGGCGGGGATGTCAGGAAATGCTGCGAATGTGAAGAAAAGCCCGAGTGAGACGCGAATGAACGAAAGGTGCCTAAACGATGAATATATTGACACTTGACAGTATCACAAAAGCATATGGTGAGAGAAAGCTGCTTAATGAGGCGAGCTTTTATCTGGCAGAGGGTGAGAAGGTGGGAATCCTTGGAATTAACGGTACCGGGAAATCTACATTGCTTAAAATCATTGCAGGTCTGGAGCAGCCGGATGCCGGGAAGGTGACTCGTGCCAATGGATATATTGTAAACTTTCTGCCCCAGAATCCGGAGTTTTTGCCGGAGGAAACGGTGTTGGAAGCGGTGCTTCGTCAAAGTATGGTGGAGGACGGTGAAATAGCGGCAAAGGAGATGCTGACAAGACTTGGAGTGACAGAATTTTCACAGCCCTGCGGACAGCTTTCCGGCGGTCAGAAGAAGCGTCTAGCTCTGGTAGCTGTGTTGTTGTCGAAGGCAGAGATTCTGGTGCTTGACGAGCCTACCAACCACTTGGATAATGAGATGTCAACCTGGCTGGAAGAAAACCTGAAAAAGAGACGCGGTGCAGTGGTGATGGTTACCCATGACCGTTATTTCTTAGACAGTGTATCAAATCGTATTGTGGAGTTGGATAAGGGGGCATTGTATTCCTATGATGCCAATTATTCGGGGTATCTGGAGCTTAAGATGCAGCGTGAAGAGATGGCGCTTGCCAGCGAGAGAAAGCGTGTAAGCATTCTCAGAAATGAGCTTGCATGGGTGCAGCGTGGTGCGAGAGCCCGTTCTACTAAGCAGAAGGCCAGACTGGAGCGGTATGAAGAATTAAAGAACATCCAGGCACCGGTTGAAGATGGTCGGGTGCAGCTCTCCTCCATGAGTTCAAGACTTGGCAGAACTACGGTGGAACTGCATAATATCAGTAAGTGTTATGATGATAAAAAGTTAATTCAAGATTTTACTTATATGTTTTTGAAGGATGACCGCATAGGGTTTGTGGGGAAAAACGGTTGCGGTAAATCCACACTGATGAAGATGATTATGGGCGAGATTGCTCCTGACAGTGGCAGAATCGAAATCGGTCAGACGGTAAAAATCGGTTATTATGCGCAAGAGATAGATGACACTTTGATGAAACCTAATCAGCGTGTGATTGACTATATCAAGGATGTGGCAGAGTATGTGGAGACCCCTGATGGCAAAATCAGTGCAGCCAGACTTTTAGAGCAGTTTCTGTTTGCGGGGGAGGACCAGTACGGGCTTCTTTCCAAGCTTTCCGGTGGAGAGCGCAGAAGACTGTATCTTTGTAAGGTTCTGATGGGAGCGCCCAATGTGCTGATTTTGGACGAGCCCACCAATGATTTGGATATTGCAACATTGCAGATTTTGGAGGATTATCTGGACAGCTTTGCCGGAATTGTCATGATTGTGTCCCATGACCGTTATTTTTTGGACAGAACGGTAAGACGCATTTTTGCCTTCGAGGATGATGGTAAGGTGACTCAGTATGAGGGCGGTTATACTGACTATGAGCAGAAAAAACTATGGAAGGAACAAGAGATAACGGGTGTTACACAAAACGTGACAGCCAAATCACAGGAATCCATTGAGACTGCATCATCAAAGAACTGGAAAGCAGGTCAGAAGAAAAAGCTGAAATTTTCTTATCAGGAGCAAAAGGACTATGAGAATATCGAGGGAGAAATTGCTGCGATTGAGGAAGCCTTGGAAAAGTTGGAAAAGGAATATGTATCCTGCGGAAGCAATTTCGTGCGTCTGAATGAAATCGCCGCCAAAAAGGAAGCCTTGGAAAAAGAACTGGAAGATAAGATGGACCGCTGGATGTATCTGGAGGATTTGGCGGCAAGAATAGAGAAGGGAGAGATGGTTGAGTAACCATTTCTCCCTAATCTTCTATGTCCTGATCTGCAGCCACAGCGGAAACCACTGAGGATATCACAGAGACAATCACTGCAAATAGAATTACTAAAAATCCGCCTGCCAATACAATAAACATAACTACAGCTCCTTTAATTTATATGAATATATTATACATCAATTAGTATAGACAGCGCAATCAAAAATCATAAGTTTTTTCTTTTTTTATTTTTACCCTTGACAGTTTTTGAAAACCGTTGTAAAGTACAATCACTCAATATCAGTTTCTGATATTTTCTTTCAGGCTGTTTCGGCCGAAACTACCCAAATATTAAAACTAAATTTAATGACATACATAGGGTCGCGCGCGCTTTTTTTGTATGCAAAGTGTGAAAAGGAGGATGACAAATATCGAAAATGAAAAGAATACAAATCATTTGCAGCAGCTTGTAAATGATTATATTACCCAGAAGCAGGCTGAGCTTTTACAGCTAAAAAAAGGGCTTTTGGGAAAGGAGGAGTTTCTAACACAGGTGCAGGCTCATATAAAGCATTTTTATACGTTGACACCGGTGGAAGAACGGCAACTGTTAAAGGAATTTGAACAGTACATATTCGGCTATTCAAAGCTTTCCCCTCTGATTGATGATCGGGAAATTTCGGATATCCGTGTTGTCAGCTTTGACAATATCCGTGTAAAGCGAAACGGCAGAAGAATGGACGCAGGGATTACGTTTTCCTCGGAAAAGGAGTATCGGCAATTTGTGGAATATGTGGCCACCAAAAATCAAATTAACGTATCCAATCTCAATGCTATCCAGCGCTTTACCGATGTGGAAAGTCATGAAGACTTTATTTTGCGGTTTACTCTTTCCATGCCTCTCGTAAACACTTATCACGAACCCTATCTGTGCATTCGCAAGGTCCCTAAGAATTTTCCCCAAATGAAAGAATTGATATCAAAAAATATGTTGGATAACAATACCGCTGAGCTCTTAATAGAGCGGTTTCGTCAGGGTTCTACTCTGATATGCGGTGGCAATTCCTCCGGGAAGACCACACTTTTAAACGCGCTAAAGGAAACACTGCCGGATGATGTGGCGATTCTGGTGACCCAGCAGGCAGACGAGCTTACCACAAAGTTTCACCCGGATATGATGTTTTTACACTCACTACCCGGTACTGCGGAAGGACAGGTGAGCTATGATTTAAAGGACATCAGTATTGCAGGACTTACCATGGATGTTGATTTCTTTATTGTGGGTGAGGTGAAGGGGGCAGAGGCATTATATTTGCTGAATGCGGCATATACCGGTCAAATTTGTGCAGCCACTATCCATGCACCGTCTGCTGACAGGGCACCGGAGAAGCTGGTGGATTATGCGATGTATGGAAGCAGATATTCCAGGGATGAGCTGATGAAAATGATGGATTGTTTTCAGACCATGATTTTTATGGAGCACTACAAGGTGAAGGAAGTCTTTGCCTGCAAGGGCTGGGATAATGAGTCAAAAAGCTTAATTTATGAAAGGCTGATTTAATAAATGAAGGAGGAATGGCAATGAGGATATGTATTTTCATGTTTTTGCTTATAGGACTTTTCCTTTTGTTTTACAGAGTATCTGCTTTAAAAATACCAAAGCTTTTATTAAAACGTACTAAGCAGAGTATGGAAGCAGCCGAGAGGCAGCGTCTTTTGGCAAACAGAATAAATTTGCAAAAGTTTAAAGAGGAACATTCCTTTTGGTTCCGTATGGAGAGAGAGCTATATTACAGTGGTATTTTGCGGCGTTTTCCCCACCTTACGGTGGAAAAATGGCTGGTGTGGAATCTGGTAGTTTTTTCAGCAGTGTTTTATGTGTCAGCAGTGGTAGTTGGTCTTGGTGGAGCAATATGTGTATGCGGTGCATTGGGGATATTGGAGTGGCTGTGTTTATTCGTTGGAAAAGCAAGAATGCTTCGTGCCGTGGACAGAAATCTGCTAAAATTTCTGGATTTTTTGGGAAATTACAGTATTACGTCAGGAGAAGTAACCGGTGTGTTCAATCAAATCAGCCGTTATCTTGAGGAACCCCTAAAAAGTGCTTTGGACGAGTGTTATCTGGAGGCACGCACGACAGGTGATGTGGGACTTGCACTTCTTGCTATGGCGGAGAAAATCGAGCATCCGAAATTTAAAGAACTGGTACAAAATATCGAAATCAGTACCAGATACTGTGCGGATTTCAAGAATCTGGTGACTGCCAGCAGACGGTCTGTGAGGGAGCATTTGCGTATGGGTGAAGAACGGAAGGGAATGCTCAGAGAAGCTGTTATCAATATGATATTGCTGCTTATGATGTCGGTTGTAATTTTGGTGGCGGTAGAGGGCCTGTTGGGTGTTCGGGCCGGAACACTTCTGCTATACAGTATGCCGGGCAAAATTGCCTTGTCAGTGATTGCAGTTATTCTGTTTTTGTTTGGCAGACAGATAGGTAAATCGTTTGGGTAGGAGGTAGTGTGTGAAGGAAGAACAGATAATGAGATGGGTAGTTGCAGTGTTACTGTTTATATTAATTCTATCGCTTGCGCGTGGTGCACGGGTGCAGAAGCTTTTTTTTAAACGTTATGAAGAATTTACGGGGCTGCTAAAAACAAAAGCGAAGGAGCTTACATGGTATCAGAAGACTGAGAGATGGCTTACAAAAAACGGTGCTGTTTATCACTTTGGTAATTGGATAACACCCGTTTGGTTTTTGGCTGTCAGACTGATTGCGGGTGGTATGGGACTAATTATAGGAAATGCATTTTCAACAGTTCTTGGTGTTGTGGCAGCGTTATTGTTTTTTCTGCTCCCGGGGTGGCTCATTTCCTATCTGAACAAAAAAGATAATGAGAGAATGCTGCCCCAGATAAGGCTTTTATATCATGGATTGGAAATACAAATCCGTGCAGGTGTCTATGTGACGGACGCGTTGGCGGAATGCTATGGTTGTGTGCAGGAAAAACGCTTAAAACAGGCACTTTTGGACATGGCAGGAGATATTGTGATGAAGGCGGATATTTATAAAAGCCTGGAAAGTTTTCAGGGAAAGTTTGATAACCGGCATATAGATGCGCTGTGCATCACCATATTGCAGGCGTTGGAATCAGGACAGGCAGTGGAGCTGCTTACCGATTTGGCAGAACAGATAAAAGATATGGAGCTTACAGTGCTAAATCGCAAAAAGGCAGCGTTAGACAGAAGTATAACGTTTTATCAACTTGGGATTCTGACGGCGGTATTGGGAATTGTGCTGTATGCCTGTGTGACGCAGATGTTTCAGACAGCAATACATTTATAATGTTAAAACAAGATTGAACAAACAAAAGGAGATATAATATGCGAAAAGGAATGCAGATTGTAAAGAGAAAAGTAAGGGATTGGGGCAGAAGCCTGTTAAAGACTGATGCCGGAATTGATGGAATTTTGGTGACGGTTGGACTTTGCATTATTGCGCTTTTACTGTGTGTGGTGATGAAGGACAGCCTGCAAAAATTTATCGAGGGAATTATTGAGGCACTGACACAAGAGGCGAATAAAATTCTGACAGGCGTATCCGGCTGATAAGGGGGCGCCAAATATGAAATTAAAGAAGCAGAAGGGTAACGTGATGGATGTGATGTCAACAGGTATCTGCATTCTGGCAATGTGTGCACTTGTTTTATTCTATTTGCAGATAATGGTAATGATTACTCAGAAACAGGAAGTTAACCAAGTGACACGAAAATATATATTGCGGATGGAAACAGTAGGCTATCTGACAGCAGACGATGCAGCTTTTTTAAATAGTGAACTTTCAAATATTGGTATATCAGAGGTCAATCTGGAGGGAACTACGGTGAACCATGTAGGTTACGGAGAACCGATTGCGCTATGCGTTCGGGGAAAATTGAAAGGGGGCGTTACATTTGAGGAAAGAAAGGTTTCCACGGCAAAGAACTGAAAGTCGGTTTAGCCGGCAATCGGGACAGGTTCAGTGGTGTATGGGATTGTTTTTCCTGATATTTGTTCTGTTGTTGGTGTGTACAAGTTTACAGATTAAAGAATATCAGGTGACCGCCTGCTATATGGAAGATGCACTTGCTGCATCCAATCTTGCTTCCGCAGTGATAGACTTACGGGAGTACGGTGTTTCCCATGCGGTACGGATTGCGGATCCGGTGCGTGCATATGAAATCTATTGTCAGGCACTGCAAGGGAATTTGAATTTGGATGATACATGGCAGTGCCCAAATAAGTCGTTAATTTCCGGACCGGTACAGATTGAAAAGTATATCATTTATAACGTGTCGGGGGAGCAGGTGCAAACATACAGATGGGAAGCGGGAGGAAACGTTCATGAAAGCTTCGGAATACGCGGTGATATCCGTGCGCCCAACGGTATGGTTGTGGAAAATACTTCTGTGTACAGTGAAATTATATGCCCTGTACAGGGTATCTTTGACATGGAGGTAACGGCAAGAAAGTGTAAATTAGTGGATATAGTAGCAGAAGGAAACAGTTTATGAGGAAAGAAAAGGAAAGAATATCATCAGGCAGACTTTGGATGGGGAGCATTATTGCCGCGCTTGTCTCTGCGGTAGCAATATATTTGGTAATGCTGCAAATGGAGAAAAACGTATTGTCTGAGTATGAAAAAGAAATTGTCTATGTAGCAGGCTGCGAAATTCCGAAAGGGCAAATCTTAGATGAAGGGAATTGGCAGAATTATGTACAACAAATAGAAGTTGATAAATCCTGTATTCCCGCAACAGCTATTCATATGGAAGAGCAGCTATATGAATTGTCAGCAGTCTATGGTATTGAAGAGGGGACCATTTTGACCGGCGGAATGTTTTTGAAAATGGAAGATGTTTTATCGGATATGAAGGAGCCGGTTATAGCAGGGTTAAAAGCGGAAGACCTGTATCAGATAGTAGGAGGAACCCTGCGTCCCGGTGACAGAATTCATATTTACCGGGTAAGTTGTGAAGGGGAAGCGATGCTTGGGTGGGAAAATGTATTTGTACAACAGGTGTTTGACCATTCAGGACTTGCCATTTCCTGTGAGGACACAACAACCGCTGCTCAACGATTAAATGTGTATTTGGACAAAGAGTATTTGGAAGAGTTTTATACTTTGCTTGCGACGGGGAGTTTGCGGGTTGTGAAAGCGTTGCAGTAAAACAGAATAAATATTGTGAAAACGGTTGCCCGAATAATCCATAAAGACAAAAAATAACCGTCTCTCTCGCAAAGTTTATTTGTAAACATTTTTTCTGCACGTGGTATGATTTGTATGCTATATGATAACAACTTCCCTTGCAGAAGTACCTTGAAAACTGCATAGGGGAGACCTTGAAAGAACTTTAAGAGAGGTAATGAATATGAAGAAATTATTGATAGCGATGCTGCTTGGAAGTTTAATGTTTACCGGATGCGGTAAAAAGAATACTGCCTCGGATGTAACAGATACTTTGGTAGAGAGCAGCGAATCTGTTGAGAGTACGGCAGATATGGAAACAAGTGAGGAAGATAACGGTACTCAGGAGAGCGAAACTGTAGAAAGCAGTGAAGCGGATACGGAAGAAACCGAGGAGAGTACCGAAAGTGTGAAAGGCACTGACCAAACGGAAGAAATGGAGTCTGTTGAAACAGATATGACTGAAGAAACACCTGCTCCTACAGAAGATGTGGAAAGCGGTGAAACGGAAGAGACAAAGGAGAGTGCAGAGCCTACAAAGGAGCCCGACAAGACTCCTAAGCCGGAGAAGACACCGAAGCCTACACCAACTCCCGAGCCTACACCGGAACCGACTCCTGAACCTACGCCGGAGCCTACACCTACGCCCGTGGCAACACCGGAACCGACACCTACGCCGACTCCTGCACCTGCCCCGACACCCACACCGGAAGTTCACGTACATAACTATGTAACGACTACCCGTTGGGAGGCGGACTGTAACCAGGCAAAGGCGGTATGGGATATCTGTAGCTGCGGAGAGTATGTGAATGCCCGCGACGTGGGAGAAAAGCTGGGACATGAATTCGGGCCGGATGACGGTACAAGAAACTGGTTCCATGAGCCCACCTGTCTCAGTAAGGGTTCCTACACAAAAACCTGCTTAAGATGTAACAGTCTGGTGGTTATTGATAATGACGCACCATTAGGGCATGACTTTGAGGACACCATCATCAATCCGGACAGGGATTGTAAATCGCCTGCAGAGATTAAACATCACTGCAAGAGATGCGGCAGGGATGAGTGGACAGTTGACTGGACGAACCTTGGCGAGCATGTGTATGTGGAATGCGTGGAGCGTGATTATGTAAATCATGAATGGATAGAAACACCAACGGTAAAGTGCAAGACTTGCGCAAAGCACCCGGATGAATAACAAATATTATGAAGAATCAATGCGAGGAAGGTCTGAAATTTTCGGACCTTCCTCTTTTGTAACAAAGAAACAATGAGGAGGGAAGGAAGAATGAAAGGAATAAGAGGAAAGACAGGCAGGGGACTTTTGCTTGTATGTGCCCTGCTTTGCCTGTTTACGGTGCCCAAGCTACAGGCTAAGGCGGGTACCATTTTTGAGAGCCCCTATGTCAGTTGGAGTCCGGATTTTACGGCATGGGCGGTGTGTGAGCCTCTGCCCTATACGGACCTGTGGTTTAATTATACAAAGACTCAGACATCGCCGGAGTACTGGTATCTGCCGGATGAAACCTATGTGACGGGTATTACTTCTTCCATTGAGGAACCGGGGATAGGAGAGCATAAGTATACCTATGACCGTACCGGGGAAATCCCCGTAGGGAAATGGGTGATAGGACATCCTTATGCAGCCTGTATCCATACCCATAACAAAGAGAAGGAATACGGAGGGTTTGCGGTGAACCCTCTTACCTGCGGCAGTGCCTACTACTCCGGCTGGAACGGTTACTGTGCGGACTGTGGGGAAATGATATATCCAAACCATATGTACATGTCAAGAGATGCCATGAAAAGCCTGACGTCTTTAAACGTGGATTATAAATGGTTTTATATGTGTCCCACCTGTGCCCATCTGGAAAACTCCAGACCCATAGAGCCACATGAATGTAAGGACATTTCCTGGAACCAGTACAAGGTGCGGTACGATTACAACGTGCCGGGTGAGGTTGTGGAAGTAGAAGAAAGCATTCACATGTACAACAATGCCACAGTGTATGAGGGGGAAGAGATTATCCCAGTGACAAAACTAAACATTAACACTTTTAAGCGTCTTGGCTATACCTTTATGGGGTGGAGCACCACCCCCGACGGTCCCGTGGAGTATGAGGACGAGGCAGAGATTTATAACCTTTGTGAATACGACTGGCATGATAAGTACGACGGCGACCTTGGTGTGGTAACCCTGTATGCCGTATGGGAGTACACGGAGAGTACCCTTAAGATAGACCCTGCGGGCGGTACCTTTGAGGGCAGAAGCGGCATCACCACCCTGACAAAGGGCTATGGTGAGACCTATGTGCTGTCTCCGTCCCTGGTTACGGGACCGGCAGGCTTTACGGTGTCCTTTGATACCAAAGGCGGTAGTGCGGTGTCTCCCATGAGTGCGCCTGCGGCGTTTTTCGGCTGGCAGAAAAGTAATCCGTTCAACGGGTATTTTAAGGAAAGTACCAATACCTATTATTTCGAGGGTGCCATGGGCAGCGTGGATACTTTAACGGCGGACTATCAGGCAAGCCCTATTATCTTGCCCACAGCAGAAAAGCCCGGTGAGATATTCGGCGGATGGTATGAGGATGCAGCATGTACCATCCCCGCAGGTTTTGCGGGGGATGAGTACCTTCCTTCACGGGATACCACTTTGTATGCCTCATGGACGGACCTTACCTTATCCTCAAGAAATAACCTGACAGCACACGGCGGTAAGGGCGCTGTGGATTTGTGGTGGGCACAGAAAGACAACTCCAGCAAGTCCTACAAGATGTATCAGTCAGAGGATAACGTAAACTGGAGGCAGATCTTTACCGCCTCCGAGGTGGCGGACAGAAATAACGTTGACAAGAGCTTTTCCTACCGTGGCGGTGCGGAAACCTATACAGTGCAGTATTCGGGTATCTATACCCTTTCCGCATCGGGTGCCCAGGGCGGCGGCTACGGCTCTTATGCGGGCGGAAAAGGCGGTACGGTGACTGCACGTTTCTACTTAAAGCGCGGTGATGTCATCACCGTATCCGTGGGCGGCAGTAACGGCTATAACGGCGGTGGAACGGCTTCTGCCTACGGAAAGGGCGGAGGCTGTACGGTTATCACCTCTAACGAGAAGGGCGTACTGTTAATAGCGGGCGGAGGCGGCGGAGCCTCCGGTCTTGGTAACGGCGGAGCAGGCGGAAGCACCCTGTCCGTAACAAACACCTATCTAAACGGTGCCTCCGGCATGGCGGGCGGTGGCGGCGGTTACCGAGGCGGTACCGCCGGTTCCGTGGTATACCATACCCATAAGAATACCTGCGGAAACCATACCCACAGCGGTAATGCCACAAGCGGTGGGGCATGTTTCGCCACGGCACAGTACAACTCCGTTACCTGTACCGTGACAACCAAAAGGGGAGACTGGAAAAGCATCTGGCCCTGTGTACACTGCGGTAACAACATGTTTAGCTGCTGGGGCTGGGTAGGTGTACACAGTGCCTGCGGAGCAGCGAACGAATATAAGTGCTGTGAAACCATCTGTACTAACTGTGGAGCGCAGGGCGGTGACACCCATCCCGACATCTGGGGCGCAACGGACTATTATAACAAAACCCATACGGTTACCACCCAGACCGGCTATAAAAAGACCTGTAATGTTCCCGAAGGCTGGCAGTGCGGCAAGACCACCTCAACCATAGATGCCTCCAACCCTGCTTACGGCGGAAGCAGTTATGTGGCCTCCGGTGCCTTAAGCCAGAGCAATACCCCGGGTAACAGGAGTGGTAACGGTGTGGCATCCATCAGTGCGGAAACCGTAGGCTTTACGGAAGGACTTTCCATAAGCGGTGTGAAGGCTTATGACAAGGCTGCTCCCGATGCGGTGGATGAAGATGCAGTTGTCAAAAACCCCCTGTCCGCAAGCACCATCCGCGTGACCTTTGTAAAGCCAAGGGATTACGGTACGGACTACTACCATTATGTGGAGAGCTATACCCCCGACGGCACAACCAAGCTATTAAATTCCAATACGGTAAAAAATATCCTTGTATCGGGTATAAATGGTTACTACTATATCCTTGATACCACGGCGGTAAGGGATGTAAATGCCTCAAATGCCCAGGGAAGCCTTGCAAAGACACAGACAACGGTGGATGTAAACCTTTCGGGAGACGTACAGTACCTTCATATCGCAGCCTTTGACGTTGCGGGAAACATCGGGCCTACCGCACACATCAAAATCGAGCGCGGAGAGATGGAATGGCCCATAGAAACGGGACAGATGCAGATAACGGATGAAATCGGCGGAAGGGACTACGGTACCGTGTATGCAAAGCCCGGTGCCACAAAAACCTACTTTGTAAGGGCGGACGGAAGCACACCCTTTAAGCTTTCCTTTGCCTCCTACATGGACGGAACGGCAAGGGATGATTACCAGATAGACATTCAGTCCATTGCATCCGCTTTTGATGCCCCCGGCATCACACAGAAGTTTACAACGAAGCTTCCCTACACGGTGCCTTATACCACAAACGGAGACCTGCCCGTTGCAGGCTTTTCCAGAAGTGCAACCGGCAGTACCATCCTAAAGGATGTATCCAACACGGGAGCAGCAAGAAGCAACAGTTCCCGGAATAACAGCTTCTATCAGTGCTTTGCCGTTCCTGCGTCCCACAACGGAAAAACCATTGTGGTAACTCCCATGGCGGAAGCAACGGGAGAGGAAGAAAACATTACCTCCGTATGGGATAAGGATATCCTAAACGCCATCACCCTGATAGCAGACGGAGAAGCACCGGTTGTAACCGGAGCAGAGGTCTTAGAGGGCATGGATGTCATCAATAAGAATGATGGTGTGCCGGTGATTACCGTTACAGCGTCGGATTCCTTGAGCGGGTTGCGTCAACTCGAAGTAGTGGTAGTAAATCTGGACAGTATGGAGAGAAAAAGCTTTACGGCAGGCGGTACGGACAGTATTACCCTTGATTTGGCGGAGGAGGATTCGTTGTATGCAGGTAATATCGGGATACAGATTATAGCAACGGATAATGTAGGCAACCAATGCATTTTGGAGTACGGGGCATTAAACCTGAATGTGTTTACTGAGGTTACCAGAATTTTAGAGCCCCACAATCCTCTGTTTAAAGGAGGCGAGAGTGGAATTTTGCATATTACCACATGGGGCTATGTGGACTATATAGAGGTGGAATTTCCAACGGAAATGTTGGCACTAAATCCTGATATGAACCAAACCTTTACCTATTCACCATATCCCGCATATACATGGAAGGAGGAACTGCAGTTTATGATACCGGTTTATACTCCTGCCAATCGAAACTATACCATTACAGTCCGTGCATATAAAGGAGATACCATGCTGGAATGTTATCCTGAGCTTAGCATGGTGGAGGATGGAAGCACCATATTGGATGAGCTGCGCACAAGGCTGCGATAGGAGTGAGCAGAACATGATAGGAAGTAATTTGGCATTGGGACTTGTTATATTCTGCTTTCTAGCGGCAGCAGTTATGGATTACCGAACTTGCCGGGTTTACCGCCTGTTTTGGTGGATTGCGCTTGGAGCAGATATCCTTTTGTGGGTGTGTAAAGCTGATACTATATTATACAGTAGATTGCCGGAACTTATTTTCTTCTGCCTTCTGCAAGAATTGTTCTTTTCTAAAATGTATGGC
>CALYZQ010000055.1 GCA_945609985.1 uncultured Lachnospiraceae bacterium | reverse complement strand
ATCCACCTGGTTATGTGCAATTGCCAAAAATCAGTTCTACGCGTATTTGCGCAAGCATCCACCACAGGAAAATTATGAGGAGCATATCAGTAACAGTGCTGCGCAGCCTGTGCAAACATCCGTGGAAGAACAGGTATTTGCCGAAACGGAAAGAGTAAATTTGCTAAAAGGGCTACATTCCTGTAAGGAGCCGTATCGGGAGATTTTCTATTTGAGAATTTTTGGAAACCTGAATTTCAAACAGATTGGAGAAATCATGGGTAAGACAGAAACCTGGGCCAGAGTGAATTTTTACCGGGGAAAAGAAATGTTGAGAAAGGAGCTTGAAAAGGATGAGTTGTAAATTGCCTTGTGAAATAGTAAAAGATTTGTTACCGATGTACATTGATGAATTGACATATCCGGTTACCAACGAAGCGGTTCGTATGCATTTGGAGGGCTGCGAGGATTGTCGCAGAACCTGGCAGAGGATGGCAGGAGAAGAACCTAGCTTTTTAGATACGGAGCGTCAGGAAATTGACTTTCTCAAAAAAACAAAGAGAAGGAACAGAGCTATCGTAGCTGCAAGTTTTACGGCGGCTTTTGTCTTGATGGCAGCAGTGATTTGTTTTGTACTGTTTGGCATGACATATGAGATTGGCGCTGATGCCGTGGCCTGCAAGGCAACCGTAAATAAAAACGTATTAGTATTAGGCGGATATGCACTCGATGAAGGCGTTCATATAAAGGCAGCAAGTTATGAACAGGAGAACGGTATTGTGACCTTACAATTAAAAGCATCGCTGTTAAGTTTTGATAAGTCATCGGATTTTACGTTTGAATACACTTTGACAGATACTATTGATGAGGTGCGCATCGAAGACCGTATTATCTGGAGTAAGGGGGCAGATATTTCAGCACTGACTTCCTCACTATATCAGGCAAAAAATCCTTATGTCGGTGACATGTCGGCGAATCACAAGCTGATGCAGCTACTGAATATGGAGGCGGTATTAGGTCACTTCACTAATGAATTACAGACAAAGCAGGAGCCTTATGGATGGACAATGAGCATGTCAGAGGATTATACTGCAGAGCAGCAGACACAAATGGAGCGAAAAATGCGTTCTTGTGCCTGTGTGTTATTAGCAACAATAGACAATTTGAGCAGTATCACTTATCAGTATACTGTTGATGGCAAAGAAACCTCCATGGTAATTTCGGCTAAGTATGCATCGGGTATTGCCGGGGAAGGTATCCCTATTAAGAAATATGCAGAATCACCAAAGGGTTTGCAACGATTATTAGCGATTGTATTGGAGGAGTTATAAGTATGAATGGGATGGGGAGACAATGGAAGGCGGCAGTAAACCTACTGTTAATATTGATAGTATGCTTATGCGGCTGTGGTGCAAAAGCAAAGACAGAAGCGACACCGAAGGGCACGGATGCCTATGAGGCCTATGAGGTGGAAGAGATTATGTTTCCTGCGGCAGATGCGGAAATCGAAAAATTACTTACAGAGGATCAAACCTATACTGCCGGCGAATATCTGCTTCACGGAGGAAAGGTATATCGTCAGGCACAGGTGTACAGTGGAGAGGGTGACAGGAAGGCAAGCTATTTGCAAAGCTTGTCAGCTCCCTACAAAAGCTGGGACATCACTGTCATCGGAAGCTGTCAGATAGAGGGAAAGACGTATGTGGCAGACAAACTGTTTTTTGTAAAGGATGTGCCTGCGTATTGTCTGCTTACTTCCGCTGATGGCGATGGGGAAAAGCAGTATTTTGCTAAATATGCAGATGGAGCAGTGGGAGAAGTAGTATGTGCAGTACCGGATTCATTGGATATCGGTTACGGTACAGAATTGGTATTTGATGCAGACGGAGAAATATATACCTATGTAAGAACCGGTTCAAAGCTTGTTTGGCGGGATGAAGAGCTGCTAAGTAAGAGCGAATGGGAACTGTCCGGTCGTATATGGGGAATGCCGGAGAATGCTGTTGGCAAAGAAAAATGCTGGTTTGGAGCAACGGATGAAGGCATTGGCTTTTATACCATGAACGGTAAGAAAGTGGTAAAGGGACCGGAAAATGTAATAGCAAATTATTTTTACATGGATGTAAGCAAGAAGGGAGTAGTTTATCTGGCTGATAACAATGCGGTGTGGCGTTGTGAGGGGCAGCCGGTGAAGATTTGTGATTTTATTGACAAGGGGTACATATTGCAAAGCCTGTCAGGGGTGGAAGAACAGGATGAGGGTAATTTGTTGGTATTGGTTACGGAGGATGGCAGGGAAGGTCTGTTGAAATTAAGGAAAACGGATGCGTCTGATGAAGTGGTGTTACAGGAGGAGCAGGGAAAGCAGGAAATTATTTTGTCCATGGATGAAGCGCAGGATGGACTTAAGAAGTCTGTGGCCAGATACAACAGACAAAGCGATAAATACCGGATTACCATAGAATTGCCAAAGAAGGAGAACTTTTTTGAATATTGGGACAGAATCCAACTGGAGCTTAGTGCAGGAAAAGGACCGGATATTATAGCAGGCAGCTTCTTTACAGAGATGCCTGAGCCGGCAGCAGTTATTTCGGGCGGTATAAGGAATGGTTATTTTGAGAGCCTTGAGGACGTGTTGGATGAGAAGGAAGCTTATATGCAGGCTGCCCTGGAGGGAGGGCGTGTCAATGGTAAAATGTATGGAATCCCTTATGATTGTCGATTGATTTTTAATGTATACACTAAGGAGTTTGCAGGGGATGGAACTTCCTTTACTGTTTCAGAGCTTATGCAGGCAGTGGAGGAAACAGAGGCAGAAATTGCGCAGTGTAAATATGATGGTATGGATATTGTAATGTGGTATGGTCTGTATGATAACAGCAATAAGAACTACATTGATTGGGAAAATAAGGAGAGTCATCTGGCGGAAGAACCTTTTCTGCGTCTTTTGGAATTTGCTCAAAAGTATGGAGATAAAGAAGGGTGGAACGGTGCTCCGAGCAATCAGAACGCGAGTATGTTAAGCTCCGGTAAGAGTATTGCACTTCGCAGTGATATGTATAGAGTGAATCAGCTGCATCAGGCGTATGCGTACCTGAAGGGAGAACCGGCTGTCCTGGGATTTCCCAGAGAAGAGGGTTACGGATTTTATGTAAAGAGCAAATATCTATATATGAACAGTAAATCAACCTGTAAAGAGGGGGTAAAGGATTTCTTAAGATTCCTAATTTCAGAGGAAGAACAGAATAAGATATTTGTACAGGAGACCTCACCGGATACCAATTTGTCAGGTGCAACAGCATATCTGCCGGTGAATTTGAAAACCTGGGATTCTCTTATTTCAGTGGAAAAAAACAGAAATACATTACAGAAAATTGATGCAGATGGCTATAACTATGAATACAGTGGACTTACGGATGAACAGGTAGAGTTATTGTATTTTATGCTGGAGCATGCACAGCCGGATAATTTTTATGCAAAAGACATCCAAGATATTGTTGAGGAAGAGCTTACACCTTATTTTGCAGGGGAAAAGACAGCAGAGGAGGCAGTGAGAATTTTGCATAACAGAGTACAACTGTTTTTAGAGGAAAATAAATAGTGTGGTAAAAATCGTTCGCTTCTGCGGACGATTTTTTTACTTTGGGGTGGTAGAGAATGCAAAAATAGAGTAAAATAGAATGTATATTTGTGTAAGTATGAAGGGAATGGGAAATGTATGAAGTTAGTTGAGTTGTTGAAGGAACTGACCTATGAATGTGTTCAGGGTTCCTTGGACATCACAGTAGATAAGGTTGTCTATGATTCCAGAACTGTGGATGGGGCAAAAGAAGGTGACAGCTGGCTGTTTGTATGTATTAAGGGACTAAACAGTGACGGACACAGCTATGCAAAAGAAATGGCAGAGGAAGGGGCAAAGGTTCTTGTGGTGTCACAGGATATCCCGGAGATTGCGGATAAGGGTGTGACAGTGATTAAGGTTGCGGACACCCGATACGCTCTTGCCTTGATTTCAGCAGCGTATTTTGAGTATCCTGCAAACAGACTTACCACCATCGGCATCACAGGTACCAAAGGCAAGACCACATCTACTTATCTGGTAAAATCCATATTAGAAAATGCGGGCTGTAAGGTTGGACTTATCGGTACCATAGAGGTCATTATCGGAGATACACATATACCGGCATATAATACCACACCGGAGTCTTACCTTTTGCAGGAGTATTTTGCACAGATGGTGGAGGCGGGGCTTGACACGGTGGTTATGGAGGTTTCCTCCCAGGCACTTAAGCTTCACAGGACGCAGGGCTTTGTGTTTGATTACGGTATCTTTACCAATTTGGCACAGGACCATATCGGACACGGAGAGCATGAAAGCTTTGAGGATTATCTTTCCTGTAAAAGTCTATTATTCAAACAGTGCAGGATAGGTATTGTTAACGGCGATGATCCGTATGTAAGTAGGGTGGTGGAAGGTCATACCTGTGAGCTTAAGACCTTTGGTCTTTCAGAGAAATGTATGCTCCGTGCCGTGAATTTGAAATTGCTTAATAACGGTGGAAGTCTGGGAGTCAGCTTTGAGACAAAGGGACTTACAGAGCTTGTCGCACAGGTGCCGACACCCGGCAAATTCAGTGTATACAATGCACTGACAGCCATTGCAATCTGTCAAAATTTCGGTGTGTCGGAGGATGCAGTGATAAAAGCACTTCGTACGGCAAAGGTCAAGGGGCGTATTGAGCCCGTAGAGGTGTCTGATGAGTTTACGCTACTAATTGATTATGCCCACAATGCCATGTCCTTAAAAAGCCTTCTGACAACCTTAAAAGAGTATCAGCCCAATCGGCTAATCTGTGTGTTTGGCTGTGGGGGAAACCGTTCCAGACAACGTCGCTTTGAAATGGGGGAGGTCAGCGGACAGCTGGCGGATTTGACAATCATTACCTCTGACAATCCCAGATTTGAAGAGCCCATGGATATTATCGCAGATATTAGAACAGGCATTGAAAAGACAGACGGTGAATATGTGGAAATCCCTGACCGCAGGGAGGCGATCGCCTATGCCATTGCTCACGGGCAGCCGGGAGACATCATTGTGCTTGCCGGTAAGGGACATGAGGATTATCAGGAAATTAAGGGCGTGAAATATCCCATGGATGAGAGAGATTTGATTCGGGATATTCTCGCAGAAAAATAGATTAGTTAAAGTACGAAGGAGTTTGCATGAAGGAATTGTACGCGGATATCATAGTAGATATCTCCCATGAAAAACTGGATAGACCTTTTCAGTACAGAGTGCCGGAGAAAATGCGCGGTATATTGGAGGCAGGGATGTGTGTTACGGTTCCTTTCGGCAACGGTAACAAGCTGATAAAAGGTTATTGTGTGGCGCTGTCAGACAAGTGCAATTTTGACCCGGCAAGAACCAAGGACATTGTAGCCATCGTAAAAAACGGTGTTGGTGTGGAGGATAAGCTGATAGCCCTGGCCGGCTTTATCAGGCGCAGCTACGGTTCCACCATGATTCAGGCGCTAAAGACAGTGCTTCCCGCAAAGCAGTCAGTAAAAAAACTGGAACATAGGACGGTGGAGCGTGTTATGAGCAGGGAGGAGCTGATTTCCCTGTTGGGAGAGAGTGAACGTAAAAAACAGACAGCTAAGGCAAGAGTTTTGCGTGAACTATTGGAACAGCCAAGTATTCCTTACGAATGGATAACCGGAAAACTGAATGTGTCAGGTCCTACGGTAAAGAGTTTGGAGAAGGCAGGGGCACTGCGCATTGTAAGCACGGACAGCTACCGAAATCCGGTGAAGCTTACGGAGAGTGCAGAGTGCAAAAAAAGCCTCAGTGAAGCACAGCAGCATATTGTGGACAGTATTCTTTCGGAATATGAAGAAGGGATTCGAGGAACTTATCTGATACATGGCATTACAGGAAGTGGTAAGACAGAAGTCTATATGGAACTGATAGAGCAGGTAATTAAAAAGGGGAAGCAGGCTATTGTGCTGATACCTGAGATTGCCTTAACCTATCAGACCCTGCTTCGGTTTTATAAAAGATTCGGCGACAGGGTGAGTGTGATGAATTCCACCCTTTCCCCGGGAGAAAAATATGACCAGTGCGAGCGCGCCAAAAACGGTGAGATTGACGTGATTATCGGTCCCCGCTCCGCGCTGTTTACGCCCTTCCCCGATATTGGTCTGATTGTGATTGACGAGGAGCATGAGGGTAGCTACAAGAGTGAAGGAACTCCGAAATATCATGCCAGAGAGACTGCGTTGGAGGTCGCAAGGCTTCATGGGGCAAGCGTGGTGTTGGGCTCAGCGACACCGTCCTTAGAGGCATATTACAGGGCAGAAAAGGGCGATTACAAATTGTTTACCCTTACGGAGCGTCTGACGGGAGGGACACTCCCCGATGTAAGTATTGTGGATTTAAGACAGGAGCTTAAGGAAGGCAACCGTTCCATTTTCAGTCGCAGATTACAAGAACTTCTGGCAGACAGATTAAACAAAGGACAGCAGAGCATTCTCTTTATCAACAGGAGAGGCTATGCGGGCTTTATTTCCTGCAGAAGCTGCGGGCATGTGATGAAATGTCCCCACTGTGATGTGTCTCTTTCGGAGCATAAGGGGGGCAGCCTTGTCTGTCATTATTGCGGCTACAGTGAGTATAAGCCGGTGAAGTGTCCGGAATGTGGTTCCAAATATATCAGCGGTTTTAGGGCAGGAACCCAGCAGATAGAGGAGAAGCTAAAGGAGCTTTTCCCCGGAGTGCGCACTCTGCGCATGGATGCGGATACCACGAAAACAAAGGACAGCTACGAGCAGATATTGTCAGCCTTTGCCAATGAGGAGGCGGATGTGCTCATCGGTACCCAAATGATTGTGAAGGGACATGATTTTCCCAAGGTTACCCTGGTGGGAGTGCTTGCAGCAGATTTATCCCTAAGCGTGGGAGATTATAGGTGCAGCGAGAGAACCTTCCAGCTGCTTACCCAGGCTGTGGGCAGGGCAGGAAGAGGAAGAGAGCCCGGTGAGGCCGTGATTCAGACCTATCAGCCGGAGCATTATGCGGTTGTTCATGCGGCCAACCAGGATTATGAAAGCTTTTATGAGGAGGAAATTCTCTACAGGGAGTTGTCAGGATATCCTCCCGCAGCCCATATGCTGGCGGTACAGATATTTGCAAAAATGGAAGAAAGCGGAAAAGTACTTGCTAAAAGGCTGGCAGACGTGGTAAAGTCTATGGGGTTGCAGATACAGGTGATGGGGCCTTCAAGTGCTGCAATCGGCAAAATTAATGATATTTTTAGATTTGTTTTCTATGTGAAATCTGAAAATTATGATACACTGATACAAATAAAGGATGTATTGGAAGAAAAATGGAAGGAATGGCAGCCGAAATGGGAGAGTGTTCAATTTGATTTTGACCCCATGAATTCATTTTAGGCAGTCAGGAGAGAACGGAGGATAATATGGCAATTCGTAATATTCGTGAAATCGGAGAAGAGGTACTTACCAAGGTATGTAAGGAAGTAAAGGAAATGACCCCCCGTACCAGAGAGCTTATCGAGGATATGCTGGATACTATGTACGAGGCAAACGGTGTGGGACTGGCAGCGCCCCAGGTAGGCATCTTAAAGAGAATCGTGGTTATTGACGTAACCGGAGAGGACCCCTATGTACTCATTAATCCCCGCATTGTGGAGATGAGCGGTGAGCAGACCGGCGCGGAAGGATGCTTAAGTGTACCCGGAAAGTCCGGCACAGTGACAAGACCTAACTATGTAAAGGCAGTAGCTCTTGATGCGGATATGAAGCCTTTTGAGCTGGAGGGAACGGAGCTGCTTGCACGTGCCATCTGCCATGAGCTGGATCATCTGGATGGTCACCTCTATGTGGAAAAGGTAGAGGGCGAGCTGCAGAATGTAAACTATGACGAGATCGAGGAAGAATGAATATGAAGATAGTATTTATGGGAACGCCCGACTTTGCGGTTGGTGCACTTGAGGCGTTAATTGAGGCAGGGCATGAAATCACCTGCGTGGTGACACAGCCGGACAAGGCACAGGGACGCAGCGGAAAGCTTGTGGCTTCCCCTGTAAAACAGTGTGCACTTGCACATGAAATCCCGGTATTCCAGCCGGTGAGAATCAAAAAGCCCGAGGAGGTAGCCGTATTAAAGCAGTATGAGGCGGATGTTTATATTGTGGCGGCATTCGGACAGATTTTATCCCGGGAGATTTTGGATATTCCCAAGTACGGCTGTATCAATATTCATGCTTCCCTACTTCCCAAATACCGCGGCGCATCGCCCATTCAGCATGTGATAATAGACGGCGAGGAAAAGACAGGCGTTACCATCATGCAGATGGATGCGGGACTGGACACGGGAGACATGCTGTACAAGAAGGAAGTTGTGATAGAAGATACGGATACCTTTGAAACGCTTCACGATAAGCTGATGGTGATTGGGGGAGAAGCTATTGTGGAGGCATTGCCTCTTCTTACAGAAGGAAAGCTTACTCCCGAAAAGCAAAACGGTGAAGAGAGCTGTTATGCTTCCCTGATAACCAAAGACATGGGAAGATTGGACTTTAGAAGAAGTGCGGTGGTGCTGGACAGACAGATTCGAGGTATGAATCCCTGGCCAAGAGCTTATACTTCCTATCAGGGGAAACAACTGAAAATCTGGAAGGCAGTACCGGTTTTGGAGCTTTCCGATGAAGCAGGCGAGTTTCAGCCGGGAAGCATCTGTAATGTGACAAAGGACTTTGTGGAAATTCGTTGCGGAGAGGGAGCATTGCGTATAGCAGAGCTTCAGCTGGAAGGCAAGAAGAGGATGAGTACCCATGATTTCCTGCTGGGTGTAAAGATGCAGGTTGGAGAGTTCCTGGGTTAGTAAGGGTGTAAAGGAGGAAAGGATATGTATTACGGAATGGGCTATTACTGGGATCCCACTTATATTTTGGTGCTGATTGGTATGGTTATTTGTCTGCTTGCCAGCGGGCTTGTGAACAGTACCATGAACAAATACAGCAAAGTGCGGAACATGGGTAATCTTACGGGTGCCGAGGCAGCCAGAAGAATATTAAACAATGCGGGACTTTATGATGTGCAGATAGAATGCCTGCCCAACGAAAAGGGAGATCACTATGACCCTAAGAGTAAGACGGTGCGTTTGTCTGCCTCAAATTACAATGGCGCATCCGTTACAGCGGTAGCAGTAGCGAGCCATGAGTGCGGTCATGCCATGCAGCATGCAAGGGCATATACGCCGTTAGTTATCAGGACTTCATTGGTGCCGGTGGTAAATATCGGAAGTACACTTGGTGTTCCCCTTATTTTTCTCGGTGTACTCTTAAGCTGGAATCAGATTTTGATTCAGATAGGTATCTGGGCATTTGCATTGTCCGTACTGTTCCAGCTGGTTACATTGCCGGTGGAGTTTAACGCTTCCAGAAGGGCAGTGCAGAAGATAGATGAATACGGGCTGCTTACTGTGGAGGAGACCGGAGGATGCAAGAAGGTGCTTAGGGCAGCAGCATTTACCTATGTGGCGGCAGCAGCTTCCTCTGCATTACAGCTTTTGAGACTGGTGCTTTTATTCGGGGGACGCAGAAGAAGAGACTAGCTTTGGCAGGAGAGAATCATGGCTGAAAATAGCAGAGAAATCGTGTTAGACATACTGCTTACCTTAGAAAGGGAGGAGCAGTTTGCAAATAAACTGATAAAGGCAGTGCTGGATAAATATGATTACTTATCCGGTCAGGAAAAGGCTTTTATTAAGCGGGTGGCAGAAGGAACCATAGAGAGACAGTTAGAACTGGACTACTATCTGGATACCTTTTCTACAGTGCCTGTGCGCAAAATGAAGCCTCTTATCCGTTGTCTGATGAGGATGAGTGTTTATCAGATTCTATATATGGATGCCGTGCCGGACAGTGCAGTCTGCAATGAGGCCTGCAAGCTTGCAGGTAAGCGTAAGTTTGTGAATCTGAAGGGATTTGTAAACGGTGTTCTTCGAAAGATTGCAGGGCAGAAGGAGCAACTTCCCTTGCCGGATAAAAAGATGCAGAGCGAGCTGTATTTGAGTATCAAATATTCCACGCCCCTGTGGCTTACACAAAGATGGCTGTCACAGTACGGCTATGAAATTACGGAAAAATTGCTCGAAGGACTTCTTGCTGTGCAGCCCGTTACCTTAAGGTTTTCTACCGTACTTGGTAAGCAGGCACTCTCTAAAGCTGTGCAGGCAATTGAAGAGACTGGTGTGACGCTTGAAAAGAGCGGGTATCTGCCTTACGTGTACAAGGCACAGAAGCTGGAGGGCGTACAGAGCCTGTCGGGCTTCTATGAAGGCCACTTTACGGTGCAGGATGTAAGCAGTGTTCTATCCGTGGAGGCAGCAGATATTCAGAAGACGGATTTTGTAATAGATGTATGTGCCGCGCCGGGAGGCAAAACCCTGTTGGCAGCGGAAAAGGCGGACAAGGTCTTATCCAGAGACGTGTCGGAATACAAATGTGCCCTGATAGAAGAAAACGCAGAGCGTATGCAGGCGGGAAACGTGACCATTCAGGTGCATGATGCCACGGTGACGGATGAGAGTCTGATAGGACAGGCAGATATACTGATTATGGATGTGCCCTGCTCCGGACTTGGTGTCACGGGCAAAAAGCAGGATATAAAATACCATGCCACGGAAGGAAGCTTGCAGAGTGTGGTGGAGCTGCAAAAGCAGATTGTGGAAAGCTGTCATAAGTATGTAAAGCCCGGCGGAATTTTACTGTACAGTACCTGTACCATCAACGCAGAGGAAAATGAAGAGATAGTTAAGTGGATTTTGGATACCCTTCCCTTTGAGGCGGAAGAACTTTCCCATTACATACCAAAGAAACTTGCCTTGGAAAAGGAAGAAGTGAAAAGACTTACAAAAGGGACGGCACAGATGACAGATAATCGGGTTGAGCGTTGTAGTATACAGCTGCTTCCCGGTTTTATGGAGTCGGACGGCTTCTTTTTTGCAAGACTTAGGAGAAAACAGTAGTGAAAAAAGATATCAAATCATTTACACTCACACAGCTAACGGATGAACTTACCGCCATGGGCGAAAAGGCTTTCCGTGCAAAGCAGATGTATGAGTGGATGCATGTGAAGCTGGTGCGAAGCTTTGATGAAATGACGAATCTTTCCAAAGAGATTCGGGAACGCTGTAAAGAGAATTACAGTTTTACAACCCTGCATGCGATAGAAGTGCAGGAGTCAAAGCTAGACGGTACCAAAAAGTTTTTGTTTGAACTTTCCGACGGTAACCTGGTGGAAAGTGTGTGGATGAAATATAAGCATGGGAACAGCGTATGTATTTCCTCTCAGGTGGGCTGCCGTATGGGCTGCAAATTCTGCGCCTCCACCCTGGACGGACTGGAGAGAAACCTTCTTCCCTCTGAGATGCTGGAGCAGATTTACGCAATCACCAGACTGACCGGCGAGAGAGTATCCAATGTGGTGGTGATGGGAATCGGAGAGCCTATGGATAACTATGACAATCTGCTGACCTTTTTGAGGCTGATAACCGATGAGAACGGTCTGAACATCAGTCAGCGCAACATTACGGTATCTACCTGCGGACTGGTGCCTAAGATGCGACAGCTGGCAGAGGAGAAGCTTCAGATTACCCTGGCGCTGAGTCTGCATGCCACAACCGATGAAAAGCGTAAGAAGCTGATGCCTATTGCAAACCGTTACTCCATTAAAGAACTGATGGAGATATGCAATTATTATTTTGAACAGACGGGCAGAAGAATTACCTTTGAATACAGTCTTGTGGGCGGGGTAAATGATACCATGGAGGATGCAAGGGAGCTTATCGCTTTGGCAAAACCGCTTTGCTGCCATGTGAATCTGATACCGGTAAATCCCATAAAAGAGCGGGATTACGTGCAGTCTGACACAGGACATGTGCAGGCATTTAAAAATATTCTTGAAAAAAATAAAATAAACTGTACAATAAGAAGGGAAATGGGGAGAGACATAGACGGTGCCTGCGGACAGCTTCGCCGCAGACATATAACGTAAGTCTCCCGTGTAAAGTTTTGGAGGAAAGAAACGTGCTTAAGACCTTTTCCATAACCGATATAGGAAAAAAGAGAAAAGTAAATCAGGACTATGTATATACTTCAGAGATGCCCGTAGGCAATCTGCCCAATGTATTTATTGTGGCGGATGGCATGGGTGGACATAACGCAGGGGATTATGCATCCAAGGTTACTGTGGAGACCATGGTTAACAGGATTCAGGAGTCCTTCGAGAAAAACCCGGTACTTATCTTTACAAAGGCAATAGAAGATGCAAATGAAGTCATCCGCAAAAAGGCCGGAGAAGACGCAGCATATGTAGGCATGGGTACCACGGTTGTGGCGGCGACCTGTATGGGTAAGTATTTGCAGGTGGCGAATGTGGGTGACAGCAGATTATATGTTATACACAACAAGGAAATTAAACAGATTACAAGAGACCATTCTCTGGTTGAGGAGATGGTGCGAATGGGTGGGCTTTTGAGAGATGAAGCAAGGAACCATCCGGATAAAAACATTATTACCAGGGCAATCGGGGCAACTGCCAGTGTGGAGCCGGATTTCTTTACACTGGAGCTTGCAGAGGGGGACATGATTCTGATGTGCTCCGACGGACTGACCAATATGCTTGAGGACGAGGAAATCCGCATGATATTAAGCGGAGCGCGTGACATTGTGGAGAAAGCACATAAGCTTGTGCAGGCTGCCAATGATAACGGAGGAAAGGATAACATCAGTGTTATTTTGATTGAGCCTTTTGCATAGGCAAGTTCGTTGTTTAGAATGGAGAGATTGTATGGTTAAGATTGGAATGATGATTGGCGACCGTTACGAGATACTGGAAAAAATCGGTACCGGCGGTATGTCAGATGTATATAAAGCAAAATGTCATAAGCTAAACCGCCATGTGGCTGTGAAGGTGCTCAAGCAGGAATTTTCTGAGAATGCCAATTTCGTGTCAAAGTTTCGGATTGAGGCCCAGGCGGCAGCAGGACTGATGCACCCCAATATTGTCAATGTGTATGATGTTGGAGAGGAGAACGGTACCTATTACATTGTAATGGAGCTGGTGGAAGGCATCACCCTGAAAAAGTATATTGAGAAGAAAGCAAGACTGTCCTACAAGGAGGCAGTCAGCATTGCAATACAGGTTGGTATGGGTATTGAGGCGGCTCATAACAATCACATTATTCACAGGGATATCAAGCCCCAGAATATTATTATTTCCAAGGACGGAAAAGTAAAGGTAACGGATTTCGGTATTGCCAAGGCAGCTACCAGCAACACTATCACCAGCAACGTGATGGGTTCCGTTCATTATACCTCACCGGAGCAGGCAAGGGGCGGCTACAGTGATGAAAAGAGTGATATCTATTCCATGGGTATTACCTTGTTTGAGATGCTTACGGGTAGAGTGCCCTTTAACGGCGAGACTACGGTAGCCATTGCAATTAAGCATATTCAGGAGGATATGCCTTCTCCTGCGGAGTTTGTACCGGAGGTTCCTGCCTGTGTGGACAATATCGTGTTGAAGTGCTGTCAGAAATCCCCTGACCGCAGATATCAGAATATGCAGGAGCTTATCAGCGACTTAAAGAAATCCCTGGTGAATCCGGACGGTGATTTCGTAGTGGTAAGCAATGTAGAGACAACGGGCGGCACCAGAGCCATCACAGATGTAGATATGGCGCAGATAAAAATGCGTACCGCTGCCAGCGTAAGCAGGGATTATGACACCGAAGCCGGCGATGATGGGGACGATTATGATGACGAGGAAAATCCCAAGATGGAGCGCATTACCACATGGATTGCAATTATTCTGGGTATTGTAATCTGTCTGTTCATTATTCTGATGGCAGTGAAGATACTGGGTGATTTTAAGGAGGATGAGCAGCCTGAACCTTCCAAGAATCCGGTAGTCATTACCGATGAATCAAGCAGCAGTGAAGAGATAGAGTATGTGGAAGTGCCCGATGTAAAGGGCGTAAACGTAGAAGATGCAAAGCGCACCATGATTGCGGCAGGTTTTGTACCCGTGACGGAATATGTGGAGCATGAGACTGTGGACGAAGGTGTGGTAATCAGCATCGATGTAAAAGAGACAGAGCTTGAAAAGGGCAGTACCGTTACCCTGACGGTAAGTGCAGGCGTCAGCGGTATCGCAGTGCCTGATTTGTTAAATAATACAGCCGAGGAAGCGGAGCGCAAGCTTAGAAGCCTTGGCCTTCAGATGAACAAGACTGAGGTGTATCATGATACTGTGGAGGCAGGCAGAGTCATTTCTCAGTCTCCTGTAAACGGTAACAAAGTGCCTAACAACAGTGCCATCAGTGTCACGGTAAGCAAGGGTAAGGAAGAGGTCAAAATCAGAGTGCCTGAGCTGGTAGGATATTCTGAGCAGAATGCGACCATCAGGGCAATTGAGGCCGGGCTGGAAATCGGAAGCGTGGCAAAGGAATACAGCAGTGAAGTGATAGAGGGCTTTGTATGTTATCAGAGCTATTCCCACGGCTCCTATGTGGATCCGGGCACTTCCATCGATATCAAAATCAGTATGGGACCGGAGGTTACCTACAAGTACAATGCAAGCTTTGCAGCTCCCAGCGTGGAGGAAGCACCCGGATATCTTACCGGAAGCGAAGTGGAGATAAAACTTGTGGCAGATGACGGAAAGGTGCTTTTGGAGACCAAGACAAGCAGTTTCCCCAAGGCGGCGAATTGCTACGGATTGACTTCCTCGGGCGGTACACTGACCATGACCTACACAGTTCATGGTACCGGTGAGACCAAATCATTTACCAGACGTATCGAATTTGTTAGGGAATAGACTCGCGAGGAATGTATGAGAGGGAAAATTGTCAAAGGAATTGCAGGCTTTTATTATGTGCATGTAAAGGACTGCGGAATCTACGAGTGTAAGGCGAAGGGCATCTTCCGCAAGGATAACAAAAAGCCTCTGGTGGGGGATGATGTTATTCTGGATGTTTTGGATGAAGAGAAGAAGCTTGGAAATATCAGTGAGATTTTGGAGCGAAGCAGTGAGCTGATTCGCCCGGCAGTTGCCAACGTGGACCAGGCACTTGTGATTTTCTCCATTGTAAAGCCACAGCCCAATTTTAATCTGCTGGACCGCTTTCTGATTATGATGGAACAGCAAAATCTTCCCTGCATCATCTGCTTTAACAAGCTGGATATGGATGAGGCAGACAGTGGGAAGGAATATGAACAGATTTACAGACAGTGCAGTTATGAGACTTTGCTTGTAAGCGCAGGTACCGGACAGGGCGTGGAAGAGTTGAAGGAGCTTTTAAAGGGCAAGACTACCACAGTGGCAGGTCCCAGCGGTGTGGGCAAATCCTCGCTGATTAACCGCTTACAGTCCGACAAAGTCATGGAGACCGGAAGCATCAGCGAAAAAATCGAGCGCGGCAAACACACCACCCGCCATTCCGAGCTCATTGCCATAGAGGAGGATACCTACATCCTGGATACCCCGGGCTTCAGTTCCCTGTCCCTCTTTGACATGGAAAAGGAAGACCTGGCAGGTTTCTATCCGGAATTTACAGAGCATGAGAAATATTGCAAATTTGGCGGATGCTCCCACATCGGCGAGCCCGTCTGCGGCATCAAGGACGCCGTGGCAGAGGGCAGTGTGAACAAGATGAGATATGACAATTATGTGTTATTGTATCAGGAACTGAAGGAGAGGAAGAAATATAAATAATATATAAAAAGTTAAAAATATACAAATTTACCAATTGTATTTTGTTTGTATAAGTGTTATACTAAAAGTGCCAGAAGAGATATCTTCTCCATATTCGTATGGACACGCGATATAAGGAGCGTATCGCCGTTAGACTGGAAACGTTAAAACTATGCACACACTTTACGAAATAGTTGATTTCGCGTGAAAGTGGAAGGCTTTCAATTGGGTGGCACGCACCTAAATAAACCAGTGTATATTTGAAATGTAAGAGTCTTGCAATTGCAGGACTCTTTTACAATTCTAAACTTTCTGATGAGGCGTTATTACGAGCCATCTATCGAGCCGCTTCTGAGTATTCAAATCTAATAGGCAATTCCTATCTGATAATTGGCAAAAATAAAGATTCCCATTATTTCCATTTTCAGTGCTATTTTGAAAAGAAACATTTTATGCATTTGCTTGGTTTAGACAGCAAGACCTTAAATGCCACCCAATTTTTCGATAAATGCGATTTGTATAATAAAGGACAGGGAGAGGGGATTACAATTGCGGATTGCACACCATCGCGTAATCATGGACGGACAACAATCAATGAAAAATGTTCCTGCTGTGCTGAAATCTTACAAATTCAAAATGCAAAATATATGAAAGTGGGTTTAAAAAACAAGATATCGCAGTATGTGGATTTTACATATGGCTATGGTAATGAGGCGATACTCGGATTCAAAAAACAGAATAAATCATCTTTTCCGATTACATTGATTCCGACGAGTATTGATGAATTCGTTTCTAAGAAATACAAAATAGTATTTGTATTGAGAAAGAAAGCAGAAGATGATAAATACATGGAAGTATTGTCGGAAGTAAAAAGAGGACTCTTTGATGAACTATATGATGAACTTCCGGAAAGGATTAAAGAGTTGTTGAATAAATAAGTTATTTGTGATACCCTTGATAGAGGCAAAATAATTAGTATTGGGAGGATATTTAAATGGTAAAGCACGTAATTTTATGGACCTTAAAAAATGAGTATACAGAAGAACAGCTTGCAGAGATTAAAGCAGGAATCAAAGAAGGGCTTGAGGGACTTGCAGGTAAAATCCCCGGTCTTACGGAGATTCATGTGGTGACAGAGGGGCTTCCCAGCTCCAATGTGGACGT
>CALYZQ010000054.1 GCA_945609985.1 uncultured Lachnospiraceae bacterium | reverse complement strand
TTTAAGCTCCTGAGCAGCCTTGTTTGTAAAAGTAATTGCAAGGATATTCCAGGGATTCACTCCCATCTCATCTATCAAATAGGCAATATGGTGCGTAAGCACACGGGTCTTACCGCTTCCCGCACCTGCCAATAAAAGGAGCGGTCCTTCTGTATGAAGAACTGCCTCCTTCTGTTCTCTGTTTAAAGTATCGTAAATACTCATACTTCCTCCAACCTCTATCTGACCTCTATCACCCTGTTAAAGTTCCATACACGGATGTTAAATTCTATAATCGGACTGTCACAATAAGGACAAATCTTTGCTCCCAATTTTGTAATGGGCGCATTACAGTTGGGACAATTCATTGCAAGTCCTGCATCATGCAAATTTTCTACTAATTCCTGATCCTGAATGTAGACAACCTCCACATTGTACTTGGTCTGCTTCATTTTCTTTTGCTGTTCAGTAAGAACCTTACCCGGCTCCTCCATGTAATGCACATATTGCACCGCCGACTGAAATATTATGGTACATCTGCCCTTATCTTTAAAATATCTGTTAATCTCTGTCTGATGAATTTTAATCTTTTCGTAATGCTCTCTTCTGTTATTGTTTCTTAAAATATCAAGCTTTATCTGCAGCTGGTCCTTTAACTCATTGGTACCTTCCGTAAGCAGCCTCGGATTCTGTTCATTGATACTCTGTAAATATGAAACCAAAACATTTTCGGTTCTTGCCTTCATCTCATCATAATGAAACTCCGGAAAATCACGGACTATGGATGGCTTATAGATACTGGTTGCCGCCGAAACAGACTTCGGAGTAGTCTGCTCTTCCATTTCCATATTCTTAACACCTTGTACAATGGAATCCGTTCCAAATGCAATTCGCGAAAAATTCCGTACCTTTTCGGTAATCCTCCGATACGCATAATAAATGATACCAATTATTACAAGTATTAATACCAAAACAACTATGATGCCAATTAATTCAGGGCCCATATAACCTCCTGTTTTCAAAAAGAATGCGACAGACCATTACCGTTTTCACAATGCCGGTCTGCCGCACATACTTTCCTTATATCAAATCCTATTTGATATCGTTATCATCAAACGCATCTCCGCACTCAGGGCAGAACTTAGGAGGATTGGTGGGATCTTCAGGCTCCCATCCGCACTTGTCACATCTGTAAAGAGGTGCTCCCTCCGGTTTCTTCTTTCCACACTCAGGACAGAATTTACCCTGATTTACCTTTCCACAGCTACAGGTCCAACCGTCAAGTGCAGGCTTGGGTAATCCGCACTCCATACAGAACTTACCTCTGTTGTCAGTAAATCCGCAAGGACAGGTCCAGCCAAGGATTGCGCCTTCTTCAACAGTACTTGCGGGCTGCATCTGCATGGGCTGGGGCTGCTGCATTCCCTGTGCCATCTGCATGCCCTGCATATTTTGCATACCCTGCATATCCTGCATGCCTTGTGCATTCTGCATACCCTGCATATTCATACCGCCCATGTTCTGTCTCATCATATTCATGGCCATCATACCCATCATGCTGTCCATGGCATTTGCGCCTTCACCGCTTGCGCCGTTTAAGGAAGAATTCTTGATAAAGGTATTCATAGCTTCAGTATCCATAGCCGCACGATACTGCTGGTCACGAAGCAATACTCTCTCGTTCCACTCGTTGAGCTTCTCTCTGTCCTCAGTAGGAACAGTTGCTACAATAGTCATGGAGCAAACTTCAATACCCTTGTCTAAAGTCCAATCCTCTGTAAGCTCAACCTTCAGATACTCAACGATTTCCTCTGTATGATTCTGAATCTGATAGGGAAGCACACCCTGTGCTGCAATCTTACCAAGTGCCACGGGAAGCTTGGTCAAAAGTTCACCCTTCATCAGCTTCATAAGCTCTAAACCGCCACCTGAGGACTTGGAAAATTTATCCTCTACATTTCCGCAATATTTGGTGTAGAACAAAATAGGGTCAACAATGCGGAAGCTGTATTCACCGTTACACTTAACAGTGGTCTCCAACTGTAATCCCGTATTGGGAGATACCAGATGGAAATCAATGGGGGTTGCGGTTCCATACAGGTTATTCATAATATTCTTGGTATTGAAATAATAAACTCTCTGGTCTTTCGCGGTATCACCTGCAAAAGTAAATCTTCTTCCCAGAGTCTTAAAGCTCTCCTTAATGCTCTGACCTAAGTTACCTGCAAGTAAACTGGGTTCAGTGGATGCATCATATTTGTATTCACCTGGCTCTGAACACAAATCAACAATCTTACCGTTATCTACGATAATCATACACTGACCTGCGTTTACGGAAATAATGGAACCATTGGAAATAATATTATCCGTACCATTATTATTGTTTCCTCTGTTGCCTTTTACCTGTTTCTGTCCCTTCATCATCAATATGTCGCTGGGCATTGAACTACAGTAGAAGTATTCCAACCACTGATCTGCAATCAGGCTTCCAACGGCATCTTTTGCTGCTTTAATTAATCCCATAACTCATCCTCCGTTTGATATATTCTTATAATACAGATATGTAAGAGATTCCTTCTTCACTCACAAATATTATTATATCAGAGAATTCGGCACATCTCAACAATTTTTTCTTTACAAAAAAACTGTTATACCATAAACTGTATTATAGATGTTGTCATTCATCCGACAATATGATTATAACATATATGGGAGTATATACTATGGGTAAAAAAGCTACAAAAGCAGCAGATAATATGTATTATATTGCACGTTCCGAGGCCTCATCGGGCAATCCGGAACTCACAAGCCGTGAAAAGGCCGCAGAAATTATCGGTATCGACCGCACTAGGCTGGCACGCATCGAGCTGGATGCCATCTCCCCTTATCCTGAGGAAGTAAAGGCCATGGCCGAGGTTTACAATACCCCCGAACTTTGCAACTCCTATTGTGCAAGAGAGTGTCCCATCGGCAAGAATAGTGTCACTGAAGTTACCATTGATGATTTTGACCGTCTTGCGCTGAAGGTTCTTGGTTCTTTAAAGGATATCGATTCCCTTCGAGCTTCCCTAATCGCAATTTCCGAGGACGGCATCATTGAAGAAAGTGAACAGCCTGCATTCCAGGAAATATTGGATTCTTTGGAGAAAATCAGCACAAATGCCAAGGCATTACAGCTTTGGGCACTCAAAAATATCAGACTTCGTTCCGATGAAGCATAAAAAAGGCAGCGGTTACTCCGCTGCCTTCTTTGCAAAATCAGTATTGACAAGTTCTTCATATGGTACTTCTTTTTCCAGAACCTTGGAATCCATCAGAATATTCTGTAACAGGCGAAATGCATCCTCTTCAAATACAAGGTTTTCTTTCCAGGTATCCTGCTTGTAATATCTGTCTACAATTGTAGTTATGGTGTCCAGGTCAGTTTCTTTAAACTGAGGGGCAATTGCTTTTGCAATTTCAGAAGGTGTGTGCGTCCCCACGTAGTCCATTCCTTTTTGAAGGGCATTGGTAAACGCCTGCACAACCTCCGGGTTAGACTCCAGATAGCTTTTCTTAGCAGAAAAGGAAGTATATGGTACATATCCTGAATCCTCTCCCAAAGAAGCAACCACGTATCCGTCACCTTTTTCTTCAAGGGCTGTTGCGTGGGGTTCAAACTCAACCGTAAAATCTCCCTGGCCTCCGGAAAACGCTGCCGCAGTGGATCCAAAGTCAATGCTCTGGTCAATGGTAAGGTCCGCCTTGGGGTCAATATTGTTTTTTTGGAGAATATATTCAAACACCATTTGCGGCATACCCCCGGCTCTCCCTCCAAGCACATTTTTCCCCTTTAACATATCCCATGAAAAATCAGTAATCGGTTCTCTTGCTACCAGAAAGTTTCCTGCGCGCTGTGTCAGCTGTGCAAAATTCACCACATAATCGGAAGTACCTCCCACGTAGGTATACACAGTACTTTCACTTCCCATAAAACCGATATCTGCCTCTCCGGTAAGCACTGCCGTCATGGTTTTATCTGCGCCGAATCCGGTCACCAGTGTAACATCAAGTCCCTCTTCTGCAAAGTATCCTTCTTCCAAAGCCACGTACATGGGTGCGTAAAAGATGGAATGTGCAACCTCATTCAGCACTACTTTTGTCTTCCCTTCGGCATCCGTTGCATCTGCATTTCCACATCCGGCAAGTAAAAATGCTACACTAAGTACACATAAAAAACACGATAGTATTCTTTTCTTCATAGTTTAATCAGCCTCCTTTTTTCTTAGCTGGTTTATTCTATGAACAAATGTCTCTATCGTGCCTGTACATTTTATTTTGTGTTCTTAGTCGACTTTTCCGCTTTGTCCTGCTTAACTGTTTTCTCCGCCTTCTGCTCCTTTTGTACCTTCTCTGTTTTCTCTCGGCTTCCTGCCTTTGTATTAAGCTCATCTATCATCTTCTCAATAATCAGCTTCTTTACATAAACATCAAAGCTGAGCATGCAGATAAATGCAAACTTTTGCAAAAAGTCCTTATCCTTGGAAGGTGCATTCTCGAATGTCTCCTGGGAGCGCTTATATCTCTCAATTACGTCCGCTTTCAGGATTTCCACCTGTTCTTTTTCCATACTGAATACTTCTTTATAGACACTCTCCAGATTAAACTTCTTACCATTCTGGAAATACTGCTCTGTTATGGGACCTAACAGTGTCTGGATATCCGTTATGGACAAAACACCTTTGTAATAATAAATAAATATAAGCAACAGAATATGTTCCTTGGAATACTTTTTCTTTATCGGTGAAGGAAGCAATTCATTCTTGGCATAATTATTTATCATGGTCTTAGTAAGGATCTTATCCTCTCCCGGATAACGGGCTGAGGATTTCAGCCTCTTATCCATAAATGTGGTTACCTGATCCATGTACAAATCAATGGCAGGAATATCCTCCGGCTGAATATACTCAATCCTGTCTAAACTTTCCAATATACTGTTTAACAAATCCCCTGAATCTATTCTCATTTGTTCTTCACTCTCCTCGATATTTGCCAAAAACAATACTGATTCTATTATATAGTATCAAAAACTACATGACAACCATTATTTGAAAAATATTCTCCTCTTTACTTTACGACTTTAATATGTTAAAATACTTACAATGTCACTATAAAATTTTACAGTGTAAAAGTACTAGGAGGTTTTCCATGAATAAGAAGATAAAGACAGAGGCCGTTGACTCCTTATTTGATGCCATTCTATGTCTCGAAACAAGAGAGGAATGTTACAGCTTCTTTGAAGATTTATGTACAGTAAATGAATTGCTGTCACTTTCCCAGCGCTTTGAAGTTGCAGCTATGCTTAAAGACCACAAGACTTATTTAGATATTGCAGACAAGACAGGTGCTTCCACCGCAACCATCAGCCGTGTTAACCGTTCCCTGAATTATGGAAATGACGGCTATGATTTGGTATTCCAGCGTATGAAATAATATAAGCATATAAAAAGCACATCCCGGTTCATACCGCGATGTGCTTTAATTTATTCCTCAGCGCCGGCTGCATCTTCACGATTAGCAGCTTCTACTTCCTTTAGCGCTTCTACAATTGCAGCCTTGGCACTTTTACGCTCACTGCGGACTGCTCTTGCCTTTACCTTTTTATCGGGTGATGCCTGATTCATATCACACTTTCCCTGGAATACAGCGTGTTCATCAATCACAATCACTGCCGTGGTAATATCACCGATAACCTTTGCCGTTTCCGTAAGCTCCGCCTTTTCAGGTGCTTCCACATTACCGATTACTTCTCCGCCGATAACTACTGCCTTCGCAGAAACATTACCCATAATGCTTCCTGTTGCACCAACAATGAGCACCTGCTCTATGGTAACATCACCGTTTACTACTCCATCAATTCTTGCAGAACCCTTTGCGCTGAAATCACCTTCCACAACGGTTCCCTTTCCAAGCAAGGTACTAATCTGAATTTCGTTATCCCTTTTGTTCATTCTTCTTTCCTCCATTATCCGCTGATAATTATCCACTGATAAGCAGCATTTCCATGGGGCTGATATAAGTCCCGTCTTTCATCATCTGATACCCGAGTATCTCGTTGTCTTTATCGATTGTAAACAGTGTTGAACCCTGAACAACACTATCTCCCTGTTTTACGGAAGCTTCACCCTTATTTCTGTAAATTGTAACATATCCGTTTCCATGATCAATCCATATAATATGACCGTATTCTGCATCTTCGTTTACTGCAGTAACGGTTCCTTTGGCGGTCGCTACTACTGTAATTCCTTCAGACGCCGTGAATATACAAATCGGATTCCCCGAATCTGTTGTCTCCTCCATAAATGCAGAGCCTGTTAGAGGGAATTCCTGAGGCAGACTCTGTTGTTCAAGCTGCTTAGTCAGTTCCTTCTCTATTGCCACCTTTTCATTGACAGTCTCGCTCAAAATCTGAATTCTCTCATTCAGATTCTTTATTTCTGCGTTTAGCTTCGCCTCTTTTTCTTCTTTCTCCGAAAGCAGAATCTCATTCTCCTGCATCAGCTGTTCAATGGTTTTACTCTGAGATATCGTTTTCTGGACCGCTGTCTCCCATAGTTTTTCTTCATAGATGATATATCCTATCATTGCTCCTATTATCATGCACAGAACAATAACAAGTATCTTTAACACCTTGGGTCTGATTCTGAATTGTGTGGCATTATCATTCACTGCATCGGACGTAACAATGACTACATGTTTTGTTTTACGCTTATGTTTTTTGCACTGCATAAAAAGTCACCTCCGGTAAGCCAAGTTAGATTTTACCACAGGTGACCTTTTTCATCAACGATATATCATAATTTTTGTTACTTTTTTCCTATTTAGTTCCTTATTTTAGTAGCTTTTTTACCACAAAATGCCTTCTTTTTGTGGATTTCTACCAAAACAGCCGAAAACACTTATACCTTCAAAGCCATGTCTCCCTGCGCGATAAACCCTTTCTTACGCATGAATTCAGACACCAAAAGTGTGAGTGCCGCAGGCAAAACGAAATGCATGATTACAATTAATAAAACTGCCATTCCTGCACCTGTTCCGCCGGCTGTCATGGACTCAAATGCAGCAAACTGTCCCACAAAACCGGCCGAACCCATACCAGAACCCACCGGTGTACTTGTCATGCCAAATACTGCTGAACCGATAGGACCCAAAATTGCACTTGAAATAATAGCCGGCAGCCAGATAATCGGTTTCTTTACAATATTGGGTACCTGAAGCATGGAGGTACCTACACCCTGTGCAATCAATCCTCCAACCTTATTCTCGCGGTAGCTTGCCACAGCAAAACCAACCATATTACAGCAGCATCCGATGGTTGCCGCACCTGCCGCCAAACCGCTGATACTCATTGCCACACCTATGGCCGCGGAACTGATAGGCAATGTCAGAATCATACCCATTAATACAGATACAAGAATGCCACCAACAATAGGATGTGCCTCCACATTAATATTTACAAGTGCTCCAAGCCATGCCATAAATGCTGTAATGGGCGGTCCTACAATGAAACCAACCGCCGCACCGGGAAGAATGGATACAAGGGGTGTAATAATGATATCTACCTTTGTCTTTCCGGCAACCAGTTTACCGATCTTAATTGCCACAATCGCTGCTATAAACGCGCCCAACGGTTCGCCCGGCTTACCAAGCGCAAACGCTTCCATATTATGTACCGTGGGAAATGCCCCTATCATACCTGCAACTGCCGCAGACACTGTAACCAAAGGTCCCTGTTTAAACTTACATGCAACACCTACACCGATACCGGCACCGGTAAGTGTCTTTGCCACATTGCTGATTGCAATCAGGTAATCACCGACAGTACCACCTATCAGACCGCCAATCTGTGCAATAATAGTACCGATAATCAATGTGGAAAACAGACCCAGCGCCATACCGCTTAATCCGTCAATAAAAATTTCATTCAACCATTTCTTAATCAGTTTCATCGCTTCTCCGTTCCGCCGGCCCCTGCCGGTCTTGAATCCTATTTTTGTTATGTATAAATAACTGTCTTGTCAGCTGTCATATCATTTATAACACAGCATTCATCATTTATCAAGACAATAATTAATTTATTTATAAGCAATTTTTCTGACAACTCTTTACTTTTGTAGTGTATTATGCTATTATAACAGTGTTGCATAATATGCAATACGATTTATTATTTGGAGGTATCTGTAATGAACAAAGGTACAGTAAAATGGTTTAACAACCAGAAGGGTTACGGCTTCATTTCTGATGAAGCAGGAAATGATGTTTTCGTACATTATTCCGGACTTAACATGGAAGGATTCAAGACCCTTGAGGAAGGCGCTGCTGTTGAATACGAAGTAGTAAACGGCGAGAAAGGTCCTCAGGCTGTAAACGTAACTAAGCTCTAATCAAGAGCCCAAAAAGCTCCCGCACATTTGTGCAGGAGCTTTTTCATTCTCTAATTTAGTAATCCTGTTGTAAAAACTGATTCAAGTTATTCAGACACTTATACAAAACCTTCTTCTGTTCTTCATCCAAATCCTTCATCAGTGCTTTTATCATTTTTTTGTGAAAATCCCTGTGGTGAAAAAAAGCTTTCCTTCCCTTCTCTGTTAATGTCACCAATACAACCCGCTTATCCTCCTCACTTCTCTCACGGACAAGATACCCCTTTTTCTCCAACCCTTTCATATTAATGGTCAGCGTGCTTACGGTCACGGATAATCTGGTGGCAATTGCCGACATCATCTTGGGCTCACCGATTCCAACAGCTTCAAGAATATGCATATCATTATTGGTTATGTCCTGAAAATCACCTGTAATTACTGCTCTTCCTTCCATATCCAACACATTGTTGAACAGGTTTACGAGCATCTCATTTAACGTTCTGTTCGTCACTTTTTTCACCTGCCTACGTATACTATACTCCATTTAGCTGCATTTGGTCAATCCACAAACCTGCTTAATTACCAAATCATAGTGCAGGCACCAAAGGTAAGGCCGGCACCAAAGCCTGATAACACAAGCTTCATACCCTCTTTTAATTCACCTTCCCTGTTCAACTGATCCATCAAAACAGGGATACAGGCGGAGGACATATTTCCATACTCAGAAATGTTCATAGGGAACTTATCAATCGGCAGCTTATATCTCCTTGCTATGGTCTCAATAATTCTTGCATTTGCCTGATGTAACAGGAATAAATCCACATCCTCTATGGTCATATCCAGATTCTCAAGCACCTGATTGATACATGCGGGCACCTGACGTACAGCAAACTGAAAAACTTCTCTTCCGTCCATAATTACATAAGGATACAAAGGCTCCTGCTTACAGTAGGGGTTATTAACCGCTCTGGAACCGCAGGACAATACGTGTCCCTTTGCACCATCAGACTGTTGTACAAAGCCCAAAATGCCATCGATTCCTTCTCTTTTTTCCAAAACAACGGCACCTGCACCGTCTCCAAACAGCACGCATGTGGAGCGGTCTTCCCAGTCCATAATTTTGGATAATACTTCTGCCCCTACCACCACAGCAGTTTTGTAAAATCCGGCGCTCATGTACGCGTATGCCGTATTTAATGCAAACAAAAATCCTCCACAAGCTGCATTTAAATCAAATGCCACTGCATTCTTTGCCGCAATTCTATCCTGTATCTGACATGCTACGCAGGGAAGCAATTGCTCCGGTGTACAGGTTGCCACAATCAGAAGTTCAACCTCTTCTGCAGTCTTACCGGCTTTTTCAAGTGCTCTTTCACAAGCTGCGGTCGCAAGATCAGCAACGGTCTCTCCGGTAGAAAGTCTGCGTTTGCTGATACCGGTTCTCTCCTTAATCCACTCATCGGATGTATCCATAATCATTGCCAAGTCATCATTTGTCACTATTTTTTCCGGAAGTGCGCTTCCCGTTCCAATTACCTTTACTGCCATATGTCAAATTCCTCCATAATCTCTCTGACAGTTTCAAGCCTCTTTGCCCGATAGGCATTACTTCCGCAAAATAACAACCCTTCGTTTATATTTCCCTTCACCGCATTAATCAATGCCCTGGAAATACAATAGGGACTGCTCTGGGGTTTGCAGGTGCTGATACAACGTCTGCATTTATCCATAAAGCGCTCTCCGTTCTTTACTCTCTCCAAAAACTCATTGCGGATGGCTCTTCCCGGCATTCCCACCGGACTGTCCACGATTACTATATCTTCTTTTGTTGCATTTATATATGCCTGCTTATAACTGTCACTGGCATCACACTCAACGGTTGTCACAAATCTGGTACCCATCTGAACACCGTTTGCTCCCAAAGCAAGATAATGCTCCATGTCTTCTTTGGAATAGATACCACCTGCCACAACAACCGGTATGGATACATCATACTGTGCCTCTATTTCCCCGGCAAGCTCAATAATCTTAACTATTTCCTTATCGTATTCCTCTTCGGTATACTCCTCAATCTGGGTTCTGGTAAATCCCAGATGTCCGCCTGCCTGCGGTCCCTCTATCACAACAAGGTCCGGTAATCTGTCGAATTTCTTTTTCCAGTATTTTGCAATAACTGCCAGTGCATTTTTGCTTGAGACGATAGGCGCTATTTTTACATCAGAGCCTTCTACCAGCTTAGGCAGCTGTATGGGGAGACCGGCTCCTGAAATAATCAAATCCGCCTTGGCCTCCACTGCCGCCTTTACATATTCTTCATAGTCCTGCGTTGCCACCATAATATTGACGGCTATAACGCCTCCGTCAGCAAGCTGTCTTGCCTTCTTTATTTCCTTTCCCACTGCACGCAAATTGCAGGCAAGCGGATTTTCATCATAATCCGGCTCGCGGAATCCTATCTGTGCTGTTGATATGACACCAACTCCTCCTGCTGCAGCTACTGCTCCCGCAAGACCGGATAAGCTGACGCCAACCCCCATTCCCCCTTGTATTACCGGAATCCGCACACGCAGATTTCCTATCACAAGTTCTTTTTTTTCCATGCAAGCCTCCAATTACTTACCATTAGAATTTGCGGAATCTGTCATAACGCTCTTTCGCAATCTCGTCTCCGCTCATTCCGTCATATTTCTTTAAAAATTCCTTAATATTATCCTTCAGATAATTACCGATTGCTTCCTGAGTGCTTGCATCCGCTCCTCCAAATTCGGGAATAATCTTTTCAATAACCCCAAGCTTGCGCAAATCCTCAGCAGTAATCTTCATAATTTCGCTGGCTTCCTGCGCTCTTGCGGAATCCTTCCAGAGAATGGATGCAAACCCTTCCGGGGAAAGAATGGAGTAGGTGGCATTTTCCAACATCCACACTTCATTTCCCACAGCAGTTGCCAGCGCTCCGCCGCTACCGCCTTCCCCAATCAGAATACATAACACGGGCACCTTTAACGCTGACATCTCCAATAGATTTCTGGCAATACTTTCACCCATACCGCGCTCTTCCGCTTCCATACCGCAGAATGCTCCCGGCGTATTGACAAAACAGATAATGGGTCTGTTAAATTTCTCTGCCTGTTTCATCAGTCGCAGTGCCTTGCGATATCCTTCCGGCATGGGCATACCATAATTTCTCTCTTTACATTCCTTGAGATTTTTACCCTTATGCTCTGCAATTACAGTTACCGGCTTTCCGTCCAAAAAACCGATTCCTCCAACAATCGCCGGGTCATCACGGAATGCCCTGTCACCATGAGCCTCCACAAAGTACTCCAGAATGTAATCCATATAATCACAGGCAGATGGTCTCTCCACCTTTCTTACTGCCTTAACCTTTTCCCATGCGTTCTTCTCAGGGGTCTTGATACTGCGCTCTTTTAAGATTTCAGACAGCACAAAATGATAATCGCTCTCTGCGATGAAATCTGCATACTTCTTTTCTTTGCACTGATGTGCCTTTACCAGGAAATAAATGGTCTTCTTTAAATTTTCTCTCTTGACGATACCGTCAATAATTCCGTGCTCTACCAAAAATTCTGCGGTCTGGAAACCTTTTGGAAGCTCCTGACCAATGGTCTGACGGATTACTCTGGGTCCTGCAAAACCGATTAATGCTCCGGGCTCTGCCATAATAACATCGCCAAGCATAGCAAAGCTTGCGGTTACACCGCCAGTTGTGGGATCCGTAAGAATAGGACAGTACAACAATCCTGCCTCTCCTAATTTCTGGATAACAGCCGAGGTTTTTGCCATCTGCATCAGAGATACAATTCCCTCCTGCATACGGGCACCTCCCGAGCAGCAGAACATAAATACCGGTAGTTTTTCTTCGATTGCACGCTCAATACCTGCGGTAATCTTTTCACCTACCGTCTGTCCCATACTTGCCATCAGAAATCTGGCGTCGCAGATACCAAGAACAATATCCTCGCCAAACACTTTGCATCGGCCGATAGTTACGGCTTCATCGAGCTTCGTCTTCTCCCTTGCTTCCGCGATTTTTTCCTCGTAACCTTCATAAGAAAGAGGATTTTTTATTTCGGTATGTTCAAACCATGGTTCAAATGTGTGGGGGTCCGCTACCATTTTTATACGGTTTGGTACCTTCACTCTGAAATAACCGTCGCACTCATAACAGACATATTTTCTCTTAACAACTCTTGCCTTATCCAGCATCTTGCCACACTTGGGGCACTTAACGGTATTATTTTCTTCCTGTTTTACTTCCTGTTTAACATCCTTCTTGAAATTAAAAAGCTGCATGTGTATGCCTCCTTATGATATGGCAAATGTCAGTTCTGCTTCTACGGCTTTCTTTCCGTTTACTGTAGCCATAGCCTTTCCGACACCGATGGGACCTTTTACTTTGATAATTTCTGTCTCCAGCATCAGTACATCCCCGGGCAAAATCTTTTCACGGAATCTTGCATTCTGAATTCCTGCAAAATAAGCCGTCTTACCCGTAAAAGACTCTTGTGCCAGCATAGCCACTGCGCCCACCTGCGCCAAAGCTTCTATAATAAGTACACCCGGCATCACGGGATTTCCCGGAAAATGTCCCTGAAAATAAGGTTCATTCATGCTGACGCACTTCTTGCCCACTGCTCTTACGCCGGGCTCTATCTCCTCAATGGTATCAATCAGTAAAAAGGGATATCTGTGTGGAATAATCTCCATGATTTCTTTTGCTGTATAAACTGACATGACAAACTCCTTCTTTATTCTGTATACTTTCCTACCAAAAGGCTGGCATTGTGTCCGCCAAAGCCAAGGGAATTACTGATTGCATAGTTAAAATCTTCCTTATAGCTTTCCTTGCAATAGTTTAAATCCATCTCACCCTCGGACTCATTCAGACCTACTGTTTTATGAATAAAGCCGTTTTCCAGCTGCTTTACACAGGTAACAAACTCCACTGCTCCCGCTGCACCGAGAAGGTGACCAATCATGGATTTTGTGGAATTAATTTTAATATTTTTTGCATGCTCGGAAAATGCCATTTTAATCGCTCTCGTCTCAAACAAGTCATTGTGATGGGTGCTGGTACCATGAGCATTAATATAGGTTATGTCCTCCGGCTCAAGACCTGCATCCGAAACCGCGTTTAACATTGCCCTGGCCGCTCCGCTTCCATCCTCAACAGGGGAAGTAATGTGATATGCATCTGACGAGCAGCCATATCCCAAAACCTCTGCATAAATATGTGCACCTCTTTTCTTTGCGTGCTCTAATTCCTCAAGCACCACAATACCGGCACCTTCACCCATAACAAATCCGCTTCTGTCCTTATCAAAAGGAATGGAACATCTCTTGGGGTCATTGCTGTCGGAAAGTGCAGTCAAAGACGTAAAGCCCGCAATACCGATTGGAGTAACACTTCCCTCCGTACCACCTGCAACCATTACATCCGCATCACCATACTGAATGGTTCTGAAAGCTTCACCGATGGAATGGCTTCCTGAAGCACATGCCGTCACCACATTGATGGATTTACCTTTTAAACCAAACTGGATACTCACATTGCCTGCTGCCATGTTGGTAATCATAAGCGGCACCAACAGGGGCGCCACTCTGCCGGGACCCTTTTCCAAAAGTCTCTCATGCTCACGCTCCATTGCCTGTAAGCTTCCCACACCGCTTCCGACACTGCATCCAACCATGTAGGGATCTTCCTCTTCCAGGTTAAGCCCTGCATCCTCAATTGCCTCTTTAGCAGCTACAACCGCATATTGGCAGAATTTTTCCATACGTCTGGCAGTCTTCTTATCCATATATTCTTCCGGATTAAAATCCTTAACCTCCGCTGCCATGGTACACTTATATCCGGTGGTATCAAAATAACTGATGGGGGCAAAACCGATTTTTTCCTTAACGATTCCATCCCAAAATGTATCTACACCTACACCGATTGGCGTAACTGCTCCCATACCGGTAACAACTACCCTTCTTTTCATGTTCATTTCCTCTTTCCTTTTTATTACCTCTATGCCATACCGCCGTCCACACTGATTACCTGTCCGGTGATATAATCTCCTCCCTCTCCGGCAAGAAATGCCACAACACGTGCCACATCCTCCACGGAACCGATTCGTCCGAGGGGAATATTATCCGTGATAGCCTTCTTTGCCGTATCGCTGAGAACTCTGGTCATCTCCGTATCAATGAATCCGGGAGCCACCGCATTTACACAAACACCTCTGCTTCCCAATTCCTTTGCGATACTTTTGGTAAGACCTATCATTCCCGCCTTGGAAGCCGCATAATTTGCCTGACCGGCATTGCCTTTTATGCCCACCACGGAAGTAATATTGATAATCTTACCGCTTCTCTGTTTAATAAAGGTACGTGCCAGATGACGTATAGTATTGAATGCACCCTTTAAATTGGTATTAAGCACCATATCGTAATCTTCTTCTGACATACCAATGAGAAGCTTATCTTTGGTAATACCCGCATTGTTAACAAGAATATCTATCCTGCCGTGTTTTTCGAGTAAAGCCTTCGTCATGTCTCCGCAGGCTTCAAAATCAGCCACGTTACACTGAACTGCTTCTCCTTTGCCGCCTGCCGCTTCAATTTCTTCCACTACAGCCTGTGCCTTATCCGCGGAACCGTTGTAGTTTACCAACACGAATGCTCCTGCTTTTGCCAGGGCAAGGGCGATACCTCTTCCGATACCACCGCTTCCGCCTGTAACCAATGCCACCTTATCAGTCAACATAATTGCCCTCTTTTCTGCAAAGATTCTGTAAATCTTCTACTGTAGCCACCTGATATACCTTTACATCACGGTTAATCTTCTTAACAAAACCACTCAAAGTTTTACCGGGACCAACCTCAATGAAAACATCTACTCCGTCAGCTATCATGTATTCAATACTTTCGCGGAAACGTACCGTTCCCGATACCTGTTTTTCCAAAAGCTTAGCGATTTTGTCCTTCTTTGTAACAGGAGCACACTCCAGATTACATACATAAGGAATTTTCGGGTCTCTCAAAGTAACCTTAGAAAGCTCTTTAGCAAGCTTTTCTCCTGCGCCCTCAAGCAGTTTTGAATGGAAAGGACCGCTTACGGTAAGAGGAATACATCTCTTTGCACCCTTTTCCATAAGACGCTCTGAGGCCTGCTTTACTGCCTGCTCTTCGCCTGTAATAACTATCTGTCCGGGGCAGTTATCATTTGCCACAGAAACAATGCCATCACACTGCTTACACACAGCATCCACATCTTCCATATTTAAACCCAACACTGCTGACATGGAACCACCTACAGGATATGCCTGCTGCATATAGATTCCGCGCTTTCTGATTAGTTCAAACAAATCCTTCAAATCACAAACATCTGCAGCTGCAAGCGCACCATACTCTCCAAGACTCAATCCTGCACAAATATCAGCATGAACACCATTTTCCTCAAGCACCTTTAAAATGGCAACCTCTGTTGCCAGCATGGCAATCTGGGTATACTCGGTAATGTTAATCTTGTCATTCTCAGTAAAACAGATATCAGCGATATTCAGTCCGGAAACCTCGCTTGCAAGCTCAAAAACCTCTTTTGCAGTATCATAGGTCTCGTAAAAATCCTTACCCATTCCAACATACTGTGCTCCCTGACCGGGGAACATAAACGCTACTTTACTCATGAAAAACGTCCTCCGCTTAATAAGCTTTTTGCTTTTGTAACCATCTCCTGAATAATTTCACTACAGGTCTTTACTTCTTTAATCATACCTGAAATCTGACCCGCCATAACGGTTCCGTCAACCACATCTCCGTCCACAACCGCATTCTTCAAAGAACCTAATGTAAGCTGCTCAAGCTCCATAAAATCTGCGCCTTCTTTTTCCAGACGCAGATACTCCCTTGTCATGTGATTGCGCAGACTGCGCACGGGATGACCGGTGCTGAGTCCTGTTACCTCTGAATCAATGTCTGTAGCCTTAATCAGTTTTGCTTTATAATTGTCATGCACAACCGCCTCCGCTGCTGCAACAAAGCGTGTTCCCATCTGTACACCCTCTGCGCCAAGCATCATGGCTGCCGCAAGACCTCTGCCGTCCGCAATACCTCCTGCAGCAATTACAGGGATATTTACTGCATCAACCACCTGTGGAACAAGTGCCATAGTGGTAATGGAACCGATGTGACCACCGCTCTCCATTCCTTCCGCCACAACCGCATCGGCTCCGGCACGCTGCATCATCTTTGCCATGGCAACACTTGCCACTACGGGAATCACTTTAACCCCTGCTTTGCTCCAAAGCTCCATGAACTTTGCGGGATTGCCTGCACCTGTGGTTACTACCTTAACACCTTCCTCCACTACAATCTTAGCCACTTCTTCCGCATTGGGATTTAATAGCATAACATTGACACCGAAAGGCTTATCCGTCAGTTCCTTACATTTTTTGATTTCTTCTCTGACAATTTCAGGAGGTGCAGAGGCAGCACCGATGATACCCAAACCGCCTGCATTTGACACTGCCGCAGCGAGTCTGTGCTCTGCAACCCATGCCATACCTCCCTGAATAATGGGATATTCAATTCCCAAAAGTTCTGTTATCTTAGTTTTCATAATAATATTCCTTAGTTTGCTTTATCGTTGATATAAGAAATAACATCTCCTACAGAAACAATCTTCTCTAAATCCTCAGAAGGAATCTCTACACCGAACTCATCCTCAAGAGCCATTACCAATTCAAATAAATCCAAAGAATCTGCATTCAAATCCTCTTTGAACTTGGAATCCTCGGTAATATCCATACCTTCCACATTAAGTTTCTCTTCAATAATCTCTTTTACCTTTTCAAACATTTCTCTTTTCTCCTTTTATAAATTAATTTGATTTTCAAATAGTTTGATTATCTATTATTTTGATATTCAAACTATTGACAAGAGAATACACCATTGTGTTTCTCTTGTCAATAGTTTTTATTTACAAAATTCCAGTACCTTCTCCCAAGCAAGCTTTCCGCCAAATAAATCCAGTGCACTTCCAACCGTCACATTTACGTGCTCTCTGCCTAGCTTCTTAAGTAAATCCAGATCCTCATAGCTGTGGACACCGCCTGCATATGTAATAGGTTTCCCCTGCCATTCTCCCAACATGGCAGCCAATTCCTTTTCAATTCCTTCAGCCTTTCCTTCCACATCAACTGCATGTACTAAAAATTCATCGCAATATTCGGAAAGCTTGTCCATAAGTTCTTTCGTCACAAGCTCATCCGTCATTTTCTGCCATCTGTCCGTTACTACCACATAACCTTTATCTGTCTTTTTGCAACTAATATCCAACACCAGATGCTCTTTCCCCACTGCATTTACAAGCTCCATAAGGCGTTCATAGTGAATCCTTCCGTCTTTAAACACATAAGAGGTGACAATTACATGGCTGGCACCTGCATCCAAAAACTCCTTTGCGTTCCCGGGTGTAATTCCTCCACCTACCTGTAATCCGCCGGGATAATTCCTAAGTGCCAGAAGAGCCTGTTCTTTCGTTGCCTGATAATACTCACTGTCAACAGCATTTAACAATATGATATGTCCGCCTTTTATTCCGGCATCCTTATACAATTTTGCATAGAAAGCCGCATCCTGAGTCGCCACAAAATTTTCTGTCGCCAGATTTCCTGCGTCCTTAAGACTTCCGCCCACAATTTGTTTTACTTTGCCGTTATGTATATCAATACATGGTCTGAATTCCATTTATCATACCTCTCTGCCATTATATTTTAAACTTATTTTACAATAAAATTTTTACATACACAATTGGAATAATTTTAAAAATCACTCATATAATATTATCAGTCGGCGATATTTTGTCGGATAAGCCTGTGTCCGCGCAGTTTTCACAGGCGGCTAATGCACAAAATAAATTCTAAACTGCGCAGAAATGAGGATAGTAATGAAAAAAACAAAAACTTTTAAGGGAGCAAAAAAGCTTTTGGTACTTGGACTTGTAGTCGTTTACATGTGCATGGCCTGCGGATGTACAGGTGATGACAGCGGTAACGATTCCGGCAGTTTAGCCGGAACCGAAACCGGTACAGAGACTTCTGACACCGAAATGGATGAAACTTCCACTGCAACCGATGATACCACAAACTCTGACAATCTGAACGATGCTACCGAAAACAACAATTCTACCGGTGACAGCCTTTTAGAGGATGCCGGCAATACCGTAGGCGACATCGTAGATGACGCAGCTGACGGCGTTTCCGAAATCACCAATGATATTGTTGGCGGAGACAATACCAATACAAACAATACTGCAGGCGGTACTACAGGTGGTTCTGCCGGTGCTGCTGGCGGTTCTGCTGCAGGTCAATAAATACTACTAAAAAGGGGCTGTAAAAAAACTCCCCTAAAAGAAAAATCGCTGAGGTCGTGAGAC
>CALYZQ010000053.1 GCA_945609985.1 uncultured Lachnospiraceae bacterium | reverse complement strand
GTAAATAAAAGAGACTGTGTAGTGCAAAAAGGAGGAGTACAAATGAAGAACAAATTGTGTTATGGATTATTATTCGTATATTTGGTAGTAGTGGTTTTTATTTTATTTTTAAACGGAGTGTTTACCGGGGATATTACGGATTGGGTAAATCTGATTATTAATCTGGTATTTTTGTTGATTATCGGTATCCTGTTTGCAGTTGCGACTATAAGTTTTTTAAAGATTAATCATTTTACAGCTGAACTTATGTCTGCTGCGGAGCAGATGCAGAGGGAGTATAGAGAGTCCGCAGGAAAGAGTCTCTGGCCGGCATATCAGGATAAAAAAGATATGTTTGGTACGGATGCACTTAAATCTGCTTATGCAAAGTACCGTATGCGAATGAAGAGCTTTAAGACAAAAAGAGGTTACGTAAACAGCTGTGATTTGGAAGAATATATTAACGAGGAATTGCTTGACAGAGTGGGAATGAGTCATTTTAACGGGGCAATGTCCGGTACACTTACGGGACTTGGTATCTTAGGTACTTTTTTGGGCTTGTCCATCGGTCTAGGTTCCTTTAACGGTAATGATATCTATGCTGTGACTGATAATGTCGGAACTTTGTTGGGAGGTATGAAGGTTGCATTCCACACCTCTGTATACGGTATTTTCTTTTCATTGATATTCAGTTTTATGTACAGAAGTCTGATGGCAGATGCTTACGAGAAACTGGAGAAATTTCTTCACGTATTTCGTCAGTGTGTGGTTCCGCCCGTGGCAAGTGAGGATGAGAATTATGCTGCCATGCTGGTATATCAGGCAAATATGGCCAATTCCATGAAGCAGATGTTGGAGCTGATGCGCGGACAGGCAGCAGAACAGACCGAAGGTGTTGAGAGGATTGTAAATCAGTTTGTTGAGCAGATGACACAGACTATGGGTGGCAATTTGCAGAAGCTGGGCGGTTTGCTTGAGGCAAACAGCAAGGCGCAAATGATGTATGCGGAGAACAGCAGAGAGCTTTTACAGACGGCAGAAGCACTTGTAGAGGGTAACCGTGCCAATCAGGAGGCTACGCAGGTAGCCTTGGAACGTCAGGATATTTTTGCGACCCAGCTGCAGGCGCAGAAGGAAAAACTGTCACAGACCTGTGAAGAAATCAGTACAGATATCAGTAACCAGTTGTATACATTTGAACAGATGAGGAACACATATGAGAGCTAAAGGGAAGAAACGGGAAGCGTTTTCAGAGCACAGCTATTGGCAGTCCTATTCTGACATGATGGCTGCCCTTTTGCTGATATTTATTCTGATGATTGCCATTACACTTGCAATTTATAAACAAAAGACCACGGATTTGGATAATACCAGATTGGATTTGCTTGCTGCCCAGGAGGAGCTTGATGCGGCGAAGATTCATCTGGAAAACTCCAGAGTGGAAATAGAGAAATCCAACGAGGAACTGGCAGCATCCCTGGCTGATTTGCGGGAAGCATACGCACAGGCAGCGCTGACCAAGGATGAACTGAATAATGCCTACAAGGAAATTGAAAATGCCAAGCTGGAGCTTGACAATGCGTATTTGGAAATGGAGGCTGCGCGGAATGAGTTGGCGGCAACCAAAAGTGAATTACAGGATATTGTAGGTATCAGGACAGATATTATCAGTGCCCTGCAGGATACCCTGACCAATTCCGATATGGCGGTGGATGCACAGACAGGTTCCATCACCTTTTCATCGGATGTATTGTTCAGCTATAACAGTTCTACATTAAACACAGACAGTAAGAAGGCACTAAAGGAAATTATCCCTAAGTATTTAAAGGTTTTGCTGCAGGACCAGTACAGACCCTATATTGCGGAGATTATCATTGAGGGACATACAGATACGGATGGCGGCTATGCCAGCAATATGGTATTGTCCTTTGAAAGAGCCAATGCAGTGGCTGATTTTTGTCTGGATTCAAAGAACGGACTTAGTAAAAATCAGATAGAGGAGCTGCAGGAGGTACTTACCGTAAACGGGCGCTCTTATAGTGCACCTGTCTATAAAAAGGACCGGAATGGTAATAATACTACTACAATCGATATGGCAGCATCCAGAAGAGTAGAAATTAAATTCCGTCTTAAGGAAGATGAGATGATAAAAAAGATTGCTGAGATTTTAGAGCAGCAATAACAGATGAGAAGCGCACCCTGAAAATGGGGTGCGTTTTGTATGTAGCGAAGAGGTCGGAGTTGGAGCAGGCGGGCATCTCCACTACTCAATTTATAGAAAATTTATTATTTTTATGTTGCATATTACATGATATATGTTATATTAAATATAGAACAGGCAAACAATAAAAGAATGAAAGGGGAATGCATATGAATATTCAAAAGTTTACACAGAAATCCATTCAGGCTGTAGAGGGATGTGAGAAGCTGGCATATGAATACGGAAATCAGGAGGTTGAGCAGGAACATTTGCTGTACAGTTTGTTAACCGTGGATGATAGTCTGATTCTTAAGCTGGTTGAGAAGATGGAGATTTCCACTGAGCACTTTATGCATCGTGTAGAAGAAGCGCTTAACAAACGTGTGAAGGTACAGGGAGGTCAGCTTTATGTGGGACAATACCTGAATAAAGTTCTTATTGGAGCGGAGGATGAAGCAAAGCGTTTGGGAGATGAATATGTCTCTGTGGAGCATTTGTTTCTTGCCATGCTGAAAAATCCGAATGCGGAGATGAAAGCGATATTTAAGGAATATGGAATTACAAGTGAGCGATTCCTTAAGGTGTTGTCTACCGTGAGAGGAAATCAGAGAGTAACCAGTGATAATCCGGAGGCAACCTACGATACCTTGGAAAAGTATGGCCAGGATCTGGTGGAAAAGGCGAGAAGCCAAAAACTGGATCCGGTTATTGGCCGGGATAATGAGATTCGTAACATTATCCGTATTCTTTCCCGTAAAACTAAGAATAATCCCGTACTTATCGGCGAGCCGGGTGTAGGTAAGACTGCGGTAGTAGAGGGACTTGCACAGAGAATTGTACGTGGTGATGTGCCGCAGGGACTTAAGGATAAAAAGATTTTTGCCCTGGATATGGGGGCTCTTGTGGCAGGTGCCAAGTACAGAGGAGAGTTTGAAGAGCGCCTGAAGGCTGTTTTGGAGGATGTGAAGGGCAGCGACGGTCAGATTATTCTATTTATTTATGAACTGCATACCATTGTGGGTGCGGGCAAGACAGACGGCGCACTGGATGCGGGTAATATGTTAAAACCCATGCTTGCAAGAGGAGAACTCCATTGTATCGGAGCAACTACGCTGGATGAGTACAGACAATATATTGAAAAGGATGCTGCTTTGGAAAGACGTTTCCAGCCGGTATTGGTAGCAGAGCCGACAGTAGAAGATACAATATCCATTTTAAGAGGATTAAAAGAGCGCTATGAGGTTTATCACGGCGTGAAAATCATGGACAATGCGCTGGTGAGTGCCGCAACGCTGTCTCACCGTTATATCTCTGACAGATTTTTGCCGGATAAGGCAATTGATTTGGTAGATGAAGCGTGTGCGCTGATTAAGACGGAGTTAGACAGCCTTCCTGCCGAGCTTGACGAGTTACAGCGCAAGGTGATGCAGTTAGAAATTGAGGAAGCAGCACTGAAGAAAGAGGACGACAGATTAAGCAAGGAGAGACTGGCCGATTTGCAAAAGGAGCTGGCGGAGCTTAAAGAAGAGTTTGCGGGCAGAAAGGCTAAATGGGACAATGAAAAGGCTTCCGTAGACAAGCTTTCCAAGCTGCGTGAGGAAATAGAGCAGGTGAGCAGTGATATTCAGATTGCCCAGAGAGAAGGTAATCTGGAAAAGGCTGCTGAGTTAAGCTATGGTAAATTGCCAAGCTTAAAGAAGCAGCTTGAAATAGAGGAGGATAAGGTAAGCAAGTCTGATTTATCTCTTGTGAGGGAGAAGGTCTCTGATGAAGAAATAGCAAAAATTATCTCGCGCTGGACCGGCATACCTGTTGCAAAGCTTACGGAGAGTGAGCGTTGCAAAGCATTGCATCTGGATGACGAATTGCATAAAAGAGTTATCGGCCAGGAGGAGGGCGTGACCAAGGTGACGGAGGCTATTATCCGTTCTAAGGCAGGTATCAAGGATGCCACAAAGCCTATTGGTTCCTTCCTGTTTTTGGGACCTACCGGTGTGGGTAAGACAGAGCTTGCAAAGTCCCTGGCAGCGGCACTGTTTGATGATGAAAATAATATGGTGCGTATAGATATGAGCGAGTATATGGAGAAGTACTCGGTATCCAGACTGATCGGAGCACCTCCCGGATATGTCGGCTATGAGGAGGGCGGACAGCTGACGGAAGCGGTGCGAAGAAAGCCTTACAGTGTAATACTGTTTGATGAAATCGAGAAGGCTCATCCGGATGTGTTTAACGTGCTGTTACAGGTGTTAGATGACGGACGCATCACGGATTCACAGGGCAGGACCGTAGACTTTAAGAATACCATTCTGATAATGACCTCCAATATCGGAGCCCATTATCTGCTGGAGGGTATTGAAGAGGACGGAAGTATCAGTGTAGCTTCGGAAGAAGCGGTAATGAATGAGTTGCGGGCTCATTTCAGACCGGAATTTTTGAATCGTTTGGACGAGACCATTTTATTTAAGCCGCTCACAAAAGATAATATAACCGGTATCATTGCCCTGATAATTGCTGATATCAATAAAAGACTTGCAGATAAAGAGCTTCGTATCGAACTGACAAAGGAAGCACAAGAGTTTATTGCCGATAACGCTTATGACCCTGTGTACGGCGCAAGACCTATAAAACGCTATATTCAGAAGCATGTGGAGACACTTGCGGCTAAACTTATTTTGCAGGACAAGGTAGAAAGCGGTGATGTAATCCTCATAACTGTCACGGACAATAGGCTTGATGCACAGGTTTGATAAAGATAACAGGCTTTGTGATGATTTCTGTCATCCGAAGCCTGTTGTTTGAATATAGTGAAAATTTAGAAAATTCACCTCTGCTTTGTTAATATGATGGACTTTTTGTGTGACATGGGGTACAATAGTATATATGTCATGTTTGGAGGGTATTATGGCAAAACGAATTGCATTATTCATTGGACAAATCATACAGGATTATCAAAGAGAGATGACACAGGCTGTTGCAGAGACTGCAGAAGGTATGGGATACAGGCTGGATGTGTTTAGCGATTTTGGGTCTTATGGTGAGAATTATCTGCATGCAGATGGTGAAAAAGCCATTATTAATTTGCCATATCTCGAGGACTATCAAGGGATTATTATTGCATCGGACACCTTTGATGTGAAAGGAATGTATGAGGAGCTTACTGATAAAATAAAAGGCAGTGCTAACTGCCCTGTTGTAACTCTGCGCAGTGAAGATGAGCGCTTCTATAATGTATTGATTGATGATTATGCCGCAATGAAGGATGTGGTAGAACATTTTATCATTACGCATCAATACAAAAAGATTTGTTTCATGACCGGAAAGCTGGATATGCTGGATGCTCAAAGGCGCCTGCAGGCATATCGGGATACTATGGAAAAATATAATCTGCCGGTAACGGAACATATGATTTTTGAAGGAGATTATTGGAGATACAAGGATGAAGAAGCCGTAGAGTGGTTTTTGACAGGGGAAGAGATGCCGGAAGCTATTGTGTGCTCTAACGATTATATGGCAATATCCATTTGTGAGGCTCTTCGTAAGCGCGGGTGCAGAGTACCCGAAGATATCGGTGTTTCCGGTTTTGATAATATAGATGAAGCTTATTATTCAGAACCGCCGATAGCCAGCGTGGATTTACCCATAAAGTCAATGGCACAGATTGCTGTCCAAACCATAGACAAAATTGTAAAAGGTTATGCGGCAGAAAAATATATGTATGTCGGAGTTAGCGGTTGCTATCAGGGAACCTGTGGCTGTAGCATGAAGATGCAGGGGAATCGAATTACGGAATTGTATAGCAGAGGGCTTTATCTGCAGAACGCAATTAAACGTCTTTCCTATATGAATGTGGATTTTGAAAACTGTAATAATATGCAGGAACTTTTACATACTGCATTTGTGTATTCCTACTATTTTGCATATGATACCATGTATTTGTGTCTTTGCGATGCTTTCAATAAGCCGGAAGAAGAACTGATTGCATCTGAACAATATACAGATAAAATATATTTGCGAGCAATTATGTCCCGTGATTTAGGATTGACGGATGAAGTGGAAATATTTGATCGCAGAGAGATTTTACCCGAAAAGTACAGAAAAGAGGGTGCGGTTTTGTATATATTCCCCTTACATTATAAGAATCATTGTTTGGGATATCTGGCAATGCAAAGTGAGAGAATCGATGGGCTTAAGGAGATATTCCCGTCATGGGTATTGTGGCTGGGAAGCTTTATTGATAAGGTAAAGACATATTCGCAAAACAAGGAGTTAATGTGCTTTAGAGAGCAGTCGCTGCGTGATGAATTAACAGGTCTTCACAACAGACGTATGATGGAAAAAGCTCTGAGGACAAGAACGCAGAGAGCTTATTCCAAGAAGGTGAGCTTTTGCGTGGTAAATGTTGATATGGACGGTCTCAAGATGATCAATGATACCTATGGACACAGGGAAGGTGACTGTGCGTTAAAGGCTATTGCTGATGCTATGAAAAGCGTGGAAAGTGAGACGGTTATCTGTGCCAGAGTTGGCGGTGATGAATTTTCAATTTGCGTGGATACTTCTGAGGAGCGGGTTGTTGAGGAGCTTATAGAGAAGATACAGCAATGGATGGCAGAATATAATCGCAAGCAGGGGAAACCTTATCAGTTGTCGGCCAGCTTCGGCTATGCCTTCTATCAGAGAGGAAAGGAATTGGCAGATTGTCTGGAAAGAGCTGACCAAAATATGTATCGGAACAAAGCTCAGAAAAAGAAGGATGGCAACTATCCGAAAGGAGGAACATTATGATACCGAAGGAACCGGCCATGTTGCTTAGTTTTGTGAATTTGAAGCTACGTGATTATTTTTTGAATTTGGATGTATTTTGTGAAGAGTATGAAGTCAATAAGGATGAGATTATCCAGAAACTGGCTTCCATAGATTATCATTATGACAAAGAGAAGAATCAGTTTGTGTAGAGAAGAACAGACCCTAAAACAGCATTGTGAGATTTGTACAGGCTGCGGCAGATGCAGAAATGCAGATGCCGCATATTGTATTGTGACGAAATCCCCGTTACAGAGAGCGTTTGTAGAACAGCCCGATTGTGTCAATGCGGATGTAGTAATTGCAGACATCGGCACAACCACTGTGGCAATGCAGCTTATTGATGCAGGCGGAAGGGTGAAGGATACCTTTTTGAAGGTAAATCCGCAGATAAAATATGGTGCGGACGTGCTTTCGCGTATTTTGGCGGCAGAAGATAAAATTGTGGCAGAAGATATGCGACGTTTGATAAGTGCGGTATTGCAGGAAGGGCTGGCAAAGTTTTACTCGAAGGCGGCAGATAAGAGCAAGCTTAAAATGGTACTTGCCGGCAATATGACGATGATTTATCTGCTTATGGGATATGAGCCGTCTAAGCTTGGTAAAGCTCCCTTTACAGTGGAACACGGAGAAGGCGGTATGATAGAATTCCAGGGAGTCCCCTGTTATATTGTTCCCGGAATATCTGCCTTTGTGGGAGGAGATGTTGTGGCAGGAGCCTATGCTACCGGTATGCTTGAAACGGACGAAATGACTTTACTGATTGATCTGGGCACCAACGGGGAACTGATTCTGGGAAACCGGGAAAAGAGACTGGCATGTTCCACTGCAGCGGGACCTGCATTTGACGGTGGAGCCGGCAAAGGTATCTGGGGAGCAGATATGGTAAGTATTGCGGCAACGTTGTTAAAGGAACAAATAATGGATGAAACAGGTTTACTTAAGGAGCCTTATTTTGAAGACGGTATCCGTGTCGGCAGCGTAGAGGTAACACAACAGGACATTCGAAATTTGCAGCTTGCAAAGGCGGCTGTGGCAACAGGAATAGAACTGCTTTCGGAAGAATACGGAATTAACCGGGAAGAAATAGACAGAGTGGTTTTGGCAGGAGGATTGGGCTATTATTTGAAGTCTGAGGATGCAGTAGCAATTGGTTTATTACCGGAGAGTCTGATGCATAAAACCGTAACAGGAGGCAACACAGCCTTGGCGGGGGCAGCTCGTCTGGCATTTTCCGAGAATTACACCTTACTTCATCAGGCGGCAAAGAAGACGGAGATAATAAACCTGGCGCAAATGGAAAGGTTTCAAGATCTGTTTTTGCAAAACATACAATTTATAGCAATATAATTATTGGATATAGGGGAGACGCGCTCACATTTATATGAGCGCGTTTGTACTGATTTGGAATGTATGGACATATATTGGATACAAAAGACATGCCGGAGGAAGCATGGAAAAAGTCCTAAAAAAATTAGTGCTATTAGATTTGGTGATAGGCTTACTTCTGTTTTGTGTTTGGGGGGCGGGAAACTCAGGAAGTGTTCCTGCAATATCGGAACAGATGCAGAATTATAAAAAAATAGCGCTAACCTTTGATGATGGTCCTCATCCCTATTATACGGAGCAGTTGTTGGATGGGTTGTCCCAGAGAGGTGTAGTGGCTACCTTTTTTGTTACGGGAGAGCATGCCAAGCTGCATCCGGAGGTAGTGAAAAGGATGCAGCAGGAGGGCCATCTTGTTGGAAACCATACCTATAGTCATATTCAGCTTAGAAGTGATAACCGGGAAACTTTTTTGGAGGAATTACGTGCAACCAATAGGGTACTGGGGGAGCTTACCGGCACAGATACCCTTTATGTGCGTCCGCCTTACGGAACATGGGACAAAGCAATGGAACAGGAGGTAAATATGATACCTGTTTTGTGGACGGTGGATCCCTTGGATTGGTGTTCCGATAATGTGGCGTGTATCGTGCATAAGGTGATTACAGGCGTGGAAGAAAATGATATTATTCTGATGCATGATTATTATGATACTACTGTGACGGCTGCACTTCAAATCGTGGATGAATTGCAAAGAAAAGGATTTGCTTTTGTGACCGTAGATGAGATATTGTTTGATTAGAAGGTGTAAAACGCATAATTATGCACAAATTCGCTTTGAATAATTGATATTATTTGAATAATCTGTTATAATAAGAACAATACACCAAAGAGAAAGGATGTGATGTTATGAAAGATTATGATGAGGCATTATTTAAGGGAAAACCAATATGCGTGCTATGCTGACATGGCTGTTTTTGGCACTAATGATTTCAGGAACCTTTATTGCCGATTATCTGAAAGGGAACTGTGAATTGAACTGGTTGATTCGTCTGCTGGTGGTTTGCTGGATACCCTTCGCAATTGGTCTTTTGGTTATGAAGATAAAGGGAAAAGCGGCAAAATCTTACCGTACAGTATTGGCATCGGGGTATTTGCTGTTTTATGCATTCATTTCTGTAACTACGGATGCTGAGTTAATCAGTATCTTTATAGTGCCGTTCATCTGTATCTTGATATTGTACAAGGATTCGGCTTATATGATAAAGATGACGATTATTTCTGTAGCCATCGTAGGTCTTTGCTTTGTATATAAAGGAATCTACAAAGAATTGGGAGATATGGGAAGTATTGTCATGCAGCTGGAGCTGATTCTTTGCAGCTGTCTTACGGCGATTATGTCTGTCAGCTATCTGACTATGTCTGATGGAGCCATGACCAAATCCATTAAGGCAAACTTGGCAAGAGTGGTTGAGACGGTAGAGAAGGTAAAGGGTGCCAGCAACCGTATTGTGGATGGCGTGACAGTAGTACGTGAGCTGGCTGACGAGAATAAAGCCGGTACGGAGAATATTGTGAAGGAAATGCAGGAGCTTTTCGGTAATAATGATATTTTGAACGACAGAACAATGTCATCCATGGATATGACCACTGCAATTGACAAGCAGGTCAAGGATGTAGCAACTTTAATGGAGCATGTTGTACAGTTAATTGATACATCGATTGTACATGCCAATACGAGTTCGGAAGAACTGAATGATGTGGTAGATACCACTAATAAGATGGCAGAGCTTTCCACAGAGGTTGAGAAGATTCTGGTGGATTTCAAGGAAGAGTTCCAAAAGGTTAAGCAGGAAACAGGTACCATTGAAGGAATTACATCCCAGACCAATCTGCTTGCTTTAAATGCTTCTATTGAAGCAGCAAGAGCCGGAGAAGCCAGTAAGGGATTTGCAGTAGTTGCGGATGAAATCAGAGAGCTGAGTAATGGTACACAGAATTCCTCAGGACGCATTATGACGGCGCTTTCTCACTTGGAAGAAACCTCCGAGAAGATGTTGGAGTCTGTAGGGGAAATTGTAAAACTGATACAGATGAATATGGAAAAGGTATCCCATGTAAATACCAGTGTGGGTAATATTACGGAAGATGCCACAAGCCTTGGCAAAGACATCAAGGTTGTAGATACTGCAATCAAAGAGGTAGAGGTATCCAATCAGACACTGGTAGGAAATATGCAGCAGGTATGCGAGGTTATGGAGGTTATGACCTCTAATATTTCAGAAGTAAATGATACCACGCAGGAAATGCTCAGCAAATTTGCAGGAAGTGTAAGCAGCGCCCAGGATATTGAGAATGTAGTAGGCTCCCTGATGGGGGAGCTGGGTGTAGGCGGCTTTATGAGTGTGGATGATGTAAGACCCGGAATGAAGATTATTCTGGTAAATAAGGAGTTGTCTCCGGAAAAAGAATTTTTGGGTGAAGTAAAGAACAGGGCTGAAGAAGTATTAACCATTGTTTTGGAAAATCCGAAAAAAATGGAAAATGAGACAGGATACCAGCTTCGTATTGTTGTGGATAATGTGTTGTATTATTGGGAGAACGTTACGGTTACAGCAACAAAGAACGGTGAACAGTGTGAATTTGATGTGATTGTGAAGTCCAATCCCAGGGTATTCAACCGTAGAAAATATCCGAGAGCGCCCTTACATAATCAATGTACCATTATCTTAGATGGTGAAGAGGAAGTGCATTCCGGTAAAATGGCCAATATCAGCGCCAATGGTTTTGCATTCTTATCTGATAATCCGCTTTTTTACCAAGCAAAGGGTAAAGAGGTACGGGTTAAAGTGAAGGATTTTGAGGTCCTGAAAGGAAAAGAGTTGACAGGAACGATTATCCGAAGCTCCGATAATAACGGAGAGTATATGATGGGTTGCAGAATGCCGGAAGACAGTAAGGCAATTGAAGAGTTTGTAAAAACGCGTTATAGCGAATAAGATGGACAACAAGGAGGAACATTGCAACATGGCAAAGGATTTGTATCAAATCATTGAAATCGAGGACGATTGTCCCGTAGAGACCTATGAGAAGAGGGAGGGTGTGGAATACGGTACGGTTCATCATGTAACCTATTTTTCCAACACAACCAACTGTGAGAGAGGCTTTAACATTATTCTGCCTCCCAATTACAGTGAAGATAAGAAGTATCCCCTTATTTTCCTGCTTCATGGCATTTTTGGAAATGAGCATGTTTTGATTGATGATGAAAACAATAAAATCGTTGAGATTTTGGGTAATCTCAAAGCGGACGGTAAGGCAAAGGAAATGATTTTAGTGTTGCCTCACATGTATGCAACCGGAGATCCCAATATGCAGCCTTCTTTCGACCCGAAATCAGTGTTGCCCTATGACAATTTTATTAATGATTTAGTGAATGACTTGTTACCTTATGTCAGAGAGCATTATTCCGTGTTGACTGACAGAGATCATCAGGCCATTGCAGGTTTCTCAATGGGTGGCAGGGAAACATTGTTCATCGGTTTGCAGAGACCGGATATTTTCGGATATGTATGTGCGATTGCTCCGGCACCCGGCTTAGTACCCGGAAAGGACTGGGCTATGGAACATCCCGGTCAGCTTTCCGAGGATGAAGTAAAGTTTAAGGAAGGGGATGAATTACCTCATTTATTGATGGTATGCTGCGGATCTCAGGATGGAACAGTAGGTCAGTTCCCCAAGAGCTATCATGAGATTTTTGAGAGAAATGGAGTGAAGCATGTCTGGTATGAAGTACCGGGTGCGGATCATAATTCCCAGGCAATAAGAAGTGGGTTGAACAATTTTCTGAAGACGATTTTTTAAATCTGAGGCTCCTGCACAATAGTGTAGGAGCCGTTTGTTATGAAGGGGCAGGTGCGGGGTTATGGTATTCTCTTCCTGCACCAACGCCCCTATAACAAACGCCTGCAGAGTATTCTGCAAGCGTTCACTTTACAAATCATCAAATTCGTCAAAATAATACAGTTCAAAATCTTCCATATCGAAGTCTTCCGAGTCCATGTATTGGTAAAAATCAGGATTACTCATAATTTCGTCATAGTTTTCAAGGATGGAGCCGGTTAAGGAAGCGACAAATACGATGTACAAAATAATAACCAGACCAACCAAAAAGCCAAGTACGGATGTGGCAATTCCGGCGATTGCCATGCCGGTTCCGCGTTGTTTCTTTTTAAGGGCAATGATACCGAATATCAGTCCGATGATACCAAACAGAGAACCACAGACACAGCATAATGTAAGAGACAAAATACCGATGACCATGGAGGTAATCGCAAGCCCGATGCCGGGCTCTTTTGCAGGGGTGTTTTGAAACTCAGGGTTCATGTGTGAAAAGTCTAAATGTGTGTTGTCTATGTAATAGTTGTTTTCTTCTTTATAATCCATTTTATTCTCCCCGTTCATAAACAAAATTTGTGTAGGTACAATATATGTACGTACAGTAAAAAGTGTAGCACAAAGATGTCTCATATTCAAGCTTTTGATTTGCGATATAACCGGTATTGTGGTACACTTGAAAAAAACACGTATGGAGAAGCTTATGGATTTATTTGAATATATGAGAAGTACCAACATGGAGAAGGAATCACCTCTGGCAGCCCGCATGAGACCAAAGACCTTGGATGAGGTGGTGGGGCAGCAGCATATTATAGGTAAGGACAAGCTGTTGTACAGGGCAATTAAGGCGGATAAAATCAGTTCCGTTATTTTTTACGGGCCTCCCGGAACAGGAAAGACTACCCTTGCAAAGGTGATTGCCAATACAACAAGTGCGGAGTTTACTCAGATTAATGCTACCATTGCGGGCAAGAAAGACATGGAAGAAGTGGTGGCAAAAGCCAAGGATATCCAGGGAATGTACGGAAAGCGTACTATTTTGTTTATTGATGAGATTCATCGTTTTAACAAGAGTCAGCAGGATTATCTGCTTCCCTTTGTGGAGGACGGAACGATAATACTGATTGGAGCTACTACGGAGAATCCGTATTTCGAGGTAAACGGTGCATTGATTTCCCGTTCCATTATTTTTGAACTGGAGCCTATTCCAAAGGATGCTATTAAGGAACTGTTAAAAAAGGCGGTGTACGATACGGACAAGGGAATGGGGGCTTATAATGCGGAAATAGAAGAGGATGCACTTGATTTTCTGGCGGATATTGCAGGAGGAGATGCAAGACATGCCTTAAATGCCATTGAACTTGGCATTATGACTACCAATAGAGGAGAAGACGGTAAAATCCATATTACTTTGGACGTTGCACAGGAGTGCATACAAAAACGTGCGGTAAGATATGATAAGAACGGTGACAATCATTATGACACCATATCTGCGTTTATCAAGAGTATGAGAGGCTCAGACCCGGATGCGGCAGTTTATTATCTGGCTCGTATGCTGTATGCAGGGGAAAGTGTGACTTTTATTGCAAGAAGAATTATGATATGTGCTTCGGAGGATGTGGGCAATGCGGATCCTCAGGCACTGGTGGTCGCGACCAATGCGTCCATGGCAGTGGAGAGAATCGGTATGCCGGAGGCACAGATTATTCTGGCACAGGCGGCAGCTTACGTGGCATGTGCACCCAAGAGCAATGCAAGCTGTAATGCAATTTTTGAAGCGACGGAGGAAGTGAAACGGTCAGGAAATCTGCCCATTCCCACACATCTGCAGGATGCTCATTACAAGGGGGCTGCGAAGCTGGGACACGGTACCGGCTACAAGTATGCTCATGATTATCCCAATCATTATGTGAAACAGCAGTACCTTCCTTATGAGCTTGACGGCAAGGAGTTTTATCGTCCTACCGGTAACGGTTACGAAGCAAAGATACGTGAGCATTTTAAACGCATTAAAGCGGAAGCGCAAGACAACTAAAACAATTCTTGAATCAGGTATTTGTAAATATCCTGATTCTTTTTTTGCCAGTTATCGCAGATGGCAGCAGCAACCTCCTCCACAGGAACGGAGAGGGTTAGGTCTATCAGATTAATGCCGCGGTCCTTGGCGACCAGGTGTGCCTCATATTCGCCGGAAGTGGATTTGTAGTAATCTCCCAGCACAGAAACCTCATTTCTGAGAGTAAATTCGTTTTCACGAAAATAGGTTTTGATATCGGCTTTGATGGCATCGCTGACACGGTTTTCAAAATAATGTAAGGTTTCCCTGCCTTCCTTTGTGATGGCCAGATGGGTACGGTTGCGGATGGATTGTGAGGAAATCATCCCTGCTTCCGTAAGCTCACTGATCACCTGCTGGAGAGTCAGAAAGTTAGTATATTCCTTTTCCAGTACGAAATCGCTGATTTGAGCGTTGGTGAGAGGAAAGGTAACCCTGTCCAGCATATATAGCACGATTAATTTGTATAGTGTTAAGGGGTCTTGTAACATATTAGCCTCTTTTCTGCGCAGCGTTAATGCGAGGTGTCTTTGGAAACGGCAGCTGCGCAAAGCCGTCCCTGATAAGTATTTAATTGACGCATTCTCTGATGCAGGCAGTTCAGTACATCTCGTTTATTCAGGCTCCAGGTGGGAGAAATCAGTAAGTTCTTGGGACCGTCTCCCGTAACCCGGTGAATCACAATGTCAGGTCTTAAAAGCTCTATACAATGAATCAGCAACGTGAGATACTCGTCTTTTTCAAGTGTGGCAAATTTGCCGGCAAGATAGTCTGTTGCCAGATCCGTGTTTTTCAGTACATGTAAAAGCTGTAATTTAATGCCCCAAATCGGCAGTGTATTTAGGTAACCGATAGTTTTACTTACCATGTCAGGTGTTTCACCCGGGAGCCCTAATATTACATGGGAAATTACAGGGATATCCAAAGCATGAAGGCGTTTGACGGCTTGTTCAAAAACAGGTAGTTCATAACCTCTGCGGATATAACGGGCAGTATCTTCGTGAATGGTCTGTAATCCCAGTTCCACCCAGATAAACTTTTCCGGAAAACGGTGGCGCAGGGATTTTAATAGTGCAAGTACATCATCCGAAAGGCAGTCTGGTCTGGTGGCAATGGAGATACCGCAAACCTCCGGCGTGGACAGCGCTGTAAAGTAAACCTTCTCCAGATAGGAGAGGGGGGCATAAGTGTTGGTGTATGCCTGAAAATAGGCAATAAAATGGTCACCAATTTTCTTGTCACCAAATAGCTTTTTGCCTGCTTCAAGCTGTGTGCGGATATCCAAAACCGCTTCGCAGCCTACAGAAGTTGGGACAGCAAAATCACCGCTTCCGCCCGCACTACAGAAGATACAGCCCCGAGTGTCCAGGGTACCGTCTCTGTTGGGACAGGTCATATGGGCATTCAGGGCAATTTTATAGCATTTGTGTTTGAATGTATTTTTACAGTAAGCATCTAAAGAATAATAGGGCTTATCCATGGCTAAACCTACTTATGGATGTGAGACTTTACGGCCTCGGCAACCAATGTTGCAACCTGCGGATTAAAGGCTTCAGGCATAATGTTATCCTCATTAAGCTCATCATCCGGTACCAGAGCAGCAATGGCAAGGGCAGCGGCTAGCTTCATCTCCTCGGTTATCTGTGTGGCACGTCCCTCCAAAGCACCCTTAAAGATACCGGGGAAGGCAACTACATTGTTTACCTGGTTGGGGAAATCACTGCGTCCGGTTCCCACTACACGTGCGCCTGCAGCTTTTGCTACATCGGGCATGATTTCGGGTACAGGATTTGCCATGGCAAAAAGAATGGCGTCCTTATTCATGGAAGAAACCATTTCTGCGGTTACGATATTGGGAGCGGACACACCTACAAAAATATCGGCACCCTTTAAGGCATCAGCCAATGAACCGGTTTCATTATTTAAGTTGGTGACTTCAGCCATCTTTTGCTGCATCCAGTTTAAGCCTTCCGTGGTCTTGGAGACAATCCCTACCTTGTCGCACATAATGATATTGGTAAAACCGTAGGAAAGCAGCAGCTTTGTGATTGCCACACCGGCGCTTCCTGCACCGTTTACCACTACGCGGCAGTCCTCCTTTTGCTTTCCTACGACCTTTAATGCGTTGATGATACCTGCAAGTACAACGATAGCGGTACCGTGCTGGTCATCATGGAAGACGGGGATATCCAAAGTGGCTTTTAAACGTTCCTCAATTTCAAAGCAGCGGGGGGCACTGATATCCTCTAAATTGATGCCTCCGAAACCGGGAGCCAGATAGGTAACGGCTTTGATGATTTCTTCAGTATCCTGGGTGTCTAAGCAGATGGGAACTGCGTTTACACCGCCGAATTCTTTGAAAAGGACAGCCTTTCCCTCCATTACGGGCATGGCTGCGTAAGGACCGATATTGCCAAGACCCAAAACTGCGCTGCCATCGGAGACAACAGCTACGGTATTTGCTTTCATGGTATATTGATATGCTGCCTCTTTATCCTCTGCAATCACCTTGCAGGGCTCTGCTACGCCGGGAGTGTAGGCAATTGCCAGATCCTCACGGCTCTTTACGGGAGCTTTTGAGACAGTTTCTAACTTTCCGTTCCATTTTTCATGCATCAGTAATGCGGTTTCATTTGTTGTCATAAACATCCTCTTTTCCATATGTTTTAAGTATGCATAAGTATCATATAATAGTTTGAATTAGGGTGCAAGGCTTTTTTATTTTGGGACTTCCTATTTTTAGAAAAGTGTATTATAATCATAGAGACAAGTCAGAAACAAATCTTATTAAGAACCCCCAATACATAAGAACTTTATTATAGAATGGTATTATTTGTTTATATACAGGAGGAATGTATGAGAGAAAAGTATGAATCACTGGCACTTTTACAGCTGAAAGAATTGGCAAAGGTGCGTGGAATCAAGGGTGCATCCACGATGAAGAAGGCTGAGCTTGTAGAGGCAATGCTGGCGGAGGATGAAAAGGACAAGCAGGAAACGCCTGCGACAGAGTCTCAGGATACAGCAAAAGCGGAGAATCGTGAGAAAACTGCACGTACGCAGGAGGTTTATGATGAGAACCAGTATCCCAAGGAGCTTGACAGCGGTGTGGAGGCCAGCGGTATCTTAGAGGTTATGCCGGATGGCTACGGTTTTATCCGTTGTGAGAATTATCTCCCCGGAGAGAACGATGTGTATGTGGCTCCCAGCCAGATTCGCCGTTTCGGCTTAAAGACCGGTGATATCTTGAGAGGAAATAAACGTGTTAAGACCCAGCAGGAGAAATTCAGTGCTCTTTTGTTTATACGCAGTATCAACGGATATACTGTGGAGGAAGCTTCCAAGAGAAAAGCATTTGAGGACATGACTCCTATTTTCCCGGATGAGCGTATTAAGATGGAGACTCCCGGCTGCAGTGTTGCCATGAGGGTAATGGATTTGGTGAGCCCCGTTGGTAAGGGACAGCGTGGTATGATTGTATCACCGCCCAAGGCAGGTAAGACTACACTGTTAAAGGAAGTGGCAAAGTCTATTCTTTGCACCAATCCGGACATGCATATGTTAATTTTGCTGATTGACGAGCGTCCTGAGGAGGTTACCGATATAAAGGAAGCCATTCACGGCAAGAATGTGGAGGTTATCTACTCTACCTTTGATGAGCTTCCCGAGCATCACAAGAGAGTATCTGAGATGGTAATTGAGCGCGCAAAGCGCCTTGTAGAGCACAAGAAGGACGTTGTAATTCTGCTAGACAGTATTACCCGTCTTACCAGAGCCTATAACCTGGTAGTACCCCCCAGCGGACGTACACTTTCCGGCGGTCTTGACCCGGCAGCTCTTCATATGCCTAAGAGATTTTTCGGTGCAGCCCGCAATATGAGAGAGGGCGGCAGTTTAACCATTCTTGCAACAGCACTTGTAGAGACCGGAAGTAAGATGGATGATGTGGTTTACGAGGAATTCAAGGGAACCGGTAATATGGAGATGGTGCTTGACAGAAAGCTTTCCGAGAAACGTATTTTCCCGGCTATTGATTTGCAGAAATCCGGCACAAGACGAGAGGATTTACTTTTGACTCCTGAGGAGTTGGAAGCTATCAATATTATGCGCAGAGCCCTTAACGGTATGAAGGCTGATGAGGCGACAGACCGTATTCTGGATATGTTTGCCCGCACCAAAAACAATGCGGAATTTGTCGCAATGGTAAAAAAGAACAAATTTATTTAAAATAAGTATTGCAAGGAGCGAAAGCTTGTGCTACAATGATAACGCTGTTTGTGGTTCCATAAGCAGTGAGGATGAGAACATAGAACTAATACTTATATTTTTATAGAGAGGTGAAATCATGAAAGAAGGAATCCATCCCGCATATTACCAGGCAACCGTTACCTGCAACTGTGGTAACACATTCGTAACCGGCTCTACCAAGCCTGAAATCCACGTAGAAGTTTGCTCCAAGTGCCATTCATTCTACACAGGTCAGCAGAAGACTGCAAGAGCTGATGGACGTATTGATAAGTTCAACAAGAAATACGGTGTCAAATAAGAAGGTAATCAAAAGGTTGAGGTATTTCTATCTCAACCTTTTATATTAAGTTTGGATACAGATTACAGGTGGGTATAACTATGGCGAGAAGAAAGAAGGTTCAGCGCTATTCCGGCATCGGCGGTCAGGCCGTATTGGAAGGCGTTATGATGAAAAATGATGAGAAGTATGCGGTGGCAATCAGAAAGCCCAACGGTGAAATCTCTGTAGAGGTTGAAAATTTCCAGGGTGTGCTTCACGGAAGTAAAATAAAGAAGGTTCCTTTTATCAGAGGCGTGTTTAATTTTATAGATTCCCTTATGCTGGGAAATAAGGTGCTGAATTATTCTGCATCCTTCTATGAGGAAGAAGAGGAAGATACCAAGTTTAATAAGGCGATGGATAAAATCAGCGGAGGCCACGGTGAGAAGCTGTTGACCACATTGGTAATGATTATCTCTATCTGTCTGGCTATCGGTATTTTTATTGTATTGCCCTATTTCATTTCAGCACAACTTGAGGGTTTCGTACGCAATCGTTCCCTGATGTTGATTATTGAAGGTGCAATCCGTATCGGTATCTTCCTGCTCTATGTGTGGGGAATCAGCGCCATGAAGGATATCAGGCGTTTGTACAGATA
>CALYZQ010000052.1 GCA_945609985.1 uncultured Lachnospiraceae bacterium | reverse complement strand
CATTGCATCGCAGGATGCAAACGAGCTTAGTACCGCTGCGTTGCTACCCTTAGCGGAAGCGTGCCTCCGGTGTCAGGGTATCCTCCACCCTCCCTTGACACCTGCTTCCTATTACTTACTCCGGCACCTTGTCCGCATACTTAATCCGATAAATCCTTCTCAGCGCATCATCAATACGCTCCTCTGAAATCACACCGTCACGCACTGCCTGAAGCACGCCATTGTACGCCATCTCAAAATCCTCAGGCATGAGCAGCATATCACAGCCGGCCTTTAATGCCTGCACTGCCGCTTCGTCAGCCGCCTTATAATCCGCTATCGCTTTCATATTCAAGGCATCTGTAATAATGACACCATCAAATCCCAGCTCATTTCTCAAGATACCGGTAACCACTGCCTCCGACATGGAGCAGGGCACCCCGCTTTCGTCCAGGGAAGGGGCTGACATATGACTGACCATAATCATATCCGCTCCCGCGTCAATTCCCGCCTTAAAAGTCACAAACTCATTCGCTCTAAATTCCTCCGCCGTTCTTTCAGTGGTTGCAAGACCTTTATGTGTATCCTGTGTGGAGCTTCCGATTCCCGGAAAATGCTTTAAGCAGGCTGTCACGTTCTTATCCTGCAATCCCTGCATCATTGCATTTACATACGCAGAAACTGCCGTAGGATCTGAGCCAAAAGAACGGTCACCAATCACGGATTTATCCACATTTGCAAGATCCGCCACCGGTGCAAAATCCAGATTCACACCATATTCATTAAGATAAGTGCCGATAGCACTTCCTGCCTGATAAGCATTGTCTGCTTCACCTGACTGAGCTATTTTATTTGCAGAATCCACCTTTTCTACCAGCCCTGCACTTGACAAACGGCTGACGCTTCCGCCCTCTTCATCCAAAGCAATAAACAAAGGATAATTACTGTACAAAACTGTATTGCTGATCATTTCCTTAAACTGCTCCTCGGAGCGGATATTCTGACCAAAATACACGATACCGCCAACGGAATACTTGGACAATGCTTCTTTGGTACCATCGCCTGCTTTAATTGCTTTGCCCACACCGGTAATGGACTCCGGTGTCACTATAAAGAGACCTGCCACCTTATCCTCTAAAGGCATCACTTCAATGCCCGCGTTTACAATTTCATCCAGCTTCTGCTCAGGCGTCAGCTCCACAACAGGCGGCTCCGGTTCGATAGTCGGTTCCGGGGTGGTAATCACCTCTTCCTCCTCAAACATGTCATCCACCTTGTCCTGCTGTTCCTGTTTTATCTGGTCCTTCTGCTTACCAAGCTCAGTAACATAGTTCACACCTTTAACAACACCAATGGCAAACAATATGATTAAGAGAATTACAACAATATATGCGATTATCTGATTTCTCTGTCTTCTCTTTCTTCTTGCTTCTCTTCTCTCCTGTGCATTCTGTTCCATGCCGTTCCTCCTGCTGTTTCCTGCAATCTTTTATCATTCCTTTATATCATACACGAAAGTCTGCCATTTTTCTACAACAAATACACTCTTTATACAAAATTAAGAGAGCGTATCGATATCATTCTATCAATACGCTCCCTCAGACTGTACTATCCAATGGCCCTTTCCTCTCTTTCGTTATATTTTCTTCCATTTTCTCTTTTGTACTTTTCACATTTCTCTTTTGTACGATGGTACTGTAACGTATATGGATTTCCTCCTTAGTAAATCGCTACTTTTTCTTATGTGTACTTGTACTACATCTTATCTTTTGTTCCTTATTCATTTGTATCTTAATGGAAGAAGTATTTCTTTTGTTGATTTTATTATATATAATCCGCCTTGTTTTGTCAACACATTTTTGTAATATTTTTTAAATTATTTTATTTTTCTTGGATATATGTGGTTATTTTTACACATTTTTACATTTTTCGACAAGTTTTGAGGTTTTTCGCGAGGAGAGGAAGGTGGTTGCAGGGCAGGGGAGGTTTTTTCGTTCGTTGTGGAGGATGGCTGCATTTTCAAGCATTGCGCTCTAAAACATAGGGAAAATCGCTCATGGATGAGCGATTTAAGCGTGCTTGTGCATGGATGCATATGCACGCTGACCCGGAAGATATGATATTAAATCCGCAATGCTTAGAAAAGATCCATCCGGAACTCCGAATCGAAAAAACCTCCCCCTGCCCTGCTGCCGCCTTCCTTTTCTCACACAAAAACCTGCAGAACTTCCGCCCTACAGGTCATCATACTAACATTTAATTTCTAAATATCCAAGCAGCTTGCTCATATCATACTCTTCCAACACACCTAAATTGGAATCATAAAACTTACCGTCATAATGAATCAGATAGTGACAGAAGCGTCCCATTCTCTCCATCATAATGCAACACTTGGGAAGAACGGTATCTCTTCCTTCCGTATACATAATGATATCACTATGGTCAATACCGTAGTAATTCAACGCTGAAATCATACGTCCCATGGTCGCCTGCCACTCACGGCAATCCATAACACTGATAACCTCTGCTATGGTATTTCCCGCAAGCATTGCCACACATGCCTGACCGCACAGTCCATCCTCCGGCTGAATGATTACCTGCATGCTGTCAATCTTACGGATAGGATTCTCAAAGCTGTAGGGACTGTTCTGATCCATTCGAATCAATGAACCGTTAATGTGCAATAAAATTTTATGTGTCACACCCAGAGCCGCCTTTACAACCGCCTCATCCCCTATATGAATCTCATAATTGCCTTTTTCCTTAGGTAACAATTCACACTCAATAATGTCATTGTCCAGAACTATCTTGCCCTGAATTACATCTCTTAACTTACACACTTCCCACACATTAAAGGGAATCTGAATTCTATATCCGTTGTCCTTCTTCTCCAGCTTGGACTCAAAAAAATATCTCATGTCATCATCCTTTCAACTGCCGTTGTAACCGCTTACATTGCATACAATCATTGTAACAAATTCACCGGCACTTGAAAACCTTTTTAGCTCAAGTATTGAAAAAAAAACATACTGACAAAAAAATATCAAGCTCCGTTACCTTTCTTTGCCTGCGTCGGAGTAATGTTATAATGCTTCTTAAACAGCTTACTGAAATGATAGGCATCATCATATCCCACCAATGCTGCCACCTCCTGAATGCTGCCGTCATAACCGTTCTCCAGAAGTTCCTTTGCTTTACCCAATCGAATATTTATCAAGTGCCTGATAGGAGTATCTCCTGTTTCACTCTTAAATATTTTGGATATGTAAAAGGGACTTAAGTACATATTTTCTGCAATCTGATCCAAAGAAATCTTCTCGCTGTAATGGTCCTCCATATAATTGACCATCTGCTCCACCAGATACTTTTTATTCACGGATTCGAAGGAAAAACCGCCTACTGCAGGGGCCGGCTCACACTGCTCTCTTATCATCAGCACCAGAATTTGTATCAAATAAGATTTCAGCATAAAGTATCTGCCCGGTCTGCGGGCCGCCCTCTCCGCGTCCATAGATGAACAAAGCTTAAACAATCTCTGCTGTAGTTCTCCCGTAGTATGAATAATATGCGCGCCATCCGGTGTAGGTAAAACATTCATAGGATAGCCCGGAAACTGCAATTTGGAACATCCCACAAAAAACTCTGTTGTGGGCACCTCATTGTCCTTTAACACCAATGCCTGATGCTTCACGCCGGGATTGAACACAATAAAATCTCCCTCACGAATATCATATATTTCATCCTCTATGCGGTACTTCCCCGTACCTGAAAGTACAAAGGCGAACTCCAGATAATCATGACTGTGATACTCTACTTCGTCCTCATACCTGGTACCCTTCCATGTATATAAAAACTTAGGATCCAAATTTTCAATCACCAAATTAGTCTTTACTTCCATAACCCTCTCCTTTTCTACCTACTATATTTTAACTGTTTCCACCGAAAAAGTAAAATCATTTTTGATGGTTTTTGCATAAATATTCAATTGCAAAAATCATACTTCGGCTGACAGGCTCTCCCTGCGGTATTTCGCAGGAGAAATTCCCATCCAGGCTACGAATTCTCTGTTGTAATAACTGATATTGTTAAAACCGGATGCCATAGCAATATTGGCAATTTTCTCATCACTGTCCTTCAAAAGCAGACAGCTTTGCATAATCCGGTAACGATTGATATATTTTATGGGTGAAAGCCCGGTATAGCTTTTAAAGCTTCTGCAAAAATGCTCTCTGCTTACATTGCAAAAGCCTGCAAGATGCTCAAGCGTCAGAGCCTCCTCATAATGCGAGTGAATATAGTCGAGCTCTCCCGAAAGTTGTCTTTTTTAAGCCTTTTTATCATATGTCTCCTCTTCCTTTACCAAAAAGGTATTATATAACTTCTGCCATAACAAAAGCAGTACACCGTGAAGCTTTAACTCACAGCTTTCAGGCGGTAAGGTTTCGAGCGAAAACAATTCTGTCACCAGACCTTCAAAGCCAAAATAGTCCTCACATTCCCGGCTGACATATATAGTAGTACCTTTACCGGAAGAAAGGAAGGGAGAAATATATTTTTTCAAATAGGGAAAGGACTGTACATTCAAAAGATAATTGGGAGAAAACAAAAACGCCCGGAAGGTACAGGCACTACCGCCCAGACTTTTTCCATAATGAATCCGGGCAGCCGGAATGATTACAAATTCTCCCTGCCTTAATGGATACGAATTATTCTCTATATGAAGTTCCATGGCTCCGCTCTCCACATAAATGATTTCAATCTCAGGATGCCAGTGAACATATAAAAGCTGCTCCATAGCCTCCGTCTGAACCGTAGTGTGAAAGGAATAGGGGCGCGACTTTGTTGTGTGGGGCACATTTTCCAGAAGCTTTTGCATATTTTTCTCCATATCAATATTGTACAAGTATCTGTCAATTATATTAAAGCAATCCCCTTTTAAAGTCAATATAATGAAAGAAAAACCACTTATTTGAAAGGAGATTCTTATGGCAAAAATCACAGTGAAGGAACAGGCAATTCTGTATCAACGAAAAGATGAAACAATCCTTATTGAGCCCTACGGTCCGAACTGCATCCGCGTTCGTGCCACCAGAAATGCAGCTGTATCCGATGAAGCATGGACTCTGCTTCCACCCCTGGAAGCACCCAATGTACAGATTAGCGGCGATAACACAAAGGCAACCATCACAAACGGCGATATCTGCATGGAACTGGTTGACGGCTGGGGCTGGAGTTCCATGGTTATGAGTTTTTATAAAAAAGGACAAAAAATCCTATCCACCAAGGAAGAGGGCGATTATGTCATCCGCTATGAACATGTAGCAGGTGACACTTATCAAGTACAGGCTATCTTTGAGAGCAACCCCGACGAGCACTTATACGGCCTTGGTCAGGAACAGCAGGATTATTTTGACAGAAAGGGCTGCTCCACTACACTTACCCACAGCAATACCAAGTCCACCATTCCGGTACTGTACTCCTCCTTAGGATACGGCTTTATCTGGAACAATCCTTCCCCGGGACGCTGTGAAACTACCAACAATCATACCCTCTGGTGCGCAAATGAGGCATATCAAATTGATTATCTGGTGTTTGTGGGGGATACCCCTGCTGATTTGATGAAGCGTTACTGCGACTTAACGGGCTACGCTCCTGAGCTTCCCGACTGGGCAACCGGCTTTTGGCAATGCAAACTCAGATACGAAAGTCAGGAGGATTTACTGGAAGTTGCAAGAGAATACAAAAAACGCGGCGTTCCCGTGGATGCCATCGTTATTGACTACTTCCACTGGACGGAGCAGGGCGAGTGGAAATTTGACCCTAAGTATTGGCCCGACCCTACCACTATGTGTAAAGAGCTTGAGGAGCTTGGCATTCATCCTGTGGTATCTATCTGGCCCACCATCAACCCTGCCAGCGAAAATTACCATGAAATGAGTGAGCGCAACATGCTGGTTCGCACGGAAAACGGTCAGTTCGGTACCTTCAATTTCTACGGTCAACAGACCTTTATTGACCCTACAAATCCCGAGACCAGAGAATTTGTGTGGGATAAGATTAAGAAACATTATTATGAACACGGTATCAAGACCTTCTGGCTGGACGAGGCCGAGCCCGAGGTACATCCCCAACAGTTTAAAAACCTGCGTTTCCATGCGGGAAACGGCGGTCAGACAGCACTTTTATACCCCTTCTATTACAGCAAGATGATTTATGAGGGTCTGAAAAATGAAGGTGAGGAGAAGGTAGTCGGGCTTACCAGAGCAGCCTACATTGGCAGCCAGCGTTTCAGCATGTCCGTATGGAACGGCGATATTCCTTCCACCTTTAAAGCACTGAAGCAAAGCATTACAAGCGGTCTCTCCATGTCCATGTGCGGAATCCCTTGGTGGAACTCCGACATCGGTGGCTTCCACTCCGGAGATATTGAGAGCGATTATTTCAAGGAATTGATTGTAAGATGGTTCCAGTTCGGTCTGTTCAGTCCCATCATGCGTCTCCACGGAGCCCGCAAGAAAACAGCCAATCAGGTTGACCGCCATCCCGGCGTAAAGGAGACCTCCGGCGGCGATAATGAAATCTGGAGCTTTGGCAAAAGAAATTACCCGATTCTCAAGTCCCTGATTGAGCTTCGTGAACGCTTAAAGCCATACATCAAAAAGACGATGTTGGAAAACACTACTACAGGTGCTCCCATTATGCGCCCCATGTTCTTCCATTACTATGATGATGAAATTTGCTATACATTGGATGACCAGTATATGTTCGGCTCCGATATCCTGTTTGCTCCGATCTACGAGCAGGGCAAGACCGCCAGAAAGGTATACCTCCCCAAGGGTGAATGGATTCTCACCAAGGACGGCATGCGTTACGAGGGTGGATGCTTTGTAGAAATACACGCAGAGATTGATGAGTTTATTGCGTTTGTTACACCGGAAAGTAGGTTGATTGAGTTGTTTTAAATGAAAAGGCCGTGCATGCGGAATATCCGCACGCACGGCTGTTTTATTGTGTATACGCTTATTGACATGATATCTTGGAAGTAAAATCTTCTATGCTGGTAGCTTTAGCTGCTATCAATAACCATTCATCAAGAATTTTCAAATCCTCCTGAGCACAGATTTTCTCCCGAATTTCCACGGATATAGGGAAGCGGATTTCTAAAAGCTTAATAATACTCTTCTGAATTCCCCGTTGCGTTCCGCGCTCCAACAAAACCTCTTCATCTTCCATTAGTCTCATATAATCACCTGTCACTCCTGCATCATACTTTACGGTTTCTATCATGCGGTGAATCTCCTGTAAATCATGGTTGGTGGCATTCTGTGCATTGGTGTATTCCATGTACTTAAGCAACTCCTGCAGTTCTTTGGAAGGATTGCCCTTCGTGCCCTTGGTATACAAAAACAATGTCCTTGCACCGTCCTCATAGGGCATGTCCGGTTCTTCCATACAGCCGCTCTTAATGGTGTATACCATGCGGTCCAGTCCGAAGGGGTCAAAGGGTACAATCATGATAATGATGACATTCTTGAGATTCTTATAACTCTCCCCTGCCTTCAGACTTCTGGTGTCTATCTTGGCATGGTAAAACCGTACCCTCTTGGGCAATGCCTTCACAGCTGCGTCCGTTTCATTTTTCTCCGGCTCCACGTCATAAACCGTTGCCACATCTCCTGCCACTAACGCCTCGCCATCTTCCTCAATGTACACATCAAGGCGTGCTCCGTGGAATTCGGTGTCACTGCCGTAATACACCTTCTGAGGTGTAATGCGTAGCTTTCCAAAGTCCCTGTTAAAAATGATTTTCAATAGCTTCCTGCTGAATTCCTCACCTATTTCGGGATAGGTCACCACGGAACCGAACAGAAAGTTATCCATGAGATTCATCTCATATAATGGTTTTTTGTTCATATGTTCTCTACCTTTCTGCGGAGAGAACAACAGGCATACTCAGCCTACCTTCTGCATCCCTCCGCCCTATTTTGTTTTCATATGGGGGAAGTAATGCCGAATTGGCTTGAATGTCCCGATATGTAATTGTATTGTAGCAAGTGTAGAATGTTTTGTCAAGAGTGATTATGCAAATGTTTTATCGTTTATTTCGTGAATTTACTGGAATTTTCTACCATATATAATCATTTCTCTCGATTCTATAACTTCCCTCTATACTCCTCATATCTCTTTCCTACAGACCATACAATCTGCTTATCTTCAATCATTTTCCGCAGCACTTCATCGGACACATACTTCGCATCCACTACCTCTTCCGGCTGTAATGTAAGCACCTGTAAATCAATATCTTTTTTTATGGTAAAAATATCCATGAAGTAATTTTTGTGCTTGTAAACCTCTACTAAGGTCAGTTCCTCTTCCTCTATGGAGATTCCGATTTCCTCCTCAAGCTCACGCACTGCCGCCTGCTTAGTGGTTTCTCCGGCAAGTACACCACCGCCTGAAAACTCCCACATACCACCTGCCTTCTTATCCGGATGACGCTGTGTTATCAAAAATTCTCCCTTTGTATTCTGAATCCAGATTTCGCAGCAGACATAGTATTCTCCTTCTGCGAATGCGTCTCCTCTTTTTATGGCCTTTCCAAGCGAATTTCTGTTTTCATCATATAAATCCCAGTATTCTGCCATATCATTGTTCTCCTTTTCTTCTTTTTCTGCATCATCGTAGCATATCACAAGTGATACCTCAATCCTTCCGGCGCATGTTCCCCATAAAGTACAACCGCGCAGAGTGTGAGGTGGCGAGGCAGGGGAGAGCATACCACCTCATATTCACACGCAAAAACCTCCAGTCAGCATACGCCACCCGGAGGTCCCATTTCACTAAATGATATCTATAATTATATCTTTGTCAGCACGAAAATATCGTAAATAGCCTTGATTGCCTGCTCGAAGTCCTCGTTTGCCACACCAATGATGATATTGAGCTCGGAGGAGCCCTGGTCAATCATCTTTACGTTGATGTCATTGTGTGCCAGTGCGGAGAAGATTCTTGCCGCAGTACCGCGGGTAGCCTTCATGCCGCGACCTACAACTGCAATCAATGCCAAGTCAGCTTCAATGTCAATGGTGTCAGGCTTTACCAGTCTATTGAGCGCTGCAACTACCTTCTGCTCCTTGTGCATGAATTCATCCTGATGCACAAATACAGTCATGGTATCAATACCGGAGGGAACGTGCTCAAAGGAAATTCCGTTCTCTTCAAATGCCTGTAATACTCTTCTGCCGAAACCGATTTCGGAGTTCATCATATCCTTCTCAATGTTTACAGAGCAGAAGCCCTTCTTTCCTGCAATACCGGTAATCACATACTTGGACTTCTGACAGGTGCTGCCTACAATCCAGGTGCCGGGTTCCTCAGGAGCGTTGGTATTGCGGATATTGATGGGGATACCTGCCTTGCGCACGGGAGAAATTGCATCCTCGTGGAATACAGAGAAGCCCATGTAGGAAAGCTCGCGGAGCTCTCTGTAGGTAATCACTTCAATACCCTGAGGGTTGTCAATAATTCTGGGGTCTGCAATCAACACGCCGGAAGCATCAGTCCAGTTCTCATATACATCAGCCTTCACTGCCTTTGCCACGATGGAACCTGTAATATCGGAACCGCCTCTACTGAAGGTCTTTACCCTTCCGTCAGGAAGTGCACCATAGAAACCGGGAACAACTGCATTCTTTAAGCCCTTCAATCTCTCGGACAATACCTTATCGGTCTTGTCTGCATCAAATTCACCGTTCTCATCAAAGAAGATAACGGTTGCGGAATCAATAAACTCAAAGCCTAAGTAATTTGCCATGATGATACCGTTCAAATACTCGCCACGAGAAGCTGCATAGTTGCTTCCTGCCTTTTCCTTGAAGTTCTTCTCGATAGTAACAAACTCCTCATCCAGGCTGAGTTTTAACTTAAGACCAGCGATAATCTCATCATATCTTGCCTTGATTGCCTGAAGCTCTGCCTTGAAATCCTTACCTGCCTCAGCCAAATCATAGCAGCTGTAAAGCATATCGGTTACCTTTATATCATCACTGAATCTCTTTCCGGGTGCGGAGGGAACCACAAATCTTCTCTCAGCCTCCGCTCTGATAATTTTTCCTACCTTTTGAAACTGCTCCGCACTTGCAAGGGAGCTTCCTCCGAATTTTACTACTTTAGACATCTTATTTCTCCTCCAAAAATTTATCAATCAATTTATGTCCCTGCGCCATAAAGATACCGCCGGCCTTTGCTTCTTCTTCATTATAGTTCCATGTATTGCTCTGCAACGCCGTGCTGTCATAGAGCATATAAGGAACATTGTCGGAAGTATGTGTTCTCTTGCAGATAGGAGTGGGATGGTCGGGAAGTACCAGCAGTCTAAACTCCTCTCCTGCCGCCTCCATCTTGGCTACCACAGGTCCGATAACCTCACTGTCAAGAAGCTCCACCGCCTTTACCTTGCGCTCCACGCTACCCTGATGCCCCATCTCGTCAGGAGCCTCCACATGGATGTAAGCAAAATCATATCCATCCTTTGTCACAGCCTTAACAGCCGCGTCAACTTTACCTGCATAGTTGGTATGTAAACCGCCGTTTGCGCCCTCTACCAGAGCAACACCCATTCCTGCGCCTACGGCAATTCCCTTAAGCAAATCAACCGCAGATACCATCATGCCTTTCTTGCCTGTCTTTTCCTCGAAGGAGGACAGCATGGGCTTGGTGCCTGCTCCCCAGAACCAGCAACAGTTTGCGGGATTCAGTCCCTGCTTCTTTCTCTCTATATTAATGGGGTGATTTACCAGAATGTCATAGCTCTTCTTCATCATCTCACGAAGTGCCGCATCACCGGGTAAATACTGACCAATCACCTGTCCAAGTACGTCATGAGGAGGTGTCAATTCTACCACCTGCCCCTTATTCCAGATAAGGCAGTGACGATAGCTGGTACCCACATAAAACTGATAGATTTCATTTGCCAGCTGCTCTTCCACTTCCTTTAAGAGCACCGCACAATCCTCAGTACTGATTTCAGAGGAACTGTGATCAATAATAGTCTTTTCTTCAAAGGGTACATCATCCTCAGAAATGGTTACGATATTACAACGAATGGCAATGTCTGTATCCTTCATGGGAACACCAATGCTCAGCGCCTCCAAGGGAGAACGTCCCGAATAATAAATCTTGGGGTCATAACCGATTACTGACAAATTGGCAGTATCGGAACCGGGGCTCATGCCGTCCGGAATAGTATGCACCATACCTACTTCTGAAAGCTTGCTCAGCTTATCCATGTTAGGGGTGTTTGCATAGGCAAGTACAGTCTTGCCGCCAAGCTCGGCAATAGGCTCATCCGCCATGCCGTCACCTAATACAACAATATATTTCATAATCTCCTCATTTCCGCAGGTCTATACTTATGCATATCCTGCCATCAATCTATTTGTGCCGGTTACGCTTCCACGCGCACCTTGCTCAAAATCACATCACCCAAAGCTTCGCACTTTGCAGCAAAATCCTTTTCCTGCAATACCTTTGTAAAGTAACCGAAGTCCTCGCTTCTTCCTACTAAAGTAACAATTTCTCCATCGGAAAATGCTGCTTTAACTGCCTCAAGGGCCTCAGCCTTTGCTCTCACATAGAAAGCTCTCTGTGTATCTGCCACGGAAACCAGCTGCGCCTCGTCCTTATCCCAGAAGCACACAATGTTCTCGCCCAAAAACTTTGCACACTCTATTACATCTCCAACTACTGCACTTGCGGTGGGAAGCTTTCCTGCCCCGCGTCCGTAGTACATGGAATCACCCAGCATATTGCCTGTTACAAACACGCCATTGAATACATCATTTACCATAGCAAGAGGATGCTCTCTGGAAATCATGGCAGGTGCTACCATTGCAAGCACCTCATCTTCGCTTACTGCCTTGCTCATAGCAAGAAGCTTAATGGTTTTTCCTGACTTCTTTGCATAATCAAAATCAGCAGCGGTAATCTTGGTGATACCCTCTGTGTAAATCTTTTCGTAATCTACATTCTTGCCCATCATCAGGGATGAAAGAATGGCAATCTTGCGGCATGCATCATAGCCCTCTACGTCAGCCTCGGGATTACGCTCCGCATAGCCCTTCTCCTGTGCTTCCTTCAGTACGGTAGCAAAATCCGCACCCTCTTTATCCATCTTACTTAATATGTAATTGGTTGTACCGTTTAAGATACCGACAACTCCTTCAATCTTCTCTGCAGTCAGGCACTCATTGAAAGGTCTGATAATTGGAATACCTCCGCCCACACTTGCTTCAAATAAGTAACTGCAATTATTTTTCTTGGCAATGGCAAGTAACTCCGCACCATGCTTAGCAACCACCGCTTTGTTGGAGGTACATACGCTCTTACCCTTCTCCAAAGCAGCTTTGGTATACTGATAAGCGGGATCCACTCCTCCCATGGTCTCGCAGATAATGCGTACACTGTCATCCTCAATAATCGGGTCAAAGGAATGAACCACCTTATTCTCATGAGGATCGCCGGGGAAATCTCTCAAGTCAAGAATATACTTCACCTCAAGCTCCTGTCCGGACTTCTTGTTTACAATACTCTTGTTTGTCTCGATTACCTCAACAACACCGCTTCCTACTACTCCGTATCCTAATACCGCTATGTTTACCATATTATCCTCCATTCTGCCGTATTCTTTATTCCGGCATCTTTATTCCTTAGCTAATATTTTCACATGATGAACACCCTGCTTCTGCTCCACCTGCTCCAACATCTTTGAGACATCCCCCGTAGTCTGAAGTACCTGAATACTGAGACTTAAGGAGGCTATTCCATTGATGGGAATACTCTGATGGATAGTCAGAATGTTCGCATGGTATTCTGCAATAATCTTCAGTACGTCTGACAGGATACCCGGTTCATCATCCATCTGAAAGGTCAGGGTAAGTGTAGTTCCCTGGGAATTGTCATGAAACTGAAAAATATCATCCTTATACTTATAGAAGGAGCTGCGACTGATTCCAACCGCATCTACTGCGTCCTGTATGGTCATAACCTTTTCCGATTCCAACAGACGCTTCGCTTCCACTACCTTTAGCAGTACTTCCGGCACAGCCTTCTTGCGCACCACGAAATACTGTGTTGTTTCTCCCATAGACATTTTCTTCCCTCTTTTCTCTCATTTTCCAATGAGTATCGGCTAAATGTTTTTGTGGAAAAGACACTTGTTTGTCAACGAAAGATATATTAGCACAGTAAAGCGAGAAAGACAATACCCAATTTTGTATTTTTTTGTGTACAAAAGGTGGCAATCAACTTTTTATAAAGTTACGCACTTCGGGGGAGGGGTATTTTGTTGTTCAGAGTTACACCTTTTTACACACAAAGACTCCCTCACAGTCAAATGAACTGTGAGGGAGCATTTATTTATCTCTGTTCTTTAAATTAAGGGATACTTGTCTGTCAGAGTCTGTACAATTGCACGAGCCTCGGGAACCTTGTCCTCGCCGCCCTTGATAACCATAGCAATTGCCTCTGCAATCTTGTCCATATCCTCTGTGTTCATACCTCTGGATGTAACTGCAGGGGTTCCGAGACGAACACCGCTTGTTACGAAAGGAGACTGAGGATCGTTGGGGATGGTATTCTTGTTACAGGTGATGTGTGCTGCATCAAGAAGCTTCTCAACAGCCTTACCGGTAAGACCAAAGTTGGTCAAATCAACCAGCATAAGGTGATTGTCTGTACCGCCGGAAACAATCTTGATACCTCTATCCATAAGTCCCTTGCAAAGTGCCTGTGCATTATCTGCAATGTTCTTCTGGTAGGTCTTAAATTCATCACTAAGTGCTTCCTTGAAGCAAACAGCCTTTGCTGCGATAACATGCATCAAAGGACCACCCTGGATTCCGGGGAAGATAGCCTTGTTGAAGTTGTACTTCTCGTTTGCTTCCTTGCTTGCCAGAATCAAACCACCTCTGGGTCCGCGAAGGGTCTTATGGGTTGTGGTGGTAACCACATCTGCATAAGGAACGGGATTGGGATGAAGACCTGCTGCCACAAGACCTGCAATATGTGCCATATCTACCATAAGTACTGCACCAACCTCGTCAGCAACCTCACGGAATTTCTTAAAATCAATGGTACGCGCATATGCAGACGCACCTGCAATAATCAGCTTGGGCTTTGCCTCAAGTGCAATTCTGCGAAGCTCATCATAATCGATAAAGCCGTCATCATTTACACCGTAAGGTACGATATTAAAGTATTTACCGGACATATTAACCGGGCTTCCGTGTGTCAGATGTCCGCCGTGGTCCAAATTCATACCCATGATGGTATCGCCAGGCTTACATACCGCAAACTGCACAGCCATATTGGCCTGTGCACCGGAGTGAGGCTGAACGTTGGCATAATCACAGCCAAACAGCTCTTTTGCTCTCTCGATGGCAAGGTTCTCAACCACGTCAACGCAGTCACAACCACCGTAATATCTCTTTCCCGGATAACCTTCCGCATATTTATTAGTAAGAGGGCTTCCCATAGCTGCCATAACAGCCTTGCTCACCCAGTTCTCAGAAGCAATCAGCTCAATGTGACTGTTCTGTCTTGCCTGCTCGTCCACAATCGCCTGAGCGACTTCGGGGTCTACAGCCTTTACTTCATCTAAAGTATACATGTTATATCCTCCTGTTTCACGCTCTACTGTAATAAAACTCAATTAAGATTATAGCATACTCTTTCTTAAAAGCAAAGAGAAAATGCATACCAAAAAACAGTTATTGAAAACATTTACACAATCGCATAAAATGACAGTATAGTATACTTATAACGCCAAATGAAAGACGAGGAATATCCATGTATCATATCATAATCAATCCCGCCTCCCGCTCCGGAAAAGGCAGGAAAATATGGGAGCAGCAGGTCGCACCGATATTGAAACAGGAACAAATCCCCTATAAACCATACTTTTCACAGAAGACCGGAGATATTTCAAAGTTTGTAGCAGAAATCCTTACCCAGAATGTAGATCGTCCCCTCAGATTGATTATTCTCGGTGGTGACGGCACCATAAATGAAGCTCTGCAGGGCATGCCGGATTCCACCGAAGTCATTTTGGGATATATCCCCACCGGCTCCAGCAATGACCTTGCAAGAGACCTTGGCATCCCCAAGGACCCTTCTGCAGCACTTAAGCTTATCCTCCACACAGGGCATGCACGTCCTATGGACCTTGCAGCAATTTCTTACGGTGACAACACTCTACGTCGCTTTGCGGTAAGCTGTGGCATCGGATATGACGCAGCAGTGTGCGAGGAGGTCGCACGATCCAAGCTTAAGAAAGCATTCAACAAAATCGGCTTGGGCAAGCTTACTTATCTGGGTATTGCCTTAAAACAGCTGTTTGCCACCAAGCGGGTAACCGGACAGCTTACTCTGGATGATAATGATCCAATTACTATAGAAAAAATGCTTTTTACCACCGGCATGGTTCACCGTTATGAGGGCGGTGGCTTTATGTTCTGCCCCAAAGCAAATGACAACGATGGCATATTGGATTTATGCATAGCCGGTAATATTTCCAAACTCCTTATCCTGTTTGCTCTTCCCACTGCCTTTAAAGGAAGGCATTATCGATTCAAGGGAATCACTGCTTATCAGGCAAAACAGTTTCGCATGGAAACCTCTTCTCCCATGTGGATACACACGGATGGCGAAGTCATAAACAGCGGCACCACACTCACCGTCATCTGCCTTCCGGATGCCATACAGATTATGGTTCCCCCTACTAAGAAACCATAAAGGTTTTCTTAAGATTCCTTAAGGCGTATAAAAAAGTGTTGCATTTTTGAAATTTCACGCTATACTTAAATTGTCTTGGACATACCAGGGCACAAGATGTTGTGTTGTAGGTTTTATGGAGGCAATATATGAGTAAACTGAAGACATTTTATTTAAAATACAGGCACGGCATTCCCTTAATTATTTATGCCGCTCTCTATTTAACATGGTTTGTTTATCTGGAGAAAACCGTTACCAAGGGATATCAGATTATATATATGAAGCTTGATGATTACATTCCTTTTTGCGAATTGTTTGTCATCCCCTACTTCTTATGGTTTCTCTACATTGTAGTGGTTATCTGTTATCTTCTATTTAAAGATAAGACAGAATACTACAGAGCATTTATATTTTTGACTACCGGAATGACTATCTTTTTGATTGTATCCACGCTTTGGCCCAATGGTCATCACTTAAGACCGCTTGTAATGCCTAGGGACAACATCCTTACCGCTTGGGTTTCCAACCTGTACGGCACGGATACTGCCACCAACTTATGGCCCAGTATTCACGTTTACAATTCCATTGGTGCACATATCGCCGTTATGAAGTGTAAACGCCTAGAAAAGTACAAAGCCATCCGCATCGGCTCAGGTATTTTGGCAACATTAATTGTACTTTCTACAGTATTTATCAAGCAACATTCTGTGTTCGATGTACTGACAGCCTTCATTATGGCTGCCGTAATGTATGTAGTTGTGTATAAATTAGATATTGTATGTACAATACGGACGATACGTTCCAGAAAAAGACCCCGCCCACTGGCAGAATAAAAACAAGGACAGAAGCACCGATGTGCCGCTGTCCTTTCTTCATATTCTTCCTAGTTAAATCCAAATATCTTCTGGCAGATCATGTATGCCTTGACAGATAATTTACGACCGCCCTTACCCGGAAGATTCATGGTGCTACCCATAATTCCTCTTCGCATCCAATGATACAACACCAAATCTTTTTCCTTTAAGTAATTCCAAAGTTCTTTCTTTTTCTCCAGATGTTCCTCGGTATCCGCACGAATTAACAGTGCTGAAGAAGCCGTCATGATGATTTCCAGATAATTCTTCATGTACTGATACAGTCTTTTATTTTTCTTTATCTCCGCCTGATTCTCTACCAAATAGTCAATCATCAGTTTATTGACCTTAAGCTGCTGGTCAATTCTGGAAATCATAACCGATTCGTTTACGGACTGATCTGCCCGTCCTATGTAATACCGATAAAAATTCACGTCAAGATAATACATATTTCTAACATAAGGAAGAGGCTCAAATACATACAGATTATCTACATAGAATGTATGCTCCGGAAGCTTAATACCGCAGTCCTGCAACAATTTTGTTCTGAAGATAACTGAGTGCATCAGGATGTAATGAGCCTTTTTGAAATGATGGCAGTCACTCCAGGTAAACATTCTATCCTGAGGTAATATATGTTTGTAGTTCATTACCTTCTTGCGCTTTTCGCCTTCCTTTTCATACACGAAGTTACTAATTAACATGTCAAGGGTTTCACTTCCACCTGCCAATTCCCGAAGTTTTGCAAGAATCTGCATATAAGCTTCCTTTTTTACCCAGTCATCACTGTCAACAACTTTAAAATATAGTCCGGTAGCATTTGCAATTCCTGTATTTACAGCAGAACCATGTCCGCCGTTCTCTTTATGTATGGCTTTAATAATGGAAGGATATTTCGCAGCATAGGCATCGGCAATCTCTGCCGTCCTATCCTTTGTGGAACCATCATCCACAATGATAATCTCCACGTCCTCTCCTCCCACCAAAAGGGATTCAATACACTTCTCCATATAACTCTCTGAATTATAGCAGGGTATTGCAATTGATAATAGTTTCATTTTAAAGCTCCTCTCTGTATCTTTCATTCCCTAATTTTATACTTAAGTATTTGGTATATGCCGCAAAAGCTGACGGAATCGGATAGCTTTCCTCTACCTTGTCAGGCTCCATATAAAGCCAATCGCGGCTATCATCCTTGGGATTATTAGGTTCCAGCTCATCAACCCGTACCATATATCCCTTCATATGCCATTCCTTATGGGTAAATACGTGTTTTGCATCCTCAAGGGGTGTAACACGGATTATCTTAAGCCCCTTTTCTGCCAAATAGGTTGTAACCTCCTGTGCAGACAAGTGACCTTCCACCCATGGAAATTCATACATACCCGCAAGCAAACCATTTTTCGGACGTTTGCGAATAGCTGCTTTCTCTCCGTCCCGTATTACAAGCACAGTCTTTTTTTCCGCTCTACGCGCCTTTGCCTTATCCTTTCTGGGATATTGAAGTTCTGTACCGTCCTGATGGGCCATGCACAACTCAGCCAACGGGCACGCCTCGCAATGAGGTGCGCCGTTTGGAATACACACACAGGCACCAAGCTCCATCATAGCCTGATTGAAATCTCCCGGTCTGTCCTTAGGCATAACCGCACGCACATCCTGTTCTACAGACGCCTTAACCTTTGCCTCCGAAATACTTCTGTCATCTTTTCTGAGGCGGGCAATCACCCGCAGCACATTACCGTCTACTGCCGGTTGCACTCTGTTAAAGGCAATGGATGAAACAGCTCCCGCCGTATAACTGCCAATTCCCTTTAAAGAAAGCAGTTTTTCATACTCCGCCGGCATACTTCCGCTATACTCTTCCATAATTTGTATTGCAGCTTTTTGCAGATTACGGACACGGTTATAATAACCCAATCCCTCCCAAAGCTTCAAAAGTTCCTCCTCTTTTGCATAAGCTAAGGAGCAAATATCCGGAAGTAACTTCATAAAACGTTCAAAATAAGGCTTCACCGCTTCCACTCTTGTCTGCTGTAACATAATCTCAGAAACCCACACTCTGTAGGGAGTTGGTTCTTCTCTCCAAGGCAATACGCGCTTATTACTATCATACCACTTTAAAAGAGGTTTGGGAATGTCTGAAAGCTCTCCTATTCTTAAATTTGTTTTAATTTTTGATAAATAAACCGGTATTTTCTCCTTAATTGTCAACTCATCCAGCTCTACATGACAATCATATGCCAAAATCTCTACTCCGGCTTTCTGCGCCTTGCGCAGCGCCTCTCCAAAGGCTGCATGCGTATCATCATTGGGCGTAAAGTAATTCACGCCCTCCATCTGCACCACAAAGAGGACAAAGACACGATAGCCATCCTGCTTTGCCTGAATTAATTCCTCCACATGCTTCACTGCCCTTTCAGAGGGGGCATCCGGAAACCTTACCACGCCTTCCTCCTCAAGAGTTACACCTTTTACCTCTATAAAAATCTTCTCTTTGGAAGTTTCCACATAAAAATCAAATCTGGAATTACCGTAAGTGGTCTCCGGTCTAACCAACTGTAAATCAGGAAAGAGTGCCTTTGTATAAAGCCACTCTTCCACTACCTTATTAGGTGCCTGAGAATCCATATTGATAAGACGTTCTCCTTTATTTACCGCCACCAAGTCATAAGCGGTGGAACGGTTCGGATTGTCACTCTTCTCAAGATAAACTGTAACTCCCTTTTGTAAAAGCTCCCTGCACCTTCCTGTATTTTTCACATGTACCTTTTCCCGCCTGCCAAGGATATTAACGTAGGCGATAAAACGGTTGGGCCTTTCAATAAACTCACCCTGTACAATATG
>CALYZQ010000051.1 GCA_945609985.1 uncultured Lachnospiraceae bacterium | reverse complement strand
GCACAATCTTTGTAATCTGATCCTTAAAAATGATAACCAGACCCACCAACACCACAATAATCAATATGATTTCTACAGTACCCATTCCGTCCTCTTCCTGTAAAAACTGTTTACACTTCTTAAGTTCTCTCATAAATCCATCTCTCCTTTCTTATACCCCCATGGCAGAAAATGCAGGTATCATAATCATGAGCATGACTGCACCAAGCATCATTACCATCGGTATCAATAATTTTGTGCCGGCCTCTTCACTAAGCTTTCTTACTGTCTGCAACCGCTCAGCTGAAGCCCTGCCCGCTTCCTCCTTCAATCTGGTAAGCAGCGCGGCATTTCCCTTTTTCAAATTCTGCGTAAGCAGAGTACACAATCTTACATACTCCTGCAATCCCGTTCGTTTCCCCAAATGCTCATACGCAAGACCTTCCGAAACCCCGGCATGCAATTCCCTGCATGCATACGCAATTTCTTCATAAATCGGTGTGCGAACCTTTCCTTCTTTTTCACGGGACATTCTCTGCATAGCTCCTCTAATCGTCATTCCCGCGCCCAGATACAGTACCAGCGTATGTACCACATCCGGATATTCCCGCTTCATACTCGCCCTTCTTTTTAACAACAGACTGTGTAAATCCTTGTCCGAACAAATATAAGCTGCTACTGATGCAACAATTGCCAGCATCCACACCACAATTCCATAATCTTCCACCGTCTGCTTCCAAAAAAGCTGAGAATCACCATAAGTTTCCGGTAACTTCCATATTTTCTCCTGTCTGCTGTTTTCTTCAGAGATCAAAAGCAGTTCCCGTAGTTCCTTATGCAATCTCTCCTCTTCTGACACATCAGGAGGCACAACGCACACCTTAATAACCTCTTCCCAGCTTATGCTCCCGTATGTAATCACTGCTTTTAGACACACATCCTGTTTTTCAGAAACCTCCCAGACCTTACCGCTTGAAGCCAGCACATCCGGTCTGTCACTGCTCCACTCCACAGAAAACGGATAACCCGGAAAGCTGTCAGCCAAATTTAAATCCCTGCTCACCTGTTTCATAGACAGATTCTCCATCCGGATAAGCTCCCCAAGTTCCCGACTAAATGACTCTTTCACCGCAATCAGTTCTTCTTCACTCATGAATACCGGCTCTACCGTAACCTCGAAACTTTTTGTCCCTTCAAGTTCTGTTTCCAGGCATACCACCCGACTCCCCTCCCGAAAGTCCGTGCGCATAATTGTCCCATCGTCTGTAAGATACACCTGCATAGCTGATTTTAGACTTACTGCCAACCCGAGAAGCGTTCCCACAAAGCATATCAAAAGTGAAACTCCTGTCTTTTTTACATGATAGGCAGTATAGAGGTGTTCCTTGGACTCGCCCGGATACAAAAGCTCCAGATCCCTCTTTACCTGTCCCTTACAAATGTATTTCTTTTTCCACCCACATCTTTTCTTAAACAAATACAATGCCAGGCGGTAAAAGGGGGCCAACAGCTTTTCTCCCTTCTGCTCTGTCACTTCCTTATGCGACAGAAAAAATCCCACCCCATAGGTCACCAATACAGCCACTGCCACAATATACATAAGTACCTCCTAACTCATTTGCGCGGTGATATCCTCCATAATTTTTTCGACCAGCACATATGCTGCCAGATAAATCATCAGGCACACTGTCATAACGGCAATCCCCTGTAAATTGTGATACAGTGAATCAAAATAACCCTGATAACTGCTACCGATAAATATCAGTATTCCAAAGGGCATAAGCTTCATAATGTTCTGTTCCAGCTTCCTTCCGCTTAGAAGCGTCTGCATTTCCCAAGCCGCATCCGCCCTTTGACCTATCAGCTCTGCAGATGCACCTATGATTTCCGGAATACTGCCTCCACTTTTTTTGGCTATGGAAAAAATTGCTGCAAACTGACTGATTTCTTCGCATCCGCTGCGGACAGCCAAATCCTCCAATTGCTCTTCCAGGGTAATGTTGATTATCATTCCTCTCCGTATCAGTTCCAGCTCCTTATATATAAGAGAATCCTCTCCGAACAATAACCGCATATCACTTCTGCTCTCCAGAAACGCATTCTCCACTGCATATCCGGCCTTCAGCGCCGCCGACACAGATAAAATACATTCCCTAAACTGAAAGGTAAGCTCCTCCCTGCACCGCTTAGCCTTCTTTTTCCCGGTCCACCAAAAGAAGGCTATTCCGACTACCGATAAAGGTATCACCGCCAAGATGCTGCGATAAAAGAAATATGCCAGTAAAAGTACAATACCCACTGCTTGTACCGTCACCGCAACAAGCTCCCTCTTCTTCCAGGTATAGCTATGATATTCCCGCCGCTTTAAGCTTGTTTTCATGGAGCAACACCCCCTTTTTTTGTAATCTTCCCACCACCTTCCCTTCTTTGTCCTGCCCTACCTCCTCAAACAGATACAGCGGATTAACCTTAATCTCATTGTCTTCGCACCCCATAATTTCAAGAATTTCCAGCACTCTTCTGGAGCCATCCCGAAGTCTCCCTAAGTGGACAATTATGTCTATACCTGAAGCTATCTGTTGCCTGATGGCAGGAAGCGGCAGATTCACTCCCATAAGTACCATGTTTTGCAGCCTCTGCAGCATGTCCACTCCGCTGTTGGCATGACCTGTGGACATACTCCCGTCATGCCCCGTATTCAGACACTGCATCATATCAATCGCTTCCGCCCCACGCACTTCCCCCACAATGATCCTGTCAGGTCGCATCCGCAGAGAGGAATGTATCAACTCCCTGATACCGATTTCACGACACCCCTCCACATTGCTGTTGCGGGTCTCCAATCTTACCAGATTGGGAATACCCTGTAGCTGTAGTTCCGCGCTGTCCTCTATGGTTATCACCCTTTCGTCTGATGGTATATACCCTGAAAGCACATTCAAAAATGTGGTTTTCCCGCTGCCCGTACCACCGCTGACAAAGATATTGTATTTTGCCCGTACCAGCTTCTCCAAAAACACTGCTGCTTCCACGGATATAGACGTATTCTCAATCAACTGCTCCATGGTAAATGGGTCTGTGGGGAAACGCCTGATTGTCACAATCGGACCGTTTAATGCGATGGGATTCATAACCACATTCACTCTGGATCCGTCCGGCAATCTCGCGTCCACTATAGGAGATGCTTCATTTACCACCCTGTTACAGCCTGCCACAATCTGTTGAATGACATCCTGAAGCTTCTCCATGGATTCAAATTCCACATCCAGCTGTTCAATCCTACCGGCACGCTCCACAAAGATACTGTCCCTGCCGTTAATCATAATCTCCGTTATGGTGTTGTCCTCCACAAAAAATTGCAGAACATCCAGCCTGCGCAGGGAATCAAAAAGCTCTTTTTTCAGCTTTCTTCTAAGGCCTACCGGATATACCGAAAGCTCTCCCTGCTCCAGCAAAACCTCATCAATAGTCTCCTCCACCTCCTCGTCCGTCATATCCCTGCCATAGTCCATCCGCTCCTGCACAAGATAACGCAGCTCCCGTTTCAATTCTGTGTATTCCATGTCTCACCTCCTTATTCCCCGCAAAGCTTCTGCACATGTATCCGCACAAGCTCTGCCAGTTCCCCCTTGGTAAGAGCTGCTATATCCTCCGGTAATCTGTGCAGTTTTGGAATTGCCAGCTTATTCGTCTTTTGCAAAACATCCTCGTATGCGGATGCCTGCAAAAGCTGCTCGTACTGCATTATTTTGCACTGTGCAACCTTATCCTCATTTGTCAGTGTGTAAACCCTAAAGCACAGCCTCAGTATATCGAACAGACCCTGCATGCACTCACTCAAATCCAGAATGATATAGTCATATTCTCCCAACTCCTCCAGCTTACGAAACAACATAAGCCATTCGCTCCCTGTCACGGTGAGCAGATTCTGCCCTGCCCTCATGGGCGGTATATATTGTAAATCCCCTTTATGCTGCAGCATGGTCTGAAAACGCAGCCTGAACTTATCCTTCCCGGCAGTCAGAAAATAGAGTAAATCTGCCATGTCCCTTGTCTGCATATCCGGCACCAGCTCCTTAAGCCCGGCATAATGTTCAAAGTTAAGGTACAAAGTACGATACTTTGCAGAAAGCACCTGCGCCATGGTAAGCGCAAAGGAGGTCTGCAGGCTGCGCCTTACCGGCGAATACATTCCCACAAACCGGGTCGCACAGCCCTTCTCTAATCTAGGAAGCGGCTCTCCTGCAATCTCCAGATATTGCTCCAATATCTCGCGCAATACATTTTCTGCCTGCTGGTATTTATTAATATTGGGCAGCTTATCCCACCGTATCACACCACTTTCGTTGAGCAATACAATCCTGCCCGCACAGAGCTTCTGCATTTCTTCACAGTAAGCCGATTCTGCCACCACCAGCATACTGATAGGCACATTCTTTTCCTGTTGTAAAAGGCCTTCCGGCACCGTATAAGTATGTATCTGCCACGGCAGGTCTTTATGCCCCCGTAAAAACTCTGTCATCAGCTGTGCATACTCTTCTTCAACATCACACAGCACCAATAGCTTGTCTGTCATAAATCAATAAACTCCTCCCCAATACAGTAAAACGCTGCACAAAACAGGACCGGACAGGCAAATACCCGCCTTCTGCTTTGACAGATTTTCCACATACAGCTTGAAATGACCGCTTTTAACCACCTCCAGAAGATATTCTCCAAGATAACAAAAACGTTCCTTTAAATTATTCTTTTGTAGCATTTGAAACAGGGAAATTACTGCCGAAATCAGCAGTGAGAAAAACAGAAATAATAAAATCTTGCCAGGCGGAAAGAAGCCCGCACATACACCGAACAGCTTAACATCTCCGGCACCCAGACAACCTATTTTGAAAAACGGATAAAAAATCAATATTACCGGGACGCTCAAGCCTACATACGTAAGTATTCCGGAATATCCACCCTCCGCCATGGCATACCCCAGTCCATACAGCAGTATACACACCAACAATAGGTTTGGTATCCTGCCCTTGCGGTAATCAAAATAACAGGCAACAACTAAAAAAATACACAATACAGCCAATGCATCATCTCCTTGTCCTTATTTATTTACTATCTGTGGAAATCGGAACGAACTGTTCCATTTGAATTGTTTGTAAATTGCATTATAGACGTAAGCCTTTTTCTTTTCAAGAGTAAAAATGCAAAAAGAATATTTTTGTGAAAATTCTACAACGTCTGATAAAATCCAAGCCCGTAAAGTGCCAGAAGCCCAGGAATTCCTAAGATTGCGCTTGTCAAAACAGTCACACCGTTCAGACCGACTCCCGTGGAAATACCCATGGTTGTCAGTCCACCATTTATAAAATAAATAGCAAGCGCACCCAAGATACCACGCATAATAATATTCATCAGCCACTCTGCTTTCTTCTTCATTGCTGCCAAAAGAAGTAACAAAACACATATGATTACAATGATTGCCGTTCCCATATGATTATCCTCCCAGGAACACCTTATGTCCACATCCGTAAAAATATGCAGGAAGCATTTGGTATATTTTGTGTTTTTGTTGTCTATACTTTTACCAACACATCCGAAAGGAAGCTAATTTATGAAAATATTATTCAGACAAACCATTGCAAATGCACAGCCGGTAGAAACCGAAATCACGCCTTTAAACTTAAAGGAATCCATAGAAAAAACCCGACAGGCTTTGGAAAGCGCCTATGCGGGTTTTGACAATGCTTTAGAAGAAGATATGATTGACAGCTATATCTTCGAAATTAATGCTCTTCAGAAACGATACAAGCATCTGACTGAGCTGGCAGAAAAACAGCCAGTGGCAGAATCCAAGCGCTTATACCAGCATTCCCCGATTCGCGCCCTGGTCAGCCATGTTTTCAGTTAAGGTATTGCGCCCATAAGTAAGACCGGCATAAACTGACTGGGAATTGTTCATAACGGGACCTGCCTGGTTTAACACGGCTATTTCCTGATAAGCATCATGCAGAGGACTTATCACATTCACAATCTCATCTATCGTCCCGGGCTGCCTGTGCAGCTCGCAGGATGCCAGTTTTCTGATACAGTACAGGTACAGCTGCAACAATTCCTGTGCCGGTTCATATTCCATATGCAGGGACTGCATCAATTCATTGATACAGCCTCTTGCCTTTCTGGCAGCTTCTGTAAAAGCCGCTTTCTCCTGTATTTCCAATGCTTCCTTTGCCTCTTCCAAATAGCACAAAAGCATTTCGTACAAAATTACTACCAGCTGAGTGGGATTTGCCTGAGTTATGCGAAGCGTAAATTGTTGCTTACATTCCTTTGTCATAGCTCCTCCTTATCTTACTGCAACAGCTGCAGTACCTGTGAAGGTCTTTCATTTGCCTGTGCCAGCATGGAGGTTCCTGCCTGTGTAAGCACCTGTGAAGTAGTATATCTGGTCATCTCCTCAGCCATATCCACATCCATCAGTCTGGAGTACGCTGCAGTCATATTTTCACTGGTAACATCAAGGCTGTTAACCGTTGATTCCAGACGGTTCTGATACGCTCCCAATTTACCTCTTACACCGGAGATAAATTTGATAGCTCCGTCAATACGGTAAATACCGTCAAGCGCACCCTCCGATGTACCTACATCCAATTTTTCAATACCCATATTCTGCAAAGAAATCTTAGGAACATTAATCGCCAGAATCTGTCCCTCATTGGCTCCCACCTGAAGGCGCATAGGACCGATACCCGTGGCATCTATCGTCAACGGATTGGCAGCAGACACCGGGGTTGCCAAATCCATACCGGATACATCCAGTGTCATCTCAAAACCATTGGAATCCTTCATGGTCAACAGATCGTCCTTGATACTTGCAGACATATTTTCAGGGAATTCATCCCCATACACAATATCTCCTGTAAGAATATATTCTCCCGTATCGGGGTCCTTGTCCAGAGGAAGCTCCTCAAGAGTATAATTCTTTACCGGCACAAGCTCCGAATAAGAATTCACCTTGATATCCGCTCTGTTACAATATCCCTTCAGGGCAAACTCACCATCTAACAGCTTCTGACCGTTAAACTCCGTGGTCTCTGAAATGCGGACTACCTCATCCTTTAACTGGTCTATTTCATCCTGAATCATCTCTCTGTCATTATCTGTCATCGTGCCGTTTGCAGCTTTTACCGCCAGCTCATTCATGCGCTGCAGCATATCACTGATTTCACTCATGGCACCGTCGGCAATCTCGATTACGGAGATACCGTCGCTTGCGTTCTGGTTTGCAATGTTGACACCCTCAATCTGGGCATTCATTCTCTTTGCCATGGCAAGTCCTGCCGGATTATCCTTACCGTGATTAATCTTAAGACCTGAGGACAGTCTCTCCAAGGACTGTGCTAAAAGGCTGTCATTATTTGCCAATGCATTATTGGAAAGCATTGCTGATACATTGTAATTAATTCTCATAGGCTACCTCGTTTCCTGCTGTCTGATTGCCTGCAAAAACAGCTTGGCAATCTCATATAATTGTGCGTTATCGGGGCCTCCTGCCTCAGTATTTCCATCCGTGGTTTTTTCCCTTGTTCTTTCTGCAACGGCCGCCTGCCTTGCATCCACAATGGGTAACTCTTCCGATTCAAAGCTCTCACCCATCTGCTCCTTCAGGGATTTGCTAAATATATCGGCGGTTTGTGCAAGCTTCATTACCTCTTCGCGGGTATTTGCCACCAAAAATCCGGTAAGCCGGTTTTCTCTCATCTGCAAATGTGCCTGCACATGGCTGTCCTCGCCATAATCAACCTGAATACGGATACTTCCTCTCTCCGCGTCATCCTTTCGGAAGGTTAAATGCACCTTGGAAAGCTCTTCGCCGATGTACATAGGCAGAATGTATTCCTCTTTTTGCGCCAGTGCACCCACTACGGTAAGCTGCTTGTGTAAAAGCTGCATCTCCTTTACATCCACGGAAGTATCTCCCTGCATAAAACTGAATTCTTCCACCTCATGGGTTACTTCCTCAAGCACACTGCTAAGATGCTCTATAAAGCCTTCCCTGTCATCCAGCTTCTCCAAGGTCTCACCCAGTCTGTCAATGACATCCTCTGTTTCTTCCGACTTTTTGGAAAGCTTGTCCTTCACGCTCCTGTAAGGATTTACACTGTCACTTGCAAGTGCTGCTGCCGCCAAAAGATTTCCTGCCGTAGCCGGCAATTCACCCCTGCTAAGCATTGCTGTACTCTCCTGAGATACCTTTCCTGCATCTCTAAGTCTCTGCCACTCTGTACTGCGATACTCCTCTGCTGCCCCTTCGCTATATGACACCTCTGTCAGAACTCCCTTCGCAGTATTTACAAACCCTTTCGCAATCTGCTCTGGTATGGTTTCTCCCTTTCGTATCAGTTCTTCCAGAGTTCCCAGCTCATCGTTAGCTTTTATGTCCAAATGCTTAAATTTACCGGTTCTCACCGCTGACAGCAAATTAGAAAAATGAAGCTCAGCCTGCGTATTTATAAGCGCACCGATTGCTGCACCATCCGTCTTTTCAATCTGATGTACCAGACGATAAATACCGATATAGCTTTCTCTTTCTTCGGGCGTAATGTCGCCCCTCTTTTCCAAGCCATGAAGAAAACGGCTGTAGCTCTCCGAGCTTTCCTCATAACTCTCCGACTGATTGTCAAAATAAATATTCAGCTCCTCAAAGGTCTTTTCCAAAGGATTCACACCATCACGAATCATCCGCAACGTGGCTGCCGGTGTCATTTTATCAATGACTGAACGCACAGCACTGTCTGCCGCCTTGACAAGTTCCACATTCTCTGTATTCATCTCCATACGGTTGTAGCCCAGAATCCGCACTGCACGACGGTTCTGCTCACTCAATTCATAATTCAAATCCTGCAAAATATCATCCACATTGGCAAATGCCTTGCGAATATTGTCACCCAAATCACTTCTGGGTGCAGTCATCAGACTTTCATAGCTTTCCTTTACCGCCTCATATCCTGCCTGCAGACTCTTTCCTTCTGCATGGAAGGCCATTAAGGACACTGCATCCTCACCCAATATGCTGATACTGCCAAGCGAAGATGCCGGTAATGACGGCAGTTCGGAAACAACCCTGTTCACCACCTGATACGTCTCATACTTTGCCACAGCCTCGCTGTCGCCCGGGAAGTACCTGGCAGCAATTTCTGCCTCAGCTTCCTTTATCGCCTCAATCAACTGTTCCATGGGGGCTGTATCTATGGAAAAGCCACTCTTTAAAAGCTTTACATTCACCTCTGCCGTCAATTTCAGACGAATCTCCTCAAGCTGCTTTCTTCCCGCAAATCTCTGCAAGGTCGAAGCTGCCCTTTTATAGAGATTCTCTGCTATTGTAAGTCTTGCCTGCAGGGGAGATTTTCCCTCCGAAACTGCATTTGCCACTGCCCCTGCAAACACCTTCTCCTCTATCGGGAACGCAACCTCCTTAAGCTCCTGCAAACGATTCAGATTCTCGGAAGTCAAAGGTAAATCCTGCTCTAAAAGCCACCTTGCAGCCTGTCTGCTCTCTTCATTCTCTTCCATACCGGCCTGCAAAATCACCTTATCCATCTGCTCTAAAAGTGCCACGTCTTCTTCCGTCACAGCACTGTCAATCACGGCACTCTGCGCAAAATAACCCTGCACATCCTCCGCATAATATCCGGACCGGCCTACTTCACCCGCTCCCGCACCGCTGCTCTGCGCCATGTACAGATTACCAATCTCCGGCGCAAGTGCATTGTCTATCATATAACGGTAAGTACCATCTGTTGGCTCCTCCAACGTCTTTGTCATATCCCATGCCTGCGAAATCTGCTTTACAGTCTCCGCCGTCACCGGAACATCCGCTTTTGCAAAGTTGTCCTCCACAGCTCTTGCCAGCGTTTCACTCCCCAGAGCCTCACTCAATACTTCCACGTTCACATCATCCGTATAGCCCGGCACATGCTTTCCGCCGCGCACCAGCTCAGCCTTAATCTTATCCACAATTGTCACAGCCATTTCCGGCTCCATATCAGAAAACCGAAAGCCATCCTCCTCCAATTTGGCATAATCCTCCTCGGAGAGAGTATTTGACATTAGTGTCATAAAATCCTGCTGTATGCCTACATCCACATTGGCTGCCTGCTCCTGCAAATCCGCCATAGTGCTGCCCTTCTGCTTCTTTCCTTTATCTCCCACAGCATAATTCTTCTCTGCAGAAGACATCAGTGAAAGCGTATACGCCCCATAGGCCTTCTTGCTCACGATCTGCTCCGCTTTGCGCTGCCTGCCCGCCTCCGAACTCTCAATTCTATTTTCTGCCTGATTCTGAAATGTTATCTTCACAGTATTTCCTCCTAAATAAAAGGCAAGTGCATCACTGCACTCACCTTATATTTCGGAATAACTTAACTCATTCTTAACCTTAAAATACAAACACAGCTGCCGCATAGGGTGGTAAATCAAAACAAATGGAATACTCCTTGTAATGGCACTCTTTCTTTTCTGCCATAAGCTGCGCCGGGATTTCTCCTCCCAGTCCGCCAAACTTCTCTTCTGCGCTGTTTAGCAATAGCTTATAGGTACCTTTCCCCGGCACGGCTACCCTATAACTTTCTCTGGTCATAGGGGTCATGTTGAGCACAAACAGCAGCCTGTTACGACCCGTGGAATCCTTGCGCACAAAGGAATACACACTGTTATCCGCATCATCTGCATTCATCCACTCAAAGCCCTCCCAGCTGTTGTCAAATTCGTACAACGCAGGATATTTGCGATATAGGGTAAGCAGCTCCTTCACATAGTCATGAAGACCCTTATTGCACTTTTCCTCCAGCATAAACCAATCAAGCTCTCTTGCCTCGCTCCACTCTCTCTCCTGCCCGAAGTCCTGTCCCATAAACAAAAGCTTCTTTCCACAGTGTCCGAACATGTAAGTGTAGCCCACTCTTAAATTGGCATATTTATCCACCTGATAACCCGGCATTTTGTTGACCATGGAACATTTTAAATGCACCACCTCATCGTGAGAAAGCGGCAGAATATAGTTTTCACTCTCATTGTAGCTCATGGCAAAGGTCAGGGCATAATGATTTCCCTTACGGTACAAAGGATCCAGCTTCATGTATTCACAAAAGTCATGCATCCAGCCCATATTCCACTTAAAGGAAAAGCCTAAACCTTCTCCGCCTACATCACAGGTAACGTTGGGCCATGCAGTGGATTCCTCCGCTATGGTGATAAATCCGTGATAAGTACCTCTTACCACAGAATTTAAATGCTTGAAAAAGTCGATGGCATCTAAGTTTTCATTGCCACCATACTTGTTGGCAACCCACTGGCCATCCTTCTTGCCATAATCCAGATATAGCATGGATGCCACTGCATCCACGCGGATACCGTCAATATGAAACTCTCTGAGCCAGAACAATACATTGGCAATCAGGAAATTCTTTACCTCCGGCTTGCCAAAATTAAAAATCTTGGTGCCCCAGTCCGGATGCTCTCCAAGACGGGGGTCCGGATGCTCAAAAATGCAACGCCCGTCAAACTCAGAAAGACCATGTGCATCTGTAGCAAAGTGCGCCGGTACCCAGTCTAAAATAACGCCAACACCTGCCTTATGCAGCTCATTTACCAGATACATAAAATCCTTTGGCGCTCCATAACGGGCGGTAGGAGCATAATATCCGGTCACCTGATATCCCCAGGAACCGTCAAAGGGATGCTCTGCAATACCCATAAGCTCCACATGGGTATACTTCATCTCCTTTAAATACGCAACCATCTTATCTGCAAATTCCCGATAATTGTAAAAGCCATCCTCCGTTCCGTCAGGGTGCTTCATAAAAGAACCAATGTGGCACTCATAAATTGCCATGGGCTCCTTATTCATATCCTTTTGGTCACGTTCTGACAGCCATTTTTCATCTTTCCACACAAAGCCGCTCAAATCTGCCACAACGGAAGCCGTATCAGGACGGAACTGAGCCTGATTGGCAAAGGGATCGGCTTTGTACAACTTTCTGCCGTCATAAGCTGTAATCAAATACTTGTACTGAGTTCCTTCTTCCACGCCGGGTACAAACAATGTCCAGATACCCACACCTTCCCTGCGCTCCATGGGATGAGAAGTTTCATTCCAGTCATTGAAAGAACCGATTACATGAACTGCCTTTGCATTTGGTGCCCACACGGCAAAGAAGGTTCCTTTCACACCGTCCTCGCAGGACAAATGCGCTCCCAGCTTTTTATAGATATCATAATGGGTTCCCTGTGCAAACAGGTACTGATCCACATCAGAAATAAATACCATAGCATCTGTTTCTGCCATGCTGCACCTCCTTTCTTATGCAAAATCCTTCTCGGATAAAACAATCATATCTTCTTCATCATATCTCTTTGCAAATAAAATATCAAAGAAATGAGTCACTGTCTTGCGGTTCACATGGTCGATTGCCGCATCCACAATCTCTTTTACCTCCAGAGTTGTCACTGCATGGTCACTGGTCTGTAATTCCTCGATTCTGGTATGCAGTGCCAGCATACCCAAATCGTCGATAGCATACTCCAGACCATGGGCATAATTCTTGCCAAAGGTAACCAACGCATCGTTACTCAGTGCTTCTACCTCTATGCAGGCGGTAAATAACTCCTGAAGTTTCGTGTGCCTGTCAAGGAACTTCTTCATTGCTCTCTTAACTTCCACCAGGAACACAATTACACCAAAATTATCTCTTTGCAGACATTTATAAAGCTCTTTTACTGTATTATCATCCATCTCAGATGCCTTCTCAATAATCAACGAACCGTTTTCCAGAGGATTAATGGTTGCCTCAACATCCTTTTTGTTTAATCCTCCGCCGGAAATCTTTGCCACCTTTCCGGAGAAATTACTGTCTGTCATCTGGATTTCACGCACAATACTCTTGGCAAGTCCCATAAGGTCCATTCCTTCATCTCCGGTAATCATAACATTTCCGGTGTATGAAGCAAGCGTTATATTGTCAATCGCCTGTATCAGCTGATCTCTGGAATTCCTACTCTGGATGTACGGAGCATATAACTCTTTTTCCTCGGGAGTCAGGGTACGCAGCTTTGCAGGCTCACGCTCTATCTGAGAATCTTTGGTTTCCTCTTCGGGTTCCTTCTCGGATTCCTCTACAGCTTCTTCCGAATCCTCTGATTCTTCCTCAAGCTCCTCCGTCTCAGTTTCTTCAGCGATTTCTTCCAGCTCTTCTACTTCGTCAGCTTCCTCTATGGGGTCTTCCTCTGCGGCTTCCTCCGCAAGTTCTTCTTCAACCTCTGCTTCCGGCTCCTCCACAGATTCCTCAGTAACTTCTGTTTCAACGGTTTCTTCCACCAATTCCCCGGATTCTTCTACAGCATCCTCCAAAGTGATTTCTCCGCTTTCCAGCTTCTCCAAAAGACCGTCACGCTTTGCAGCCTCAAATTCCGTAAACATGGAACCGGTCTGCTCCAATACATGAAGGCGCACATCCTCCTTGCGCTTCTCCTCATTCTCTTTCTTCATGCGTTCCCACTCAGCCAGAATATCCTCGATACTCATCTGACCGGTAATCTGCTTCTCCAGGTTCTCACTTTCAGGCATTACCAGACGGATCTGTCCGTCAGATTCCTGTGAAAGCACATTCGCAAGCTCTCTGGGGGGCTGAACTGCCAGAGTCGGGTCCACACCCGGAGCAACCACCTCTATACGCATCTGCTCCATAACCATTTCTGCAGTTATGTCAGGTACATTGTCTGCTTCTACAACCTCTTCTACTTCTGTGTCCTCATCCTCTGCATCCGCAGGGATATCGACTGTGGGTTCAACTTCCTCTGTCTCAGCTTCCGCTACAGTATCTGCCTCATCCGCTGTCGCAGCTTCCTCAGAAGTATCCTCCGCAACTTCTTCCTCAGATATCGTCTCCGGCTGCACATCCTCTACATTTTCTTCCTGTGCAGGAGCTTCCATATTTATGACACCAGTGTCACCGTGCATCAGAGGCTCTACCAATGCATTGGTAATGGGATCATCCGTAACCGCTTTATTCTCCTCACCCAAAACCTCGCGCAATCCTGCTGCCAGCTCTGCCTGCAGATTAATGGTATTGTATTGTCCCACATCCATGGTCTTTACATGAATGTCCGGTTCTTCTTCCGTGTGAACAGGCTGATAAACCTGCGTCTCCTGCCCTACATTTTCTGCCGGCTCTGCTGCAGCCTCTACTGCTTCCACTGCAGGCTTCTCAGCGGCGGGTTCCTCCGTTACCGGTTCATCAAAGCGGTGATTATACTTCTCCTGCTGTTCCTCGGTAAGAGGCTGATGCAGCATCTTAAGCTCCATTGCCTTGATTACATACTTGCCCGCTCCAAACCAAAGTATCAGTTCATCACATTCCTCCACACAACGGGTAGCAAGTCCCACTCTGTGGTACAGATATGCCAGCTCATAAGCCCATTTCTCCCTGTAGTCGCGCTTTTTTAACTCCTCCAGAACCTCGATGCGCTCCTCAAGGCTTACATCCTGTGCCTCATAAAGCTTATACTGCAAAACGTAGCGTCCGGGGTCCTTGGGTGCCACCTGCACAAACTCCTTATAAAACTCTACCGCCTGTACAAACTCCTCCATCTTGATGGACAATTCACACAAGGAATAACAAATGGTTCTTCCGCCAGGTCTTTGCTCATAAGCAAGCAAAAGAAGATCTCTTGCGTCTTCGAAACGTCTGTTGATTTTATACAAATCACTGACCGTGCAAAGCATCATAACGCTTTTCACCCTGCGCCAGTCGATGGTATCCGCAATCTCAGCCGCCTCGGCATACTCTCCGTTTGCAATTAACTGTTTGATTTCATCCGCTCTTACTTTATATTCGTACTTATCCAAGGTATTTATCTCCCTTTTGATTTTTGTGCGTGTGTTATGGGTAAACTATCCCACTGTTATTGTCATTTTATCATCCTAAGTTTATCATAGGACATATCTGTCTGTCAAAAGATTACACAAAAAATTAAGAAAAAAATACAAGATATAGTGTTTCCACCATATCTTGCAAAACAAAATATCGTAATCTATACTTTATTTATACTGCGGACACAAAGTACTGTGCCTGCGCCTCGAACATTCCTGCATAGATTCCCTCCGGAATCTTTATAAGCTCATCATGGGTGCCGTACTCTTTGATGGTCTTGTCCGCAAACACTGCAATTCTGTGGCAGAATTTACAGCTGGAGAGGCGATGAGAGATATAAATCGCAGTCTTATTACCCACAAGAGTATCAAAATGACGGTAAATATCGTACTCAGCCACCGGGTCAAGCGCCGCCGTAGGCTCATCCAGAATAACAATGGGTGCATCCTTGTAAAGCGCGCGGCTGATGGCGGTCTTTTGCTGCTGACCTCCCGAAAGCTCCGTCCCCTGCTCGTCAAAGCTCTTGTAGAGCATGGTGTCATATCCCTTGGGAAGCTTCTTTGCATCCTCGTAAAGACCGGAAAGTTTCAGTACCTTATCGATTTCTTCATCAGAAATCTCATCCGAGAAAGCAATGTTTTCTTTCAGGCTGAAGGCAAACAGCTTGAAATCCTGGAACACCACGGAAAACAGCTTTCTGTACTCCTCCTCGGTATATTCCCTGATATCCACACCGTCAATGAGAATTCGCCCCTCCGTCACATCATACAGACGGCATAACAGCTTGATAAAGGTAGTCTTGCCCGCACCGTTTAAACCTACCACGGACAAATGCTCTCCGGAAGCAATCTTTAGATTGATATCCTTAAGCACAAACTCCTCGCTTCTGGGATAGCGGAAGCTCACATGTTCAAACTCTATCACATGCTCTCCTTCTTTTACTGCTTTGTCTCCCTTACAAAGTGCCACGGGATACTCCAAAAACTTTAAAAACTGATGGGCATAATTACAACGCTTCACAATCTCCTGCCAGCCGGTAACGATTCCGCCCATGCCCTGATACAGCTCGGAGGCTGCCGTCACGCACATGGTAAAATCACCCACACTGATAACACGCTTCACCGCCAGATAACCGATGTAGAAATAGCTCAGACCGTCGCGCAGGGCATTGGTCACATCCATTCCCCATACGCACTTGCACTGTCTACGGGAGGTGGTAAGCCAAATCTTACCCATATCCTCCGTACCGCGGTCCGCCTTTTCACACATCATCTCCGCACTGTCATACAGTCTTGTATCCTTACCGTAAGAGAAATCTACAAGCTGAAACATAACGTAAGAGAATACACGGTTTAATTTCGCCAATCCATTGTAGGATTCAATTTCAATGGCATTGTTTTTGGCATTGAAGAAGGCAATCAAAAACAGTCCGGCAATCTGGATTGGTAAGAGCAAGGGACAGGTAAGCAGAATCACCACACTGACGCCCAAAATTACCGTGATACTGCTAACCATATTGTACAGACTGGTCAAAATGCCAACCACACCGCCACTGTACCAAGCGATACCCTCCTTTGCCAGATTCAGCTGATTTAACGCCTCGGGATCTTCGGTATATTCAAAGTCCAACTTCATGGCATGCTCTGCCAAAAGCTCCTGGAAATATTCATCAAACCACTCCTGCATCACACTCTGGGCCTGACTTGCAACATTGTTTAGCAGGTTTGCCACCAGATTGATTCCACAGATAAGTCCCACATAAAACAACACGGTACCCAAATGCTCCTTCACCGGAGCACCGGTTACAATCAGCACAATTTCATCCATCAGAAATTTGGGCAGGATCACAATCTGCACCTTCTGCATCAGCTGTGCCACAAACATAATCAGATAAATGCCAAACAATGAAGGTCTCTTCTGCCATGCTGTCTTTATCATAAATTTCAGCGTTTCCTTTGTATAACGTTCCTGCTTTTTATTCTGCTCCATTTGTGCTCTGACCTCCTTCCTCTTCCACATAGTACTGCGCCTGCACCTTGAACATCTCTGCGTAAGCGCCGTCTCTTTCAAGAAGCTCCTTGTGAGTTCCGTACTCTACCATCTCTCCGTCCGCAAACATTGCCACATGGGCGCAGAACTGGGTGGAGCTTAGACGGTGACTAATGTAAACCGCAGTTTTACCACCGATTAGCTTATCAAAATCCTCGTAAAGTCTCGCCTCTGCATGAGCATCCAGCGCTGCCGTGGGTTCATCCAGCACCACCACGGGAGCATCCTTGTAGAGCGCTCTCGCCAATGCCAGCTTCTGCTTTTCTCCGCCGGACAAATCCACTCCGTCATCATAAATCACCTTCAAAAGCTCCGTATCCACGCCATTCGGAAGCTCTGAAAGCTTTTGTTTAAGTCCTGCTCTCTCCAGACATTCACGTGCCTTTTCCTTATCCGTTCTGCCCGGCTCCTTCATGGACACATTTTCAGCCATAGGGAAGGCAAACAGCTCCACCTGCTGGAACACCGGCGAAAACACACCATAGTATTCTTCTTTGTCATATTCCCGCACGTCCACACCATTTAACAAAATCCGTCCTTCCGTAGGTTCGTACAGTCGTAATAAAAGCTTGATAAAGGTGGATTTTCCGGCTCCGTTTAAGCCTACCACCGCAAGACGCTCTCCCGCCTTTAAGGTCAGATTCAGATTCTTTAGGGCATATCTTTCAGCTTTGGGATAGCGGAAGGACACATTTTCAAACACAAACTCATAACTGTCAAACACAGGAAGCGGCTTCCCACGCTCTCCCATATCTCCGCCGTCAAAGTCCAAAAAGCTTCTGTAATCATCCACTTCCCTGCTTCTTGCCAGCAAATTGCTGACATTGTTAAGCACTCCGGATATGTACTGGAAAAAGGTTCCGGAGGATGCCAGATACAAGCTGAAATTACCCACTGTCACTGTTCCCTTTACCACGGAATATATCAGCCATCCGTAAACAGCAAGCTGTGCAAGCAGCCAGAACAGATTGGAGGCAACGGAGGCTCCCAGCCAAAGCTTTGCATTCAGCTTCTGGGCTTCATAACGGACGGTGTTAAGCTCACGATACTTTTGAAGGAGCCAATCCTTCAGCCCAAACATTCTGATGTCCTTGGCTTCCTTGAAATTGGTGGTGGTATTCTGCATGTAACTCTGCTTTCTCCACCAGGGCGCAAGCGGGTCCCAGACTTTTCTTTTTGCCACCGCATTGGTCTTGTTACTGATTAAGAAATTCACTACCGCAAGGGCAAGCATGAGAATTACAATGAATATGTTCATGCTTCCCAGAATCACCATACCGGCAATCAACACCGCAAGAGAAATCAGAAACTCCGAAAACGTTCGCATCATGCCCTCGATACCGCTTGAATTATCGCCACAGGAACGGGCGGCCTTCTGATAACAGTCCATCACATCCGGATTTTCCAGGTGCTCAAAATCAATCTTCATCACCTTTCTGTTGGTACGGCCTATCATTTTCAGTCTCGCTTTGATAAAACGGGGGGAACTCCCTGCAATATAGTAGGTATTTAACATGGTAACCGTCACCTGTACTGCCACAAACCCAAGCATCAGATACAAAAGCCCTGCAATATCGCTTTCACCCATAATCATATCAATGATAAACTTGGACAAAAAGGTCCACAAATACCTCATAAAGGGTGCACAAACCACACCGATAGGTATCAGGTAGAGAAAATGCTTATCAAAGGCAATCATCCCTTTCCATACATATCGTACATTACTGAATACCCCATACTCCTTGTGCAGGGGATTCTTTTCTTTATTTTCCATTCTTTTTTTCCTCGTCTCCTTCTTTACTTTTCTTTTGTCCTTGTATTCCGGTCAAGCCATCCCTTGCCTCTGTTAGCCATCTGCATTTGGAAGCACTGAGGCGGATTTATGATGGCATCTGCCGCAGCAAACAACAGCAGCGGCATGGATGAGAACGCCTCCAGACGGGTATAGATTTTTTTCTTTTTATCATACTCATCAATCATTTGTGCCTCCGCAAGCATACAGTTAAAATTGAAATGGCTTAGGTAATCCAGGGCCTTTTCCACGCATTCCTCCGATATCTTCAGCCGCTTTGCCACCGTACCGATACTTACACACTCTGCATTGTCTAAAGAAAGCATATAAAACAAAATCTGCAAATTTTCCTTTTTACCCAAGAAGGCAAACAGCTCTACAAGTTCGTCCGTCACTTTAAAGAAAGAAGCAAAGCCATCCTTTGGCTCCTTCATCATACTGAAAAACTCCAAGTCGCTGTTCAGCCTCATATAGGAAAAACCCGCGTCTGTGGTAATACTTGCCGCAGTCAACACATCCCCCTCCACCGGTGTTCTGTCATAATACTGCTTCACCTCCGGCCAGCCGGCCATCACCATCGCCCAGATATAGCGGAATGCCTGCTCAAAACGCTCGGAATATTTCCATTTGTCGTCACTGTCCAAATCACGGATAGACTCCATAACCTGCTGCTCTAAGGAAACCTCCGTTTTTTCCCGTCCATAGAGATAATCAATAGAAACTCCAAAATAATCCGCCAGCCTGGGAAGCAAATCACCATTGGGATAGCTTCCGTTCTCCCACTTTGATATGGCCTGTGCACTTACGCCCATATGCTCTGCAATCTGCTCCTGTGTAACTCCCTTTTCCTTACGCAGCTTCTGAAGCTGTGTTCCAAATAAAAGTTCGGTCATAGTTTTCGTTCTCCTCTTGGTTGAATTGATATCAGTATAACACGGTGTTTGGTTGAGTTGAATAGGGATTTTCTAGTTAGATTCTAGTTATGGTTGGAGAAATGCCATTTTCCAACTATTAGTTGAGTGGTGACTGAAAAGAGGCGGCTGGGAGGGGCGGTACCCCTCCTCGCCGCCTCTTTCCACACTAAAAAACCGCCGAAGTCGTAAGACTTCAGCGGCTATCACTCGCTCCTATTCAAATACCATTCATCTTCTCAAGGAATTCTTCCAGGCTAGTGGACTTAGCTGCATACTGCAACCAAGTCTTTAGGATTGACAAGTCACCTTCTGCATGAATTCTGGCTACCAATTCCTCCGAAACTGGCGCATATTCCTCTAACAACTCTATAATATCTTGTTGTTTTCCCTGCAGAAGCCCTTCCTGCATTGCACATTCTCGCAAATACTCTTCATCTTCCATCAGTCTCATATAATCACCTGTCACTCCTGCATCATACTTTACGGTTTCTATCATACGGTGAATCTCCTGCAACCAGAGCTTCTTCATCCTCCTCAATGTACACGTCGAGGCGTGCTCCGTGGAGTCCGGTGTCACTGCCGTAATACACCTTCTGGGGTGTAATGCGCAGCTTCCCAAAGTCTCTTCCAAAAATGATTTTCAGTAGCTTCCTGCTAAATTCCTCGCCTATCCCGGGATAAGTCACCACGGAACCGAACAGAAAGTTGTCCATGAGATTCAACTCACTTAAAGCTT
>CALYZQ010000050.1 GCA_945609985.1 uncultured Lachnospiraceae bacterium | reverse complement strand
GGAAGCATTCAGTGACAAGAGGTTGGTCTGGCTTGCAATATCCAAAATGTTGGTAGCCATGCCGTTAATCTGTGACAGATTATTAAGGCTTTCCAATGCATCCTTAACAGACTTCTTAGTCTCTTCCAGTTTGTTCTTACTGGTCTCAAGAGTACCGGTTGCGGTATCCTTCATATGACGAGCGCCCTTAAGCATTGCATCACTGGAATCTGCACTTTCCTGAAGATTCTCTGCAACGGAATCAATTGCTGTACGGATACTTGAAATCTCTGTATTAATATTTTCAATTGCTGCATTCAGGTTTTCAATACTTGCTGAAAGCTCTTCTGTTGTAGAAATATTATCTGTTACAAAGTCAACCAACTTAGCGGAAGAACCGTGTAATTCTTCAACCTTAACATTCAACTGGTCGCCACAGCCTTTCAGTGTGGTAACAATGCCTCTTAAGGACTTAAGAACGGTACGGGATGCCTTAGCAATACTTCCCAGGTCGTCCTTTCTGCCGATGTATTTCTGAATTTCCTTATCGTCGCTGACATCGCATTCTGCAATACGAAGCAGGGTCTTTCCGATAGGATTAAGAGGTCTCATAGATACGGAAATGGTCAGGAAGGAAACTACAGTAAGTAATACCAATGCTGCAATACACAGACCTAACAAAATTGTCTTAGCCTGATTTACAGAAGCGAAAATCTCAGCTGAGGTATCTGTCAAAAGGAAAATCCATCCTCTGTCAGCCATGTAATGATAAGCTGCAATATTCTTCTTGCCGTTTGTGTCCTTATATTCATTAAACGTTGTAATGGATTCGGTTTCATCTGCCAAATCAGCTATGATATCCTGCACATGCTTCTCTTCTGCTACAACACCAAGCATCTCTTCATTCTCATGGAAGATATACTCTCCTGTAGCTGCATTAATCAGATAATACTTAGCCTGCTCCATACCTTTTACTGGAAGGCTGTTGAGCTGTTCCTTAAGACCGGTGGTAAAGATACCGCCTCCAACAAGTCCGATAGGATTGCCCTTCTCGTCATAACATGCACGATACATGGAAATAATCTGCTGACCGCTTGCGGGGGAAATAATAATACCGGTATTATATACACCATCAGCTGCTAACATCGCACTCTGCAATGCTTTCAAGCCATCACCCGTTCTTGTGGTAATACCAACAACGGGTGCATTTGTATGGGTAAGTACGTGTGTATCCCACTCACTTGCATATAAACCTTCCAGATTATCAATATCTGCACTGAACTTCTCAGTGTATGCCTGTGCTGCCTTAAAAGCAGATTCACTGGTAGGATTTTTCTGTAATGCGGTGATTTCTCCTGCACGGCTGTAAGCTGTCAGAGTACCCTCCGCCTGCAATATGTAGTTTTCAAGGAGCTGTGAACGCTCGGTTACGATGGTTTCCATACTTGAAATGGTGTTCTCTCGGATATTCTTTGTCAGCTGACCTGAAACAAAGAAATACAAGACACCAAGAACGATAATCTGAACAGTAAGGATCAGCGCCGTTATCAAGTAGGATACTTTGATTTTCGTCTCTTTCATAATATTGTACCTCCAAGATATACTTTTATCTTTATTTATGACAAACAATTTATCATAAATAAAAAGTGTAAAAAATAGAGAATCCAATAGTTTGTGCCGTTGAATTATCTTACTATTTAAATATATTATAATGTTTTATCTGTATTATGTCAATGAAAACCTTCAAAAAATATTGATTTTTTCACTATACTTCTTGAATTTTTATCAGATTATCAAAATATTCATTTAAATTTATAATCAGCCAATTCCATACACATTTTTCGCGATAATATAAGTACACATATCAGATTAGGCACTGCCATCAGTCCGTTACAAATGTCTGAAAAATTCCATACCACATCCAAGGTACATACCGTTCCCACAAACACGACAAGACCATATACAAACCTGTAATATACACAATATTTTGAACGCTTCACAATAAATTCAAAGGCTTTCTCCCCCTGATAAGCCCATCCCAGTATAGTTGCAAAGGCAAATAATGCGATACAGATACTTACAAAATAGGAACCAAATCTTCCGAATACCGTTTCAAAAACTGAAATGGTAAGTTCAATTCCCGTAAGCACTTCACCGTTTTCTCCTGTTCTGCCAAGTACTCCGGAACACATTAGCGCAAGACCCGTTGCACTGCAGATTACAATGGTATCCAAGAATACTCCTGTCATACTTATATATCCTTGTTTTATATAATCGTCCGTATCCGCACATGCAGCACTGATACCCGCTGCTCCAAGACCTGCTTCATTAGAAAAAACGCCTCTGGAAACTCCATAGCGCAATGCCGAAAACATATCAGCTGTCAGCTGTCCTGCAATCCCACCACAGGCAGCCCCGGGAGTAAATGCCGCTGTAAACATACAAAGAATACTCTCCGGCACCCTATTAATATGCATGAGAATTACACAGAATGTACCCGCCATATAAAAGATACCCATTACAGGCACTACAATATTCGTTATCTTTGCAATGCTATTAATACCGCCTAAAACTACAAGTATTGTAATAATTGTTAATACAAGTCCCGTTTTTGCTTCGGGGATATCAAATGTATTTTTTATGGCAAGAGCTATTGAATTCGATTGCGTCATATTTCCCATGCCAAAGGATGCAAGTACTGCAAACATAGCAAAGCTATAAGCCAGAATTTTTCCGGCTTTCTTATTGCAGTTCCCTCTTACCATGGTATACATAGGACCACCTACCGCTTCACCCCTATCATTTATGCTTCTATATTTCACGGCAAGTGTACTCTCCACAAGTTTCGTTGCCATGCCGATAATTGCAGACACCATCATCCATACGAGAGCTCCCGGTCCTCCTAATACCATAGCTGTTGTAACTCCCACAATATTACCCGTTCCGATTGTGGCTGCAAGCTCTGTAGTTAAAGAGGAAAAGGAAGATACCTTTCCTTTACCTCTTTTTTCCTTTCCTAATGCTGCATCTCTGCCCAAAGCACTTTTCAAGGCTTTACCAAGGTTTTTAATAGGTAAAAACTTGAGCTTTATCATCAGATAACACCCCGTCCCAAGGAGCAACACGAGCAGCCATGGTCCCCAGACAAGCTTATCCGCATACTCAATCCATTCACTAATTTGCATAATAAAAGCCTCCGACACTTTATATATCTATATAAGTGCCGGAGACTTTTTATGATTTTATTATCTTATAACTCGCTTGTATAGCCGGTTTTTACTGCATCAGAGAACTGATACTCATATGAATGATACTCATCTGTTGTCCAATCTGTCTGATTATATTTCTCAACCAAATTACCGTAATCATCATATGTATAAGAATAAACATACTCATAACCGGTACCATCAGGAATATAGTAATATCTGTATAAAGTCATATTATCATGTTCATCGTATTCACACTCATAATTATACTCATTATTACCGTTTTTGATAACGCGACCGTTAGCATCATAATATGTATAACTATCATAATTCTCTTCAGTCTGTTCATCCACGACATAAGAACTCATGATACCTGTGCCTTCATAATATTGATAATATATGATGCGGTCTATTACTCCGGTTACAGAATTACCATAAAACATTGTTTCAGTTAAAATGTTACCTGCAGAGTCATAGGTATAATCGCTGGAACAGTAATCCATATTCTCATCAACATATGTCTCAGTAATAAGGAGTCCATTTTCGTATGTGCTATACATTTCATCAGTGATGGTGCCATCTTCCGCTTCACATCTCCATGAAACTAAATTTTCTCCGTCATATTTATTAGTCCTAACATTTGTATAAGAATTTATAATCTCATCATACTGCTTTTCAGTAAAAGTATTGTAGATTTTCTGGATTTTTTCGTTATCATATTCGTAAGAACTAATTCTCTCATAGGAGTATGTATTTTGAATACCATCATTTGTAATATATAAATATAAGGTTTCATTTCCCTGCTCATCATATGCATACTGATATGCATCACAACGAGTCAATTCACCAGCTTCATACTGATAATAAGCACTCCATAATACTTTGTCATCATCAGAATAAGTCCACTCCTGCTTATAAACAATTTCACCTAATCCGTTATACTCTATGGAACTGATCATATTATTCTTATCGTCATAAACATATTCATAAATAAAGCTTAGATTATTACCACTGTCATATCCGGCATAGGAAATCTGATTGCCTCTGTCATCATATTCGTAGCAATATCTGTTACTCATATAGCCATACTCATCAAAGTATCTCTCTTCACTTATATTTCCTTTTTCATTGTAAAAGGTCTCAGAAATTTTTGAATTATATGGATTGTAAGCTACATAGTAAATAATATTACCATTCTGATCATACTGTTTTTCTTCATAATATATAGAATAAACACTGTCAGTCCACTTGTATGTGGTGCTCACCTTGGCAATATTAATGTTATCATTGTAGAACTGCTTTTTCTCTTCAAGCTTAGCCACATCATCAGCATCGGTAATGACACTAAGACCACTATCTATCCAATAATTTGTATAATAGATGTCTCCTCTGTCTGCATTCACCTGCGCAAGTCCAAGATAAGCATCAACGCATTGGGAATCTATATTATTTACATTGAAGAAATAACTTTCAGCATTATAGGTATCACCCTCTTCAAGTGCTGCATAACCTCTTGAAATATTGCAGTTTAAAAGTGCCTTATTAGCTTTTTCATAATGAGAAGAATCACCGAGATTCATTGCTTCATAGAAATAGCTTTCAGCAGCAACATAATCACCGGAATCAAGCATATTGTTGCCGATACCAAGCATGCAGTCCGCTTTCTTAAGCTGAGCATTGTTTGCCAAATCGCTATCATCGGAAGCAATTACTTCATCGTACAAATCAATTGCACCCAAATAGTCATTTGAAGAAAGTGCTTTGTTTGCCTTCTCATACTTACAGGAAACAATCCCCTTCTTAGCAGCCTTATTCTTCTTATCCATTTTTAATATGGTTTCATAGGTAGCTATAGCCTCATCATAGCTTCCATCATTAAACTGCTTTTCAGCAAGCTTTTCATAGGCATTAAGCATACCTTCTTCTGCATCTTCAGAATCTTTAATTTCAAGGGCGCTTTCATAAAGTGTAATTGCTTCCTCATAATTAGATTCGCTCATGCAGGTCTCTGCGTTGCCCATAATCTTCTTAAACTTTGCACCGGGGCTAAACAGCAAAACATATGCCGCAACAGCTGCAGCTGCAAGCACTACAACTACTGCAATAATTGTAATCCAAAGCCATGCCTTACTCTTCTTCTGTCCCTTTTCTTTCTTAACCTTCTGCTTCTTCTCTTTCTTCGGTGCAGAAGGTGCAGGAGTTGCTTCAGGAGCAGGTGTTACAGCGGGCTGAGGCGCTACAGCAGGTGCAGGCACAGGCTCAGCAACAGGCTGAGGCGCTACAGCAGGTGCAGGTGTAGGCTCCGCAACAGGCTGGGGTGCAGCCTGTACAGGTGTACCACAGCTTGCGCAGAACTTTGCATCATCATTTAACTGGGTTCCACAATTTTTACAAAACATGTCAGTTCTTACCTTTCATTTGTATTTTCATTGCATAAACCCATTTTAATATTTCGTTAACAAATTGTCAACGTTATTCAGGAATAACCCATGTAGGAAATTCTGCTATCAGCTCATTATAAAGATTCAGAACTGTTTCATAATTACCCTTATTTTCATAGAAAACATTCAAAAGCTGCTTACTCATCTGCAATGCAGTCTTTTGGGTTTTGGTAAGTTCCTCGCGATTAATCATCGGAAGAACCTCTTTAATTATTTTTAACCTTCCATCCATACAGTCAATATGATGATTCATATAAACACATACATAATGCTGGAAAGACGCTTTATCTTCATAGCGTGAAATAATATCACCAAAATCTGCCAGACCAAAATCTGTAAACTGCTCAACAAAGCTGATATATCTGCTTTATAAAACATAAACTTACAGGTGTGCTGATATATGATATCAAATGCACTTATATCCCCTCTTTTCAGGCTTATAATCGCATTATACAGCTCTGCATCCCTTGTATATGCCTGTTGTTCCATCTCTTGAATATTTATCATATTATGTACCTCTTCATCATTTCAAAAATCACCTCCTGCATCTATCTTTAACTGATAGATGCAATGGGAGGGATTTCGGTTTTATTTTTTGTAAATTTTTTAAAAATTTTTAATTTATTATATCATACGAATCAAACCGTTGCCATCACTACTTGTCGCAGCACTCACACATATCAAATCCGGGATTGAAAGCGTAGAAATTCTTGCTGTTTAACTTATCCTGAGTGATACGAAGTGCCTCACCAAATCTCTGGAAATGGATAATCTCGCGCTGACGAAGAAATCTGATAGGTGCACATACATCAGGGTCTTTTACAAGACGCAGAATGTTGTCGTAGGTAGTACGCGCCTTCTGCTCAGCCGCCATATCCTCAAACAAATCGGTGATAATATCACCCTTAGACTGAAACTGATTTGCATTGAAGGGTACACCGCCCGCAGCCTGAGGCCAGAGTCCTACTGTATGGTCTACATAATACTTGTCAAAACCACTCTTTTCAATCTCTTCCATAGACAGATTGCGGGTCAGCTGAAATACAATTGCCCCTATCATTTCAAGGTGAGCCAATTCTTCTGTCCCGATATCCGTAAGAAGCCCCGCAACCTCTTTATAAGGAGTGGCAAAACGCTGTGACAGATAGCGCATACTTGCAGCAAGTTCACCGTCGGGACCGCCGAACTGTGAAATAATCACCTGCGCAAGCTTTGCATTGGGCTCCTTAATATTTACAGGAAACTGAAGTCGTTTTTCATAATTCCACATTAACAGCACACTCCTTCCCAAGGCAGGGGAGCCATTCCCCATCTCCATTCTTTATTGCTCTCTGCCAAATCCTTGGTTAGAGGATAATACTTCATGGAAAACTCCTTCATCAGCTGGTTCTTGATGCGCGCATAATGATTAAAATACTCCATAGCATTACAATCATAAGGGTGAGTATCCAAATACTGGGTCAATTCCACCAAAGCAAAGTCAATTACATTAATGTCATTTAAGAGACGTTCTTTGTTATCCATTACACACATCTCCTTCCCGTAAAAGGTTTATTCAATTCGGGAAAAATCGTACCTGCAAAAAAGCCTTTTTCCAAGTCGTCATAGATTTTATCAAATTGCTGCCAGGGCACATATGCCATTGCAACCTGATACTTATCACAACGCTCTTCCATATAATATTCTTGCATAACGTTCCTTTCCTATCACATTTTCTTTTCTATATATGATATGAAAGTAAAATTCTTTGGTGACTTTTATTTGTCTTTCTAACTCTTCTTTAGTGCTCCCGGCAGCCTGCGTCTCACTAATCTGTTTTTGAATTTGGTCCATTTAAACGGAATTAACGGAGAAAGATAGCTTTGTCCTGAAACAGTTTTATTTAATGCCATAAACAAAAAGCTTACAACAAGACTTCCGATATATCCCCATAACCCTAAAAGCTGTGTCAGAATCAGATTTAGTATACGTAAAAATTTCAGTGCATAGCCCAGCTCATAGTTTGCCTGAGTGTAATTTGCAATAGCTACAAACGCCATATAAAGCATGACTTCCGCTGAAAACCAACCGCTGTTTACGGAAAATTCTCCAAGCACCAGTGCCGCCATAACACTTAATGGCGTACTCAGCATATTAGGCGTATTTACAGCAGCCAGTCTCAAACCATCTATTGCAAGCTCCAATATTAAAAACTGCCATAAAAGAGGAACATTGGGAGCCTCCTTTAACAGAATAAAGGAAAAACTTTCCGGCACCCACTGCGGATGATTTACAAACAATAAAAACGTAGGGGTAAGAAGAAAGGTTAACAGCGCAATCAAAAAACGTGTGATTCTTAAATAAGTGCCTGTAATAGGCGGGAAATAATAGTCATCCGCCTCCTCCACTACATCAAAAATGGTTGTAGGGGTAATCATGGCAGAAGGTGAATTATCTACCAGTATAACAATATTTCCCTCAAGTACCTGTGCTGCCGCAGTATCCGGACGCTCTGTATACTTGAATTTTGGGAAGGGATTATACCACTTTTTCTGATATAGACATTCTGCCAAACTTTCCTGGTTCATAGTCAATGAATCCACATGAATACCTTCTATTTTTTGTTTTATTTCTGCAAGAAAAGCATGGTCCACTCTATCCTCCATATAGCACAGAACAATATCAGTCTGACTGCTTTCTCCCGCATTCATCATCTCCATTCTAAGCGAGGCACTGCGGATTCGTCTTCTAATCATGGCTGTATTAAACACAATAGTTTCCACAAATCCGTCCTTTGAGCCTCGAAGCACCTTATCCTTCTCCGGCTCTGATACACTGCGTGCAGGATAAGTTCTGGTATCCAAAAGAAGTGCTTTCTTATAACCGTCAATAAATAAAATAAATACTCCGGACAACAGAAAATGTAATATATTTTTCCAATTATTTTCCATATCCACTTCAATATAGGGAATGTCCTTTTTAGACATTTCATGTACATCCCCGGCCATCTTATCCGGTGTAATTGTCATAAAATACTCTAAAAGCTTCTGCATCTGTTCATCCTTACAGAAACCATCAATAAAGTACATACAGGCTTCCCTACCGCCTATATACACAATTCTGTGTACAACATCAAAGTTGTGGTCTACATCAAGCTTTGCATTCAAATAGGTCATATCCTTTTTCAGATTTCCTGATATCAGTCCCTGTTCCTGTAAATTTTCATTATTCAAAACAAAACTCCCTTCCGGTTCACACCTGCACTTTCATTTAGTGCTAGTCTGCCCGAAAGGGAGTAAATTATGCTTTTGTGGTACTGCCGAAGCCACCATTTCTGATGCCTTCTGCATCATCATCCACCGTGATACCGTACTCTAAAAAGATACCCTGTACCATACCTGTACCGGCCGCGATATCAACCGTCTTTCCTTCATTGGAATCATTGGTCAGCTTTACAAAAATATGTCCTTCATTGTCTGAATGGAAATAATCGCTGTCAATCACACCAACTGTATTATTTAACTGCAAACGAAACTTAAATCCAAGTCCGCTTCTGGGGTAGAGCTTTAACACCCAATCCTCTTCCATTTCGGCACGAATACCTGTAGGAACCTTAATCGTTGTTCCGGGAGGAAGACTAAAAGCAAAGGGGGCAAAGAAATCATATCCTGCACTGCCTCTTGTGGCTCTTTTGGGAAGCTCTATGGACTCGTACATGTCCTCCAAATCCTTCTCTGTATATTGCGGAAAATCATCCCTCATAGAGCCGATAAACTGCTTCTTAGAAACCTTGTGAAATTTTGCAATTCTACGCATAATCTTGTGCTCCTGTTTTAAATTTCTTACGCATAATCCCCACAATGCAAGATGGGCAATATCGGGATATCGGATGCAAGCGTCTTTTTTACATCAATGACACGTTGGTTTTTACTGCCCTTCCAGAGCAATTTTGCATCCTTCTCCTCAATGTGGAATTCACCGTCAACAAGTACATCCACATACTGCATAATAGGATATTCAAAGATATCCTCCCAGCTGTCGCCGGTGTACATCCAAATAGTTTTATTCGGATATTTCTCTTTGATTTCTGCCATAAACTGGCGCACTTCCAATCTGTTATTCGGATGCAAAGGATCGCCTCCCGAAAAGGTAATTCCGGAAATATAGCTTTTATTTAACTGTTCAAATATCTCTTCCTTAGCAGCGTCATCAAATAAAAGTCCGCCGTCCGGATCCCATGTGATTGGGTTATGACATTCCTTGCAGCAATGGTTACAGCCGGCTACCCAAAGCACAACCCGTAATCCGTCACCGTTTAACATATCGTCTTTGGTTATATTATGATATCTCATCTATTCATATCATGCGATAACCTTTGTGCTTTCAGCACAAAGCATCCACACTTCTCTAGGTTGAGAGCGATAACCTTTGTGCTTTCAGCACAAAGCATCATTCGCTACGGCTTCGCCTACGCTCATGATGTACGCTCCCCAAACCTACGGCTTTTCATGCAAGCATAAAAGCCGTCGCCTTGGCTCGCTGTTATCACATGCTTTTCCTTTCTGCAATTTCTGCCATTTTGGCGTCATTCAAACGTGTATCACCATGTACACGTGAGTATGACAAATATCCGTTCATACGGTCAATCTTTGTAAGGTTACGGCTACCGCACTTGGGGCAAACATCCATCTCAAGCTCCTGATGTCCGCAATCGTCACAATATGCCAGCGATAAATTAACACCCTCGTAGAAGCCCATATCCATAGCACGGCGTACCAGCGTTTTTACTGCCTCCACATTGTAATCAATGGGATACTTCACATACTGGATTTTTCCGCCATTACTCAAATCCCAGAAACGGTCCTCAAGGTTCTGCTTCTGAATCGGTGTAATATCCTCAGAAACATGACAGTGGAAGCTGTTGCTTACATATTCTCTATCGGAAACACCCTCAATAATACCGTACTTTTTACGGAATTGTTTCACCTGAAGACCACACAGATTCTCGGCGGGAGTACCGTAAATAGCGTAAAGATTTCCGTCTTCTTCCTTAAATTCATTTATTTTCTGATTAATATGCTCCATTACTTCTACAGCAAAGGCACCATCCTCAACCAAAGATTTGCCATTGTAAAGCTCCTGAAGCTCATTTAACGCCGTAATACCGAAGCTTGCTGTAGCTGCCTTAAGCAGGGGTTTAATCTTGTCAGTAAGCTTTAAATTACCGCCAAGGAAACCGCCCTCACAGTATGCAAGCGGATTGGTGGATGCACGCATCTCACCGAGGTATGCATAGGTACGGATATGAAGCTGACGAATCAGATTCAGATAGTAATCAAGTACCTCGTAAAAATCACGGCTTTCCTTTCTTGCCTTTGCAAGAATCATGGGAAGGTGCAGAGAAACCGCACCGATATTAAATCTTCCCACAAAAACAGGTACATCATTCTCATCAGCAGGATGCATACCGCCTCTCTCATACCAGGGAGAAAGAAACGCTCTACATCCCATGGGAGAAATAATCTTTCCATACTGCTTGTACATGCTTGCCACATAGCCCTTACCGGTCAGTGACAGCCAGTCAGGATACATTGTCTTTGCAGAGCATTCCACACCAGCCTCAAATACATCCTCAAGAGGCTTTCCGGGACCGTGAAGCTCTTCGTCATAAAGGAACACAATCTTCGGAAACAATACCGGCTTCTTACATTCCTTCTTGCCCTGTCCCTTGCGGCGCACATTCAACATGGTAATGGTACCAAGCTTTGCAAAGCGTCCGGTTCCTGTACCTGCCGTAACAGTAATAAAGGGATAATCGCCTCGTGAGCTTGCAACTGTATTAAACTTATATTCCCATCCCTGGAAGCCCTGTTCAAATTCCTTCGCCACATCATTGTAGGAAACTTCCTCTGCCTTTTCCTTATCTATGCCAAGGCTCATATATTTTTCTATATTGCGCTTATAAGATTTCTCTGCATAGGGCTCCAAAATCAAATCCACGCTGGGTACGGTAAAGCCGCCATACTGCTGGCTTGCCGCACTAAGCACAATATCACCGATAACATCAAATGCCACATCCAGACTCTTGGGCTCATTGTACCAGATATTACCCATCTCAAAGCCGCCGGAAAGGACGTTTTGCACATCAAACAGACAGCAGTTCATGGTATCTCTTCTGGCCGACATGTCATGAACATATATATATCCGTCACGGCATGCCTGAATTTCCTCTGTAGTAAGGAAAAACTTCTGATAAAGCTCTTTATTCAACTGATTAAAAATAAGACTTCTCTTAGTGGAAACAAGTGCAGAATCTGTATTGGCATTTTCCTTGTCACCAATGTACATAATGGACTGGCTCTTCTTATACACATCATCCAGCATGCGCACAAAGTCCTGCTTATAATTACGATAGTCGCGATAGCTCTTTGCAACGAGAGGCTTTACCTGCTCTAACGCACTCTCCACAATATTATGCATAATAGGGATGGGAACCTCTTCGGTATCAAGCTCATTTACTTTGTCCACAACATATTTGCAGATATTTCTCTTTTCTTCATCCGTAAATTTGGTGAGTGCCCTGTATGCACTTTTTCCAACAGCACTGATAACCTTCTGCACGTTAAAAGCTTCTTTACTGCCGTCCTTCTTGATTACATAAACCGTTTTCTCAGGCTGATATTCCAAGCCATAATTGATTTCCTCGCTCATATGCTCCCTAACCCTTTCCTAAAGTTTACAATGTTTCTATACAATATATATGGTGTTCCTCAGCATCAAAATTCTATATATTGTGCCTGCATAATTACAGTATAAAAAAGAAAACCCTTCTTGTCAACGAAAGTTCCCCTGAAAAGTAAACAAAAAAGGCATCTTAAATTTAGATACCTTTTTTTGAATTTGTACTTGACAATCTTATTCATTTAAAATGCCCTGAAGCCAGGATTTGTATTCTTCCTTTACAAACTCAGGTTTTATCAGCTTTGCTTCTTTTCCTATGCCTGTAAGCCATCCAAAAAACTGTCCGCTCACCGCAACCTTTGCCCTTACAAAAAATGCCTCATTTCCGTCGGGACGTATATCGGCATCCTTACCAAACCGATCCATTACCACCCCAATCAGTTTATTGGGAAAACGAAGTGTAACAGTTTCTTCCTCTCCTCCATACATACCAAAGGTACGATTGGTATAAGCTGCCAGGTCCACCTGCTCAAAAGCATTCATTCCATCCCGTTTATCTTCTGTAACTTTTACAGAACCCATTTTATCTACCCGGTAATGCTTCATAATACCGTCAGTGCTGTCAAATGCCGCAAGATAATAATTTTCATCACGCCAGATAAGTGCCCATGGACTTACTTTTCTAAAGCCCTGTTCCCTTTCTACCAGCTCTTTTTTTAGATTCCAGTCCATATAGGAAAATGTAATCTGCCTGTTTTCCTGAATGGCTTTGTGAATCGTATCAATACTGTAATAAACGCCTTCGTTCTCCGTCTTTACACGGCCTGCCACATATACCTGACGCTGCAGTTTTCCGGCATCATGCTTCCCGGCCAGCTTTTCAAGCTTTTTAATCAGCTCCCTCGACTTCTTGGTCGTAATAAATCTGGAAGACTGTACCGCATCCACCAAAAGCTTTAACTCCGGCAGTTCAAAATCCCTGGAACCTAGATAATAACCACCGCCCTGTTTGCTGTGTACCTTGATAATGTCATAACCAAAATCCGCAAGCTTCTCCATATCATCATAGATGCTTTTGCGCTCAGAATGAATTCCTTCCGCATCCAGACGTTCAACAATCTGAGCAGTACTTAATGGATGCGCTTCATCAGAATGCTCTTCCAGCATTCGTATAATATATAACAGTTTTAACTTTTGTCCCGGTGATTTTGCCACAACACACCTCTCATTACTGTATCTGCTTATTTACAGCTCTTATCTAATAATATTGAAAACATCCCTTAACTCACTGATTTCATAATCCGGTTTTAAGCCGCTTGCATTTATGTTCCCTTCCGGTCTGTACCAACAGGTTTTAATACCCGCATCTATACCGCCTTTGATATCACTACTTAACGAATCACCAATAATCAGAATCTTACTTTTATCCTTTTCCTCAATATGAGCCAGACAGTAATCAAAAAATTCCTTATGCGGCTTTGGCGCACCTATTTCCTCCGAGATAAACATCCCATCCATTATTGGTAACAGGCGTGAGTTCGTAAGCTTTTTTCGCTGTACCTCTCCGTTTCCGTTTGTTACAATGTATTGCTTTACTTTCCCGCGAAGTCCGTTACAAATTTGAGGAGAATAATCCAAATACCTAAAGTGATTTCCAATCTCTTCCATGTAACTTGCATTGAAAGCTTCCACATCCACATCTTCTATATGATATTCTTCAAACAATGTGATAAATCGTCCTGTAAGAAGCTGTGCTTTGGTAATTTCTCCGCGCTCATGCATTTTCCAATAGCTGTCGTTAATGACAGAATACCGCTCAATAATTTCCTCGTTTATCTCCTGTCCTATCTCCTCAAAACATTTGGTAATTGCACATCTCTGAGAATAGGGAAAATCCAAAAGCGTATTGTCTACATCCCATAAAACAGTGGTAAATCTTCCCATATTTAATACCTTACAGTTTGTCTGCCTCGGCAACAATAGCAGCCTCGTTAGCATCCTTGCGCTTTCTCAAGGTAATGCCCAATGTAATAGCCGCACCACCTACAACAACTATAATCAACATCAAAACCAAATAAGTTAAAAAAGCTGAAATTAAACTACCCATAATACTCCTTGCCTTTCTAAATAATCTACATAATAGTATAACAATGCAAAGGTTTACAGTCAAGACATGGTCTCATTTTACCATGTACCAAAGGTCACAAAATGCTCTGCAAGTCTGGTTGCATCCTCAATAATTGCATCCTCATAGCCCATAATCTGAAGCAGCTTAATGGCATTGCGCGTAGTGGCTTTGCCCTCCATCAGCTTATAAGGGAAAAGAATATCTCCATCCACTATTTCTTCCTCAAAATGATAATTATTGTACCTATCAATAAGAAGCTGTGTCAGCTCAATATCATGGGTTGCAGCAAAGCAAAGATATTCATCTGTCGCAAGGCTTTTTAATATCTGTGTGGATGCCGCAATTCTCTCCACCGTATTGGTTCCTCTGAGCACTTCATCCACAAAGCAAAGAACTCTTCTGTTTTCTGTCTCTGCGGACAGTAATATACGTTTCAAAGACTTGATTTCTACAATATAGTAGCTTTCTCCACTCTCCAGATTATCTTTAAGTGACATGGAAGAACAGATGAAAAATAATGGTGCCTTATACTCATCAGCCATACAGGTGTGGATAGTTTGTGCCAAAATGGCATTGACTGCAACCATTCGAAGGAACGTGGATTTACCGGAAGCATTGGAACCTGTAAGCAATACACCCTTATCTGTGGCAATGCTGTTTTTCACCGGATTATCTATTAGAGGATGGTATCCGTCTTTAATCACTAAAATCTCATCATTTGTGAAGGAATTCTCCACAAACTCCGGTACGCACCACCCTTCATTAAGGGAATGTCTGAAATTACCGATGGCTATTGCTGTTTCCACATATCCGATATTAGTAATCAGGCTATCTATATCCTCTACATGGCTTCTCAATTTTCCCAGCATTCTGTTAAACAGTATAATATCAATGTGCATTGTCATACGGATATAATCCATAATAATATCTGCAGGATTACCGGTCGATAAGGATGAGGCACCCTTAAAAACAATTGAGGAGCCCTTACGGATACCAAGAACTTTTCTTAAGCTTTGCTTCATATCACTCCACTGTGCTTCACATGCAGGTACATCCACCTTTAAAACTTCCTCACACACATTCAACAAACGTATAATATAGACAAAGCTGATAAAATAGGCCTCAATCTCATTCTTTTCTTTAAAATAGGTGGCGATATTATAGCTCATAAGAATTGCCAGACCGCAAAGACCTGCCGGTAACTGATACGGCGTAAGCACTATAAAAGGAATATATAAAAGGTTAAGCAAAATATGCTTTCTATTAGAACGCTTTCCCAAAAGCTCCAGATTATCAAGATAATCATAGAGTGAAAACTTGCCCGTAGTACCTAATTTCCTCATTAACATCTGAATAGCTACTCTCTCATCCGAATGCTTTTCGAAAAAGCCGATTACTTCCTCCAGCTTATTCAGTTCCGCTGTACTTTTCGTATTGTTACGCAAGGTATAATACAGATATTCTTCACCCGCGGAGCAAAAAGTATCATTCATCCGCATAAAGATGTCATCCATATTCAGGTCATTCCAGGTGATGTCATCAATCTGTCTTTCCGAAATATGTCTCTTATAGTATCCGCAGATATGGGCAAAACGCTCCAATGAAATCTCCTTCTGAAAAGGAACTCCGTAATTATCGTAGAGGGACTTCTTAAACCTTTTTTCGACGTTCTTTGCCTCAATGATTTCTTTCCCTAAAACAAATGCTATAAATAATATGAAAACCAGTATTAGTGCTACGTATTCCAAGTTTCTTACTCCTTATGCAATGTATTATGTTATTAGTACAATGATACATCTAATTTGTGTATACGTCAACTACTTTTTAATAATGCATTTTATCCAAATATGCAAAAGAGCATGCGGCTATAAAACCGCATGCTCATATAATATTGCATTATATCAAAATTACAGGAAAACATACTTCAGTACAAATAAAACAGTAAGAATATACATCAAAATACTTACCTTACCCTTGGTCTTTCCGGTACATACATGAAGGATGGTCCATGAAATAACTCCAATTGCAATACCTTCAGAAATACTGTACATCAAAGGCATAGCAATGATGCAAAGGAATGCAGGGATTGCTTCCAACATATTCTCCCAATCGATCTTAGCAACAGATGCAATCATGTAGAAGCCTACTATGATTAATGCAGGTGCGGTTGCAAAAGAAGGAATGGTAAGGAACAGGGGTGAGAAAATAACAGCAAGCAAGAACAGGAAACCTGTTGTAATAGCAGTTAAACCTGTTCTACCACCCTCGGTAACACCTGATGCACTCTCTACAAAGGTTGTAGTTGTTGATGTTCCAAGTAATGCACCTGCACTTGTTGCAACTGCATCTGCCATAAGCGCCCCTTTAATTCTGGGAAGTTTACCGTTCTCATCCAGCATATTTGCCTTGGAGGATACACCGATTAAGGTTCCAAGGGTATCGAATATATCTACAAACAGGAATGCAAATACGATTACAACCATATCCAAAACCTTAATAGCACCGAAGTCAGCAGTAAACATCTGACCTGCGGTCTTGGAAATTGCACCAAGATCTAAAGAAACAAATGCACTGGGAATAACGGAATACATTTTAAGGTCAGGATTGGGAACATACAGTTTTGTCAGTTCACAAATAATTCCAAGAATCCAAGTGATAATAATTCCAAACAGAATTCCACCCTTTACCTTCTTAATCAATAATATACCGGTAATCAACACACCTATCAATGCCAGCAACGCGCCCATACCAACAGACTTAAAATTGTCATGGAAATTCTGGTAAGTAACAAGGGTTGCTCCGCTATCCACAACAAGCTTTGCATTCTGTAGACCGATAAATGCAATAAACAGACCGATACCTGCACTTACTGCAGCCTTTAAGGTCAAAGGAATTGCATTAAAGATAGCTTCACGTACATTGGTAACAGACAGTACAATAAAGATTAAACCTTCGATAAATACTGCCAAAAGGGCAATCTGCCAGGAATATCCGTAGCCAAGCACTACCGTATATGCAAAATAAGCATTTAAGCCCATACCGGGTGCCAGCGCAAACGGATAGTTTGCCAAAAGTGCCATAAGTGCTGTTCCTATAAAGGAAGCAAATGCTGTTGCAAGCAATACCGCCTGCTTGTCCATTCCTGCGTCACCAAGAATGCTGGGATTAACAGCCAAAATATAAGCCATTGTCATGAAGGTGGTGATACCTGCCATGATTTCTGTCTTAATCGTGGTGTTATTCTCTTTGAGTTTAAAAAATTTCTCCAACATCTTTTTCCCTCCTATGCGTTTTTTAGGCTTTTGCCTTCTTAGAGAAATACTTATATGATGTCTGAGCTTTACTCAGATAACATCCGTTTTAAATGGTTCTTACAGCGCTCATAAATCGCTTCCGGACTTTTTCCGATATGGAAGTTTCCGTTATGATACAGAATACGACCGTTTATCATGGTCATAAGTATATTTGACTTACTACCGCTGTAAACTATGTTTTTCGTAATATTGTGTATGGGCTGCATATTGGGACTTTGCATATCCAGCATAATGATATCTGCAAACTTCCCCTTAGCCAGAACATCAGCCTTGTTTAACCCCATTGCTTTGGCTCCGCATACAGTTGCCATCCGCAATACTTTGTCAGCATCCATGCTTGCAGCATCATGCTCTCGTACTTTACTCAAACCGGAAACCAAAAACATCTCCCTGAACATATCCAGACAATTGTTACTTGCCGGTCCGTCCGTACCGATAGATACAGGGATTTTACGTTTCACAAATTCTGCCACGGGTGCAATACCGCTTGCAAGTTTTAGATTGGAAGCAGGATTTGTAATTACATGGAGTCGCCTCATGGAGAAAACATCCATATCTTCAGGCGACATATACACACAATGATAGCCGCCTCCACCATAAGTAAACATCCCTAAAGAATCTAAAAACATGGCGGGTGTCATGCCGTAACGTATTTTACACTCTTCTACTTCCTTTTCCGTCTCACACATGTGGGCATATACGGGTGCTCTGTACTTGTGGGCAAGTTCCGCAACTTTACACAAAAGATCCTTTGAGCAAGTGTATTCCGCATGAAATCCTAATTGATAAGATATCAATGAATTTTTCTGATTAAATTTTAAATACTCCTCTTCCATCAGTTCTGCTGACGAAGTGAAATTATTCAAACCCGATACCAGCACACAACGCATTCCTGCATCCATGCATGCTTCAGCCACTGTCGTTGGATCTATATACATATCAAAGATGGATGTTATACCACTAGTCAGATATTCCAGAACAGCTAACTGTGTAAAATCATATATCGAATCCCTCTCCAGTTTCGCCTCCATAGGAAATATCTTTTCATTCAGCCATCTTGAAAGAGGCAAATCATCCGCATAAGAACGCAGAAAAGTCATTGCTGAATGGGTGTGTGCATTTTTAAAGCCCGGCATCAACAAATTGTATTTACAGTCTATCTCTGCATCCCAAACAATCCGCGGAAACATGTCCTCCGAAAGCTCTGCAAGCTCCCTGCATGTAAATACACCTACTATTTTTTCATTCTTTATCCATATCTCACCTTCAAAAACATCCCTGTTTTTCTCCATGGTAAGAATACGGGCATTATAGAATCTGATATTCATCGGATAGACTCTCCTCCAAAGGAAAACGGCAACAATTCTTCCAGTCTGTATACTTTATAATCCGTATGACTTTTAGCTACAATCACATTAAAATTCCTATTTGTAAACTCCTGCATCACCTGTCTGCAAACACCGCAGGGATAAGCATACTCTACAGGAGCCTGTTCTACAATTCCGCCTGCAATTGCTATCGCCGAGAATTTGCGTTCTCCCTCACTGATTGCCTTAAAAAAAGCAGTTCTTTCAGCACAGTTTGTAACTCCATAGGAAGCATTTTCAATATTACAGCCGGTGTAAACCTTGCCGGATTCAGTAAGAAGCGCCGCACCCACCGTATAATTTGAATAGGGTGCATAGGACATTTTACGGATATCAAGCGCTCTGTTTATCAGTTTTTCAAAAGAAATCTTTTCATTAATCATCCTGTAGTCTCCTACAATGCAAATCCCTTAATTGCTTCCGTAACAAGCTTTTTAAACTTCGGTGCCGCCATATCCGCAGCCTCCTGTACTTCTTCGTGATTTAACGGATTGTCAGTCATTCCGGCAGCCAGATTGCTGATGCAGGAAATACCGCAGATACGCATTCCGCAATGATTTGCTGCAATAGCCTCAACAACAGTACTCATACCAACTGCATCACATCCTAAGGTGCGCAGCATTTTAATTTCCGCAGGAGATTCAAAGGATGGTCCGGTAAGTTGGGTATAAACGCCCTCCTGTAAAAAGATATTATTCTCCTTTGCTTTTGCTCTAATAACCTCTTGCAAATCTCTGTCATAAACCTTACTCATATCAGGGAATCTTGTTCCAAGCTCCTCAATATTGGCTCCAATCAAAGGATTGGGTGCAAATACAGCGATATGATCCCTAATTAACATCAAGTCACCGGCATGGAAAGAACCGTTTACACCGCCGGCAGCATTTGTAAGAAACAATATCTTCGCACCAAGGAGGTACATCAGACGGATGGGAAGTACCACATCGGAAATGTCATATCCCTCATAATAATGCACTCTTCCCTTCATACACACAACAGGTACTTCACCAACATAACCAAACACAAACTTTCCGGCATGTCCCGGTACGGTAGATACTGGAAAACCTTCTATTTCGCTGTAAGGAATCTCACATTCAACCTTTATCTGTGCAGCATAATCACCTAAGCCCGAGCCCAGAACAACCGCCACTTTGGGTTCAAAATCAGTCTTGCTGCGTACACACTTTAAACAATTTAGTAATTTTGCATAAATCTCACTCATATTCCATTCCCTCATCCTTTATGCATATTAAACACAAAAATATTATACAAAAAAACATAAAAGAAATCAATCAAAAATACTACAAATGGCAGCGTAAATATATCCTCGGAAATAACAGTGTAGAATCCACTTATGATGC
>CALYZQ010000049.1 GCA_945609985.1 uncultured Lachnospiraceae bacterium | reverse complement strand
AAGAATATGACGGAAAAGAGTTTAATGAAGATATGCCTGTTATTCTAACAGAAAGAGGAGAGCGTGTCCGGTCAAAATCTGAAAAAATAATGGCAGACTATTTTTATGGGAAAGGAATTGAATATAAATATGAGTGTCCTCTATATTTGAAGGGAATGGGGATTATTTATCCGGATTTCACATTTTTATCAAAGAAGACAGGTCAGGAAATATACTGGGAGCACTGTGGAAAATGTGATGATACCTCTTATTCGAGGAATATGGTGAGAAAGATAAACGCATATGAAAATAACGGGATATTTCAAGGGGAAAGATTGATACTTACATATGAAACGGAACAGACGATTTTAAGTACCGGCAAAATAGAACAATTGGTGAACAAGTATTTGTAAAAATTGTAATTAGACATGTTAAGAACATTGTAAAAGAAGGAGTAATCTTCTTGCACATGCCCTCATACTCCTTATATAATAATCTTAAAAGAACCCTGCAAACTCAATATTCCACACAGAAAGGATCCCTTCATGATATTAAGTGTAAGCCGCAGAACCGACATTCCCAACTACTATTCCGAGTGGTTTTTTAATCGAATAAAGGAAGGCTTTGTCTATGTGCGCAATCCCATGAATCCCCATCAGGTAAGTAAGATTGACATAACGCCTAAGGTGGTTGACTGCATAGTGTTTTGGACCAAGAATCCGGAGCCGATGCTTGGCAGATTGTACGAACTGGCTTCTTATGACTATTGTTTTCAGTTTACATTGACCGGCTATGGCAAGGACATGGAGCGAAATGTTCCTCATAAAAAGGATAAAATGATACCCATATTCCGGGAATTGTCGCAGAAGATTGGGGCAAAGAAGGTAATTTGGAGGTATGACCCCATTATTTTCACAAAGAAATATACTCCGGAATACCACTTAAAGGCTTTTGAGCAAATTGCCACAGCTCTCAAAGGTTATACCGAGAAGTGTGTTATCAGCTTTGTGGATATCTATACAAAGAATAAGAAAAATATGGAGCTGCTTGAAGCCTATGAGCTAAAACAGGAGGAGCTGTTAGCATTTGCAAAGAAAATAGCCCAAATAGCAAAGGACAACGGAATGAGGATAGGAAGCTGTGCTGAGACCATTGATTTGAAGGAGTGCGGCATCGAGCATAACCGTTGTATTGATAAGGACCATATTGAAGATATTATCGGTTGTAGTCTCAAAGTTGAAAAGGACAAAAATCAGCGCAAAGAATGCGGCTGCATGGAGAGCGTGGAAATCGGTACCTACAATACCTGCAAGAACGGCTGTAAATATTGCTATGCAAATTTCAGCGAGGAAAGTGTAATAAAAAACTGCCATAAATATGATCCAAAGTCGCTGATTTTGTGCGGTGTGCTTGATGAAAACGATAAGATAACCGAGCGGAAGGTAAAATCATTGAAGGAGAGGCAGCTTAGCATTTTCGCCCCATAAAGTCCTTGACAACATTGGTTTATTGCAATAAACTAAAAGAAAGGTTTATTCGAATAAACTAAAGAAGGTGCAAAATGACTGATTTTGAATTGGGGGCAGTACAGGAACGTTTCGCAGATATTGTCTGGGCCAATGAGCCCATAGGTTCGGGAGACTTAGTTAAGATTTGCGAGCGTGAACTTAACTGGAAAAAACCTACAACCTATACTGTATTACGAAAGCTTTGTGAAAAAGGATTACTGCAGAACGAAAATGGTGTGGTAATGTCATTGGTTTCCAAAGAAGAGTTTTATTCTGCCAGAAGCGAGCAGATCATTGAAAAGTCCTATTCGGGGTCTCTTCCTGCATTTGTTGCGGCATTTCTATCAAGAAGGGAACTGACAGCTTCTGAGGTAGAAGAAATACAGCGGATGATTGATACATTTAAGGAGGGGTAAGTATGCGCGCAGTTTTTCTTGAGATAGTGAATATGAGCATAACGGCGGGAGGGCTTATCCTGGCAGTGATACTAATTCGTTTTGTTTTTCGGAAAATGCCAAAATGGATTGTATGTGCATTGTGGGGTGTTACAGCAATAAGGTTGATATGTCCGTTCTCAATCGAGAGTGCAATGAGTCTGGTGCCCGCGTCCAAGCCGGTTGATACGACGATGTATATTGGACGGCCATACATACAATCAGGAGTAGACTTGGTTGATAATATGGTGAATGCATATCTGGGCTCTCATTACTATGAGGGCGTGACGGTTCCGGCCAAGGAGTCTGCGGCCAATCCGATTAATATACTGGCGGTTATATGGCTTACGGGAATGCTTTTGATGGCAGCTTATGCAGTGGTAAGTTATTTACGGCTGAAGAGAAGTGTACGCGCTTCCATCAGTGTTTCTCAAAATGTTCTGGAATGTGATGATATTTCTTTTCCATTTATTCTTGGCATGATAAGACCTATGATTTATCTTCCGTCTTCTATGGACGAATCTGCACGGGAATTTGTGATGACCCATGAAAGGGCGCATATAAAGAGGCTTGATCATTGGTGGAAGCCCGTGGGATTTCTGGTATTAGCCATTCACTGGTTCAATCCATTGTGTTGGATTTCCTACATCCTATTGTGCAGGGACATTGAACTGGCTACCGATGAGAAGGTAATAAAGGAAATGACCAGAGACGACATTGCGGGATATTCCCAGACATTGCTTAATATGGGTCATACAAGGCGATTGATTACAGCATGCCCGGTGGCATTTGGAGAAGTGGGTGTGAAGGAAAGGGTGAAGAGTATATTAAATTATAGGAAGCCGGCTTTCTGGGTACTAGTTGTATCTGTGCTTGCCTGTATCGTGATATCCGTATGTTTCCTTACAAACCCAAAAGATAAAGCAGATGAACCGGATGTGGCGGAGCCTGAAAAGATATATACGAAAGATGATGTCATAAATGACTATATCTGTGAGCAAATTGGCTTTGGCGGAATGTTTACATTAACGGTAAGTGAGGATGGTACTTTCTACTATTATGAAGGTTTACTAAGCAGTTATTTTGGTACCGGAAAATGGCAATATGAAAACAATAAACTGACGCTCTTGGATGAAGGAACAGGTAAAATCAGAAAGGCAGTATTCCGTTATGAAGACGGAGACTTGTTATACTGTCAGCAGGAATCGGATGAATATCCGTTTACTTATGTAGAACTTACTGATGGAACCGGATTTATCCCTAAGGATGAGGCAGATGAGGCATTTTATGAGGAGCTTGACAGGCAGCAGAAAGAGCAGGCTGAGGAACTGGCAAGGAGAGTGAGGGAAGTAGCGGAGGATGAAGCATTTGAAGAGATTAACAGTATTTCTTTGAAAAAATTCGTAGGCAAGGACGTACAGGGAACGCTTTATGTAGATTTGGAAAAAGCAGAGGATGAATTGATCCCAAACCAAATTTGGATTGAAAACAGAGAAAATACCCCTTTGTGGAAATGTGATTTGAAGATGCCGGAGGTGAAAGGAGATTCCTTCTATTTATGCTGGGAGGATGGTAATCATTATGTGATTAGATACAATCCGCAGAGTGTGTTTGAGATGTTTACAGTGGATGAGAGCGGCAATAAAATAGCGAAATACAGCTTCACGGCAGAGGAAATGGAAGACAGGGAAACCTTTGATAATAATGTGAAACCATATCTTAAGAATGCAGAATTGCTTGTTGGAAGTTTGGAGGAATAAAATACAATAATAGCACTTGACGTTGACGTAGCGTCAAGTGCTATTATGTTATTGGGGTGATGAGCAATGAATGAAAAGGAACGCTATGATATTACCGAGATATGTAATCTGTTTTGCATTTCCTCCCGTACTCTTCGGTTTTATGAGGAAAAGGGACTGATTCAAAGTGTGAGAAATGATAACTCTAACCGCAGAGAATATACAAATGCTCAAGTGGAGCAGATACGAAATGTTATAGTTTTACGCACAATCGGACTTCCTATAAGAAGTATAAAAGAATATATTGCCGGAGAAACACCGCTTGCAGATGTGATTCACTTGCGGCGTGCTGAAATCAGTGCGCTGATTAAGATGAAAGCGGAGGAAATCCGCATGTTAAACGAGGTATTGGCAGCAGTGGAGGATGGCGAGGATATATTTGACAAGGAGAGGGAAACGTTTGACCAAAATCATACCGCTGCCATGCAATTGTCGTTACAATGCGCGGAGTACATTCGGCAGGGGGATTTAGACAAGCTTTATTCTCACTTTAGCAGGAAAATGAAGGATTACATGCCGGAAGATGTTTTCCGGAAGGTGTGGGCAGACTCCATAACCGGCCTTGGTGCTTTTGTGCGGATGGGACAGACCATGACAGACAGGGAGTACGACAATATTGTGTATCAATACATTGTCTTTCAAAAAATGACTATCAGGATAAAATTTGTGTATCACGATGAAATCATTCATGGCCTGTGGATACAGTATTGCGAAAGCGATGGGAGGTAATAATATGGATAAACTGACATCAACGAAGCTCAAACATATTAGAAACATCATTATGATTGCGGGTATCGTAGCAGCCTTTATTATATGGCTGTTTATACCGTGGGTGATTGAAAACAACAGACTGGTGCATGTAGGAAACGGAAGGTTTGGCTCCAAGATAGGATTCCTTTTGATACTGGGGTTTCCTCTGTTTGGACTGATTCCTCACAGACCGGAGGAAGAGATTCACACGGATGACCCCATAGAGAGGGCAAGGATTGAGGAAGAGTGGGAAAAAGCTTCGGCAAAGATACAGATTATTTTGACGGCGGCTGAAGGTTTGACAGCCTGTTTTGTCATGTTTCTTGCAGTTGTGTTTGGGTGAGGGGCTAGCGTTGACAAAACCCCATGTGTTTGATAGATTAATAAGTAGCAAATAACCCTTGGAGGCGGCTATGTTATTCAATTCTTATATCTTTGTCCTATTGTTTTTGCCTCTGTGCTTAATAGGATATTTTACCTTGAATCATTATAAAAAGTATACCTTGAGTCAGGCATTTCTTTTGGGAATGTCATTGTGGTTCTATGGTTATTTCAATGTAAGCTATTTATTGATTATCGTGACAAGCATTTTATTTAATTTCGGCATATATAAGCTGATTGAAAAGAAGCGCGGGACGAAATGGTGCAAGGTGACCATGATAGCCGGTGTTGTAATCAACCTGGGAATTCTGGGCTATTTCAAATACATGGATTTCTTTATCGGCAATATTAACGCCCTGTTCAAAACAGACCTTGATTTCCTAGGCATTGTATTACCTTTAGGTATAAGCTTCTTTACCTTCCAGCAGATCTCCTTTGTGGTGGATGCTTATAGAGGAGAGATCCCGGCATATAATTTCCTGCATTATGCAAGCTATGTGGCATATTTTCCCCAGCTTGTTGCGGGACCAATTGTAACCCATGATGAACTGGTGCCCCAGTTTATGGAGGAATCCAAAAAGAAGCTGAATACGGACAATCTGGCAGCGGGTGTGTATCTGTTTACCTTTGGTCTTGCCAAGAAGGTGCTTCTGGCAGACACTTTTGGTAATCTGGTTACCTATGGGTATACAACCTTTGACCAACTGACCTCTGTAACAGCTTTGCTTGTAATGTTATCTTATACCATTCAAATTTACTTTGATTTTAGCGGTTATTGTGATATGGCAATCGGTATCGGTAAGATGATGAATATCGAGCTGCCTTTGAATTTCAATTCTCCCTACAAGGCACTTACCATCACGGAGTTTTGGGAGAGATGGCACATGACACTGACCAGATTCTTTACAAAGTACGTGTATATACCTCTGGGTGGCAACCGTAAGGGAAGTGTGCGGACTTATGTGAATATTATGATTGTATTTCTGGCAAGCGGTCTGTGGCATGGTGCCAGCTGGAATTTTGTGTTTTGGGGATTCTGCCACGGTTTGTTTTCCGTAATCACAAGAATTTTCAAAAAGTTCTTTGACGGATTACATCCGGCATTTAACTGGCTGATAACTTTTACGTTTGTAAATATCACATGGGTGTTTTTCAGGACACCTACACTGTCACAGGCATTTGCTTTTCTAAAGACATTGTTTTCCTGGAAATTTGCGCCGGTTGACCAGGTCTTTATTGACATTGTGAGGACGGCAGAATTTAAGAAGGTGCTAAGCCTGATTAAAATAGAAACTATTTATCCGCAGTTTTTGATTACCGCATTCTTCGTGGTGGCATTTGGTCTTATTCTGGGCTCGAAAAATGCCTATGAAAAGATGCAGCGTTTTAAACCCACAGTATGGAATATGCTGACAACCCTCTTTTTGTTTACCTGGTGTGTCTTTTCCTTTGCAGGTATCAGCACATTCTTATATTTCAATTTCTAGCAAAGGAGCAGAAAAATGCGTACAGGGAAAAAATGGATGATAGGGTTTGTAACCTTATTTTTGGTGATTTTGGTGTCAATAGGTGCACTGACAATCATAGTGGACCCATATTTTCACTATCACAAGCCGTTGCCGGGTGTATCCTATATATTGGATAATGAGCGCTATCAGAACAATGGCATTGTAAAGCATTTTGAGTATGATGCCATTATTACTGGCAGCTCCATGACAGAATGCTTTAAACCTTCGGAATTGAACGAATTATTTGGTGTAAATGCCATTAAGGTTCCTTATTCTGGAGGCAGCTACAAGGAAATAAATGAAAACCTGATGGTCGCTGTAGAGCACAACCCTAATATTAAAATGGTCGTGCGTGGTCTGGATGGAGTGCGTTTCTTTAATTCAAAAGATGATATGGACTATTCGGATTATCCTACCTATCTATATGATAGTAATCCCTTTAATGATGTGAGTTACCTGTACAATAAATCCATATTAATGGTGACATTACAGAACTTACTTGGATTTGACAGCGACGGTAAAATAGAGATGAGTTTCGATGATTATTGTAACTGGAATGAACACTATTCCTTTGGAAAGGATGCCGTGAATGATTATTATGCCAGAAACACCGTGGTAAGGGTGGAGAGTCAGATACCGATTACAGAAGAGGAACGCACCATTATCAAAGAAAATATAGAGCAGAACGTGATTGCCCTTGCAAAGGAGAATCCGCAGATAGAGTTTTACCTCTATATTACTCCGTACAGCATCTGTTTTATGGACTACTGGAAGCTTGAGGGAAAGCTTGAGAGACACCTTGCTGCCGAAAAATATATCATTGAATTGCTTTTGCCCTATGAGAATATTCATTTGTTCTCCTTTAACACGGAATACGATACTATTTGTAATCTGGACTATTACAGGGATGTGGCACATCACAATGAAGATTTGAATTCGCAGATTCTTATGTGGATGAAGGATGGCCATGGGGAGCTGACTGAGGATAATTATGAGGCTTACTGCGATGAAGTGTATGATTTTTACATGAATTTTGATTATGACAGTTATATGGAGAGCATGGGGATTGATTAGTCCCCATAACTCTCCATTATTTATAAAAAATTTACAAAAGTATTGCTTTATTTTTATAATTCGACTATAATATCAAGTAGATAACTGATTTGACAGAATATCAGTTACAATTCATTTTCAGAGGAGGAAATTAAGATGTTTTGTGAAAAATGTGGAAGTCAGATTCCTGAAGGAACAAACGTATGTCCTAACTGTGCAGCAGTAAATAATCCTACTCCTGCACCCGCACCCGCTCCCGAGCAGGTTTATCAGCAGGCAGCACCTCAGCAGCAGGCTTATCAGCAGCCCGTATATCAGCAGGCAGCACCCGCAGCTAACGGCGGTGGCCTTGGAACAATCGGTACCGTTTGCGGTATTGTAAGTATTGTTGTTTCTGTTTTGGGCGGTATTCTGTTTGGTGTTATCGGTGCATTCATCGGTGTTATTCTCGGCGTGGTTGGTCTTGTTATCGGTATTAATACCAAAAAGCAGACCGGTGGTGCTCAGGGTACAGGCGGATTTGTTTGCGGTCTTATCGGATTAATCGTTGGTCTTATCTTTGCAATTGGTTGCGCTGCTTGTGGCGGATGCTCCGGCGGATATGGCTGCTATGGTTGTGTAGGCAGCTCCTGCAAGGCACAGAGTGATATCAACAAGGCTGCCAGCGATTTGGAAGATTTGTTCGGTTCTTTGGATTGGGATGATCTTTACTAATTAGTGAGTACATAGAAAGCTGCTGCGTTTGCAGCAGCTTTTTGTATTAAGGAGTTTTATGTTACCATCTATTCATTTGTTTGGATTTTTTGAACTACCGTTATACGGTCCTGTATTTATAGGAGCCTTTTTGATAACCCTATTCTTTGGCAGCAGGATTGCACCTCGATATGGTGTGGCAAAGGAAGATATTGTGTATGGTTCCATCTATGGTGCGTTGGGACTTATTGTGGGAGCAAAAGCAGTTTTCTTTCTGACCAAGCTTCCTGATATTATCAGCCACTGGGATTTGTTCTGTAAACTGATAAAGCATGCCCCCATTGAAGCAATTTCCTACGCCTTTGGCGGCTGGGTATTTTACGGCGGACTGATTGGAACCTTTTTTGGCATCCTCAGATACAGCCGTCATTTCAAGGTACCGGTTACACCGTTTTTGGATGTGTTTGCACCTTTTATTCCTTTGGTGCATGGTTTTGGCAGAATCGGTTGTTTTCTGGCAGGCTGTTGCTACGGTATTGAGTATCATGGCCCGTTCAGCGTACAGTTTCCGGTTAATGAATTCATGCCTGAACTTCACGAGGTTCCCCGTTTCCCGGTACAGCTTCTGGAGGCAGGGCTTAATTTTGTTATGTTTGGTGTGTTGTTTACCCTGCTTCGCAAGCGCAAGATGCTGCAGGGCAGGATGTTAGGTTTATATCTTGTTTATTATGTGGTAGCAAGATACTTTTTGGAAATGCTTCGGGGAGACATCAACAGAGGAAAGGTAGGAGCCTTTTCCACCTCCCAGTTAATCAGTCTTTTACTGGTACCTATTGCAATACTGTTGCTGACCGGCAAGGTGTTACCGAAGTTAGATGAGTCCTTGAAAAAGAAGGAGAATTGTACATAATGCCATAGTGCTTACGGCAATTTGGCAGTGTGCTTTTATAATATTTACAAATTTTAAATTTGCTATTTACGAAACGTCTTTTTTTGTATATAATAAGTCAGGCAATAAAAGTAGAAGTGAGGAGAAAAGGATGAAAGCACTGTGGAATGTAATGCTGAATAACCCCGACAAAGTTTCAGGGACTTATTGTTCCTTTTTTTCCATTCCCTCTATTTGCCTTGATGATATTAAAATTTGTGTTATTAGCCGGTAGTATTTATTATTACTGGCTTTTCTTTTGTAACAAGGAAACAGCTGCGTGCAAAGCGGCGGAAAAGAGGAGAAGATGAGTAAGAGAGAAGACATCAAAAAAGTACTAATTATCGGTTCCGGTCCTATCATTATCGGACAGGCATGTGAGTTTGACTATTCCGGTACACAGGCGTGTAAGGCGTTGAGACAGCTTGGATACAAAATTGTCCTTGTAAATTCCAACCCTGCCACCATTATGACGGATCCTGAAATTGCGGATGTAACCTATATTGAGCCTTTGAATGTTAAGAGATTGGAGCAGATTATTGCGAAGGAACGCCCCGATGCCATTCTGCCTAACCTCGGCGGACAGTCCGGCTTAAACCTCTGTTCTGAGCTTGCAAGTGCAGGTGTTTTGGATAAATATGATGTAAAGGTTATCGGTGTTCAGGTAGATGCCATTGAGCGTGGCGAGGACAGAATTGAGTTTAAGAAGACCATGGATAAGCTTGGCGTAGAGATGGCAAGAAGTGAGGTTGCTTACTCCGTAGAGGAAGCACTTGCTATTGCTGATAAGCTTGGATACCCCGTAGTACTTCGTCCCGCATACACCATGGGTGGTGCCGGCGGCGGTCTGGTATATAATGTAGAAGAGTTAAAGACGGTATGTGCAAGAGGTCTTCAGGCAAGCCTTGTAGGCCAGGTGCTTGTAGAAGAGTCCATTCTTGGCTGGGAAGAGCTTGAGCTTGAGGTAGTACGTGACTCCAAGGGTCAGATGATTACCGTATGCTTTATTGAAAATATTGATCCTCTGGGTGTACATACCGGAGATTCCTTCTGTTCCGCACCCATGCTTACCATCTCCGAGGAATGCCAGAAGCGTTTGCAGGAGCAGGCATACAAGATTGTAAACGAGGTACAGGTTATCGGTGGTACCAACGTACAGTTTGCACATGACCCTGTATCCGACAGAATCATTGTTATTGAGATTAACCCCAGAACCTCCCGTTCTTCTGCACTTGCTTCCAAGGCAACAGGTTTCCCTATTGCTCTGGTATCTGCAATGCTGGCATCCGGACTTACTCTGGATGAGATTCCCTGCGGTAAGTACGGCACTCTGGATAAGTATGTACCCGACGGTGACTATATCGTTATCAAGTTTGCAAGATGGGCATTTGAGAAGTTTAAGGATTCCCAGGATAAGCTGGGCACACAGATGCGTGCGGTAGGCGAGGTTATGAGTATCGGTAAGACCTACAAGGAAGCTTTCCAGAAGGCAATCCGAAGCTTGGAAATCGGCCGTTACGGTCTGGGCTTTGCAAAGGACTTCCATGGCAAGACTAAGGAAGAGCTTTTGAAGATGCTGATTTATCCTACCAGCGAGAGACAGTTTATTATGTACGAAGCACTCAGAAAGGGTGCTACCGTTGATGAGTTATTTGAGCTTACCAGGATTAAGCACTACTTTATCGAGCAGATGAAGGAGCTTGTGGAGGAGGAAGAGCAGCTTCTTGCCATGAAGGGTTCTGTTCCTGCCAAGGAAGTTTTGGAGAAGGCAAAGAAGGACGGTTTTGCAGACCGTTATTTAAGCAAGCTCTTGGAGGTTTCCGAGGAGGAAATCCGTAAGACCAGAATCGGTTACGGTATTACAGAGAGCTGGGAGCCTGTACACGTAAGCGGTACAACAGACAACGCATATTACTACTCTACCTACAATGCACCTGATAAGACAGTTGCTTCTGATAAGAAAAAGATTATGATTCTGGGCGGTGGTCCCAACAGAATCGGTCAGGGTATTGAGTTTGACTACTGTTGTGTACATGCAGCATTTGCATTAAAGGAGCTTGGCTTTGAGACCATTATCGTAAACTGTAACCCTGAGACGGTTTCCACAGACTACGATACCTCCGATAAGCTGTATTTTGAGCCTCTGACCTTAGAGGATGTACTGAGTATCTACGAGAAGGAGAAGCCCGTTGGTGTTATCGCACAGTTCGGTGGTCAGACGCCCTTAAATCTGGCAGCAGACCTTAAGAAGAATGGTGTAAACATTTTGGGAACCTCTCCCGAAGTTATCGATATGGCAGAAGATAGAGATTTGTTCCGCGGCATGATGGAGAAGCTTGGTATTCCCATGCCTGAGGCAGGAATGGCAGTCAATGTAGAGGAAGCTTTGGAAATCGCTGAAAAGATTGGCTATCCTGTTATGGTTCGTCCTTCCTACGTTCTTGGCGGACGCGGTATGGAGGTTGTAAACGAGCCGGAATCCTTGAAGCAGTACATGGCAGCAGCAGTCGGTGTAACTCCTGACAGACCTATACTGATAGACAGATTCTTGCGTCACGCAACCGAGTGTGAAGCAGATGCAATCGCAGATGGCAAGCATGCATTTGTACCTGCAGTTATGGAGCATATCGAGCTTGCAGGTGTACACTCCGGTGACTCTGCTTGTATCCTTCCTTCCAAGAATATTCCGGATGATCTGGTTGCTACCATCAAGGAATACACCAGAAAGATTGCAGAGGAGATGGGTGTCTGCGGTCTGATGAATATGCAGTATGCGATTGAGGATGGCAAGGTATATGTATTGGAGGCAAATCCCAGAGCTTCAAGAACAGTGCCCCTTGTATCCAAGGTATGTAATGTGAAGATGGTGAAGCTGGCTACCCAGATTATGACAAGTGAGCTTACAGGTATGGCATCACCTATTGCAGATATGAAGGAAGTGAAGCCTGTATACTATGGTGTAAAGGAAGCGGTATTCCCCTTCAATATGTTCCCCGAGGTTGACCCTCTCCTTGGACCTGAGATGCGTTCCACCGGTGAGGTATTGGGACTTTCCACCAGCGTTGGTGAGGCGTTCTTCAAGGCACAGGAAGCTACACAGACCTGTCTTCCCAAGGAAGGTACCGTGCTGTTCAGTGTAAGCCGCAATGACAAGCCTGAGGTGGTTGAGATTGCAAAGACCTTTGAAAAGTGCGGATTCAATATTATGGCAACCGGTTCTACCCACGAGTTACTTGTGGCAAACGGTGTGAAGTCTGAGCGTATCAACAAGATGCAGGAGGGCAGACCCAATATCGTAGACGAAGTGATGAATGGAAAGATTCAGTTGATTATTAATACTCCTACCGCAAAGGCTGAGGCAAATTTTGACGACAGCTATGTGCGTAAAACAGCTATCAAGGCAAAGGTTCCTTACATGACAACCATGGCAGCTGCAAAGGCTACCGCAGAAGGAATTTACGCAGTGAAGCAGGAGGGCGAGCTTGGTGTAATGTCCCTGCAGGAGATTCATGCAGCAATTCAGTAAGACATAATAAAACGACGCAGCTTGCAGACTTTAAAGGATTGCAGGCTGCGTTTTTGGAATTATGGAGAAGTGTATGAGTATGAGCATAAGACATAATTATTACAGGAAATTTTTGAGCGGCATATGTGCCATAATACTGGTATTGTTAAGCGGTTGTGGTAGGGAGAAGGTAGTGGCGCCGGAGGATGTAAAATGGACTCTGACCCAACATCAGGATGTGTCCGGCAGTCAGGCGAATTTTTACACCCTTACCAGTAATTCGGGAAAGCTGATTGTGATAGACGGCGGTACGGAGAATAATGCGGATTATGTGCGTCAGGTAATTGCAGAAAACGGAGAGCATGTGGATGCTTGGATTTTGACTCACCCTCACTTTGACCATATCGGTGCTTTTGTAAAGATATTTACGGAGGACGGTGTGGAGGTAGATACCATCTATGATAATGGACTTGATTATGACTTTTATAAAGCGGTGGCGCAGGAATGGGATGTGATTGCCACCTATGAAGCCTATCTTGACCTTACGGAGGGCTGGCAGGAGGTAACAAGTCTGAAAGCAGGGGATGTACTTAAATTTGACAATCTGACACTGACCTTTTACAATAGCTATTTCGAAGGAATCGAACAGTTTGCCGGTGATGTTCCCAACAACAGTTCCCTAGTGTTTAAAGCAGCAACTCCGGAGATGAGTATGTTGTTTGTGGGAGACTGTTATGCGCAGGGATTGGCAGACAAATGGATGAAGGAAGGTCTTGATATAAAGGCAGATTGTGTGCAGATGGGGCATCATGGCAATAATACTCTGCCCATATGGTTTTATGAGAATGTGGGTGCGGACATCGTGTTTTTTGATGCGCCCGGCTGGCTGATGGAGGGCGAGCAGTACGATGCCAAGCAGAACAAGGCAGCCATGGAACAGATATCAGATACGATTTACGATTACAGTACAGTGCCCAATGAGGTGAAGCTATACAAGGAATGAGACATAATCGGGGGAAGGATGGAGCAATGGATATCAATCAGATTTTACAAGAGGTAGATACTTTATATGAAGAAAACAGAGGCCCTGACGCAGAACAGGTGATGCTTGGAGCAATTACAGAGGCAGTAGAGCTTGGAGATAACGGTGCGTTGTTGCAGCTATTAAACGAGCTTTTAGGATATTACAGGGAGACCAGTCAGGTGGAAAACTCTTACGCAATAGCTATGCAGGCAATGCATCTGGCACAGCAGATGGGGCTTGAGGATTCCATACCCTATGCCACTACTCTTTTGAATGTGGCAAATGCCTATCGCGCGGGAGGCAGATTGGGAGAGTCATTGGAATTGTATTTACAGGTGCGTGGTATTTACGACAAGACACTTTCTAAGGATAATATGCTGGTGGCAAGCTTTGAGAATAATCTAAGTCTCCTCTATCAGGAACTGGGGGACTTTATAAGTGCCAAAGAAGCGCTATTAAAAGCCCTTAGGATTGTGGAAATAAAAGAAGCTGAGTTTGAGATTGCGGTGACCTATGCAAATTTGGCAGGCACCTGTGTACAGCTTAACGAACTTGCGGAGGCGGAAGAATATGGGGAGAGAGCTGTAAGAGAATTTGAGCGGATGCAGGTGGAGGATACCCACTACTGTGCAGCACTTTCGGCTCTGGGAAGCTGTTATTATGCGCAAAAGCAATATGAAAAGGCTCTGGGTGCATTTGAAAAAGCCCTTGCCATTATGGAGAAAAATCCCGCGAGGACAGAGTATTACAGACGTTTGCAGGAAAGGTGTGAGGCTTGCCGCATGGCTATGAAAGCGAAGGAGGGGATGCATGAGGGTGTGTGTTGTGTGGGAGAGTACAATTTGAACCCGGACAGAGAAACACTAAGTGGCCTTGCATTATGCAGACGTTATTATGAGAAATGGGTAAAACCTATGATTGAGCAGGAGTTTCCGGCATATGCAGATAAAATAGCCGTGGGGCTTGTGGGGGAAGGCTCGGATTGCTTCGGTTATGATGATGTGGTTTCAAGAGACCACGATTTCGGACCGGATGTATGCCTGTGGGTGACGGAGGAAACCTTTGACGAGATTGGCAAACAATTGGAAGAGGCTTATGCAAAGCTACCCGCAGAGTATGAAGGTATTAAGCGGACTGTGAGTATGCAGGGGAAGGGGAGAAGAGGAGTATGTACAATCCCTGAATTTTATAAACGTTTTCTGGGAACGGATAAGTGGGAAGAAATTGACTGGCAACAGGTACCTGACAGTGCCCTTGCTGCGGTGATAAACGGCGAAGTGTTTGCGGATGAAGAAGGTATTTTTAGCGATATGCGTAAGCAATTGCAAAAAGGGTATCCGCTGAAGGTGCTGTATTTAAAGCTGGCGCAGGCAGCAGCCTTATTCTCCCAGAATGCACAGTATAATTTCCCAAGGATGTACGGAAGAGGGGATATGCTTGCTGCGGGAATGCTGTTGGCTGACGGCTTGAAGGAAGCACTTAAGCTACAGCTTTATCTGGAAGGGAAATATCCGCCCCATGATAAGTGGTTAAACCGAAGTGTGCGGAAAAGTGAAAAAGGCAGACGTTTAAGTGAGTTGGCGGATAAATGTATGCTGTTATGGGCGGAATGCAGAGTGTCCGACGGGCAGGAGCCGATGCAGTCTGTTCAACAAATTGTAGAAGAGATTGCAGGACTTTTGGCGCGTCGGCTCTATGATTTACATTTTATCAGTGATACGGATGCGTATTTAGATGCGCATACAGCAGAGCTTGTATTTAAGGCGTCCATAGCGGAAGAAAGTGTAGAGGAGCTGGCGGAAAGAATTGCAAAGCTGGAGTTTGAGGCTTTTGACAAAGTGGAGAATGAGGGGGGCAGAGCTTCCTGCCAGAATGATTGGGCAACCTTCCGCATTATGCGCATGAGTCAGTACCTTACTTGGAATCATACCATGCTGTTGCAGTATCTGTACGACTTTACTGTAGAATATCAGAAGGGACACAACCTGATTACAGAAAAGTACGGCCGTATGATGGAGTATACGGACAAAGCCGCATACGAGAGAATCAAGGAGCATTTTCCGATACTCTCGGAGGAAAAGAAGGCGGTGATTGAGCAGATTGCAGAAATTCAGGTCGCGTGGATGGAGGAGTTTGCTGCAGAATATCCCCATCTGGCGGATAATGCCAGAAGTATTCACAGCTATGAGGATCATCGGTACAACACCTCCTATGAGACGTACCTGCGGGGAGAGCTTGGCACTTATTCAGACAAAATGCTGCAGCTTTACGGCAGGTATGTGGTGGAATATGCCGGTAATGATAAGAATCTGACTTATGACATTATGAGCCACAGTGTCAGAATGTACGGTTATAAGGATTTACAGGCAGCAGAAGATTTTTGGGCAAAATAAAGGCGGCTTATAAAAAGCCGCCGTCCATGGTAATGATTTGTCCCGTCAGATAGGTGGGAGCTTCCAAAAGCTGACAGACCAGTGCGGCAACCTCTTCGGGGCGCCCGAGGCGGTCTGCGGGAATTTCAGAAATGAGAGCTTCCATGTCTTCTTCAGAGAAGCAGGCATTCATGGCAGTGTCAATCACGCCGCAGGCAATAGCATTTACCTGAATGTTGCTGGGAGCCAGCTCCTTGGCAAGTGCCTTGGTGAAGCTGTTAATGCCACCCTTGGAAGCGGAGTATGCAACCTCCATGGATGCGCCTGCATTGCCCCACACGGAAGAAATATTGAGAATACGGCCGGCGTGCTTCTTTAACATAAGGGGCACGCTGTATTTGCAGGTATAAAAGCAGGAGTCTAAGTTTACCGACATTACCCGTCTCCATTCTTCTACAGTCATTTCATGCAACAGTCCTACATGAGAGATGCCGGCATTGTTGATAAGTACGTCAAGGTCAGTAATTTCAGAGAACAGGGCTTCTACCTGCGCAGGGTTTCCCATGTCCGTGCGAACGGCATGACAGGAGACGGAATAGTCCTGTTCCAAGTTTTGGGCAAATTTTCGCAGATCTTCATAAGATTGATTACAGGTCAGTATCAGCTGATATCCTTCCTTGGCAAGTGCTTCGGCTATGGCACGTCCGATTCCCCTGGAAGCACCTGTTACGAGGGCAGTCTTTGTGTTGGTCATAGAATTCTCCTTATGGTGGTATACTTAGTGTAAATTGCGTGATGTAGTCTTCGGTGGATATAAGTGTTTTGTGTGAATTGTGTAGGCTGGATGCATTTTCAAGTAATGTGTTTTTTAGTTCAGGGGAAAATGCTCATGGAAGAGCATTTTAGGTGCGCCTGGGCATGGATGCACCATGCGCACCGACCCGTAAGCAAATAGAAAGTAGCTACATTACTTAAAAAATGCCCAGCCGTAACTCTGAACAGAAAAACACTTATATCTACCGAAGGCATTAACGAACACACGGTTTGAACTAAGTATACCACCGTACTCCTTGCTTTTCCACCCCAAAACTGTTACACTATTGATTGTAAAAAAGCACATTCTGTGCCACATCTTTTGTGGCAGATTGGAGGATATATGTACGATTTGATTATTATCGGTTCCGGCCCTGCGGGTTTAAGCGCGGCAGTATACGGCAAGCGCGCAGGACTTAACCTTTTGGTATTGGAGAAGGCTCCCATGAGCGGCGGTCAGGTACTGAATACCTATGAGGTTGATAATTACCTGGGAATGCCGGGAATGAACGGCTTTGACATGGGTATGGAATTCAGAAAGCATGCGGACAAGCTGGGCGTTTCTTTTAAGGAGGCGGAAGTGATTTCCGTAAGCGATACAGGAGACTATAAGCTGATTAAGACGGATGCAGAGGAGCTTCAGGCAAAGACGGTGATTCTTGCTACAGGAGCCCAGCATGCTCATTTGAATGTGCCGGGTGAGGAGGAGCTTTCAGGCATGGGTGTGTCCTACTGTGCGACCTGTGACGGTGCTTTCTTTAAAAACAGGACGGTGGCCGTAGTGGGCGGTGGAGATGTAGCATTGGAGGATGCCATCTATCTGGCACGTACCTGTGAAAAGGTGTATCTGATTCACAGACGTGATGAGCTTCGCGGTGCCATGGTACTGCAGGAGGAGCTAAAAGCCCTGCCCAATGTGGAGATTCTCTACAGTCATGTGGTGGAGCAGATTCGGGGTGAAGATATGGTGGAAAGCCTGATGATAAAGGACGTAAAGAGTGGTGAAGAAAAGCAGCTTTCCGTGGCAGGTATATTTGTTGCAGTCGGAATCCATCCCAATACGGAGCTTCTTGCAGGTCTGACAGCCTGTGATGAGGGCGGCTATATTATAGCAGGAGAAGATTGTGCTACGGAAGTGCCCGGTATTTATGCGGCGGGAGATGTGCGTAAAAAGCCCATACGTCAGATTATCACGGCGGTGGCAGACGGCGCCAATGCGGCGGTCAGTGCCGGAAATTATTGCAGAGTATAACCTGTTTGCCAAATTTATCCTAATGTTGACATAAGGAATGTCCGAATGGTATCTTTATAGAGCGACATGTAATAAATTTGTAACATTCTATTTGGTAACAGTTTGGAGGTAATATGTTTCGTAAGACAATAAAAATGTCAGCCTGTGCCATGGTTGCAGTCCTATCCTTTTCGGGAATGGAAATCATGACAGCAGCTGCTCCATTGCCTGGCGCCGGTGTGGATTTAGCCATCGCAGGGGGAATTGCCTTAGAAAAAATCGCAACTGAAGGAACGATTCCTGTGGAAGCAATTGTTAAGCAGGTACAACTGCCCGAGGTGACATCGAAGGCGGCAGAGAATACAGAAGAAGAGCGGTATAAAAATCTGGTAATTGCACAAGTGAACAGTTATGTAAATATACGGAGCCTTCCGGGCGAAGATGGTGAAGTGCTTGGGAAGTTATATGATGATGCGGCAGGTACTTATCTTTCGGAAGAAAACGGCTGGTATCTGATACAATCCGGTTCCGTGACCGGTTACGTAAAAGCGGACTATTGCGTTACAGGAGAAGAGGCTGTAGCTTTGGCAAAGCAGGTGGGACAGCGCATTGCAAAGGTTAACACGACAACCTTGAAGGTGAGGAAGGAGCCGACCCTTGAGGCAGCAGTACTGGGACTTGTGCCCATGGGAGAAGAACTTACTGTTTCTGAAGAGGCTGAAGGCTGGGTAAAGGTTGATGTGGAGGAAGGTATAGGCTGGGTATCAGCTGATTATGTAGAGCTGCGCACGGAATTTGTGCAGGCAGAGTCCAAGGAGGAAGAGGAGAAGCGCCTTGCCGCAGAGGCAGAAGAGAGACGAAAGGCTTTGGCAGCGGCAGAAGCAAAGGCTGCGAAGAAAAAGCCTGCGACATCCACAACCCAGAAACAGGAGAATACCGTAGTTAACACTGTGACAGACAATGGTGATATGGGGGCTGAGGTCGCAGAGTATGCACTTCAGTTTGTAGGTAACCCTTATGTATACGGAGGCACCAGTCTTACGGAGGGTGCGGACTGTTCCGGCTTTGTCATGAGTGTATATGCCAACTTTGGTGTGAAACTGCCCCATTCCTCATCGGCGGACCGAAAGCAGGGCTATGCAGTGGATGGTCTGGAGAATGCAAGACCGGGTGACCTGATTTGTTACTCGGGTCATGTGGGAATTTACATCGGCGACGGTCAGATTGTGCATGCGTCAAATAAGAAGACCGGAATCAAGGTTTCCAATGCGGATTACAGAAAGATTTTGGCGATTCGAAGAATTTTCTAAAAGTTAAAATAGTAGAAAAGTACCATTGACATTTGTAGAATGTACAACTTGTACAAAAATGTTAAAAAAGACGTAAATGCGACAGAGTTTTTCTGAAGAAACGAAATAAAGTTATCCACATTGAAAAACCGATAAAATCGGACAAAAACCATTTATACACCAAGTTATACACATTATCCACAGCTTTTTATGTAAATCTGCAGGGCAAAAATAGCATATTTTTAAGAACGAACGTTTTGTACAGTTCTTATAAAAATCATTTTTTGTAAAAAAAAGTCGAAAATGATGTTGACATTTGCAATTTCAAAAACATATAAAAATTTTGTGAAATTGTTGCAAAATGCATTTGAATTGTGTTATAATGTTTATACAATAAACAACTGAAAGGGTGATAGGCATGAGATTTATTATTGTAGGAAGAAACATTGATGTAACACCGGGGTTAAAGGCGGCAGTTGAGGAGAAAATCGGTAAGCTGGATAAGTATTTCAATCCTGATACAGAAGTACATGTAACATTGAGCGTGGAGAAGGAACGTCAGAAGATTGAGGTTACCATTCCCGTTAAAGGTAACATTATCCGTTCCGAGCAGGTCAGCAGTGATATGTACGTATCCATCGACCTTGTAGAAGAGATTATCGAGAGACAGCTTAAGAAATATAAGAACAAGATTGTTGACAAAAAGCAGTCTGCAGGTGCATTTACCCAGCATTATGTAGAGAATGACTATATGGACGATGAGGAAATCCAGATTGTCCGTACCAAGAAGTTTGATATCAAACCCATGTATCCCGAAGATGCATGTATCCAGATGGAGCTTCTTGGACATAACTTCTTTGTATTCTGCAACGCAGAGACTGACCAGGTGAACGTGGTTTACAAGAGAAAGGGCGATACCTACGGTTTGATTGAGCCCGAAGTATAAAGAACATATTTAAGAGAGTGTGTGGTGATACCGCACACTCTTTTTTCGTTATTTTTGCAGGTCTGTTATTTTTTTGTCAAAATTTCACGTTAAGGCATTGCAAAAGGTTTTACCCTATGATAGAATTGAAGTAATTGCAATGATAAAAAAATAACAATCAATAAGCAATCACAAAAATGGAGGAAAAAGAAATGGCAAAGAAAGTAGTATTAGCAGGCGCTTGTCGTACCGCTATCGGTACCATGGGTGGTTCTTTGAGCACCACTCCCGCTGCAGAGCTGGGCGCAATCGTAATCAAGGAAGCATTGAACAGAGCAGGTGTTAAGCCTGAGCAGGTAGACCAGGTATACATGGGTTGTGTAATCCAGGCAGGTCAGGGTCAGAACGTAGCTCGTCAGGCATCCATCAAGGCAGGTCTTCCTATTGAAGTTCCCGCTGTTACCA
>CALYZQ010000048.1 GCA_945609985.1 uncultured Lachnospiraceae bacterium | reverse complement strand
TAAATACTCCAAACGCTGGAATATTCCAAAGCGGAAGGCAACCTTTTTTAGGTCTTCAAATTCTTTTTCCACAATTCCCGATACCATGTCTGCATTGTCCACACTGTCCGCAAAAACTCTCGAAAAATCTTCCTTGTTTTGTTTGCGGGAATTGCTGCCAATGCGGTAAAACACGTGGTATTTGTAGCCGGGCAGGGACACGATTCCCTTCACTTTGGGAAGCATGTTTACCAACAGGTGAAAGTCCTCATTTAACAGGCCCACCGGAAATTCCCTTCCCTTTAACAGGCTTTTTGCAAACAATTTGGTACAAAAAGAACAATCCCCTCTGTGCATAAGAAGCTCTTTTAGGAAATCCCTGCTTTGAAGGAACTCTGTTTCCTCAGGCGGGATGCAGATATCCGGCAGGAGGTTCCCCTGCTCGTCTATCTCATTTCTGCCCACCTGGGCAATCTGTGCATCCTGCTCCTGTAATGCCCGATAAAGACACTCATACATATCCGGCTCCACATAGTCATCACTGTCCACAAAGCCGATGTACTCACCCTGCGCTTTTGATAATCCTAAGTTTCTGGCCGAGGAGGACCCGCCGTTTTCCTTGTGGAATACGCGGATACGTTCATCCTTAGCCGCAAGCTCATCGCAGAGAGCTCCCGTGCCATCGGTGGAACCGTCATCCACCAGAAGAATCTCTATATTGGAATAGGTCTGCGCCCGCAGGGATTCCACACATCGGGGCAGGTATTCTTTGATATTGTAAACCGGTACAATAATACTGATTAACGGCGTACTCATTTTACTCTCCATTCAGCTGATAATCTTTTATAACAATGCTCCGGAAGAATAGGCGCCGCAGAAATCGGACCCGACTCAAAATACAGTCCCTCCACTCCCAGGTAATCGCGACACTCTTCAAACACTTCCCGCGAAACTGACTCCTTAGACAGAAAGCCATTCTTCACACAAAATGCCGCAAGACGCTTAGCCGCCGTCCGGGCATTCCACTCTTTAGTTATGGTCTCATAAGCCTTTTTGCCCATGGACTTACGCAAAGCCTCATCCTCAAGAAGCTTTTCCACAAAGGCAAACAAATCGTTCTTGCAACTGTCTTTATAGATAAATCCGTTCTCACCATGATGAATCAGATAGGGTACTGCCCCCACCATATGATTGCCCACGACCGCACATCCGCTGTTCATTGCTTCATTCACCACTGCTCCCCAGCCCTCATTGCGGTCGCTGGTCATCAGATAGATGTCCGCCCTCTCCATAAAGGAGCGTACCTCATCGGGGGTTTTAAAGCCCTGCAGGGTCACCACATCCCCCAACTGATACTCCTCATAAAGGTGCTTTACCATGGGTTCCTCTTCACCGCCGCCGATGATGTCCATATGGAACGCAAACCCTTTGTCTTTCAGCCATTTTGCAGTCTGAAGTGCAAGTTCAGGATGCTTCCAATCTAAGAAACGGGCAGCCCAGAGAATATGGGGCACCGTTGTATTCTGTGCCGGCGCTTCTGCGCCGTTACTTCTATACCCCTTCTCTGACAGCAGTTTGTCCACATCATATTGCTTTGTGGCCGGGAAATATCCCCATGTAAGCATTTTGTTCGGATATGCTCTCACAATGTGAAAATCGGATGCTACATAGGCACCGGCACACATCAGGTATACATCCTTTTTACGATACTTTGTGTGGTCATTATATTTTTTCATAAGACCTCTGGGACTGACCGCCTTCCATTGGCCGGTCTTGTAAAGTCTTTCGCTGTAGCGAATTACCGGTTTGCCGGCTTGGAGGCGCTCTACGATATAACTCTCCTCATCAGTGCCACCAAAAAACACCAGCCCGGCCGAGTCCATCAGCTCCCTGCACACTTTCTCTTCCTCGTAATACAATTTCAGATAGGGCAGGGACACTCCACTCTGCCACCCCATGCGGATACGCTCCTCTTCCATGGGCTCCGTCTGTATAAACACAAAGTCTCCCTTGAGCAGTTCATACATGGCATTGCAGAAGGGAATCTGATGATGATTAATGTAGTTTGAGACAAAAACAAATTGTACCATATCGGCCATATCGCTCTCCGTTACACCTGTTGATTTTGATTTGCATCTGCAATACTTGCGTAAATTTCCTGCAGATTATAGTAATTTTGCTCTCTGTTATGTGTTTTTCTTGCATGTAATCTTGCATTTTTGCAGTACTTTTGCATTTTTTCCTTATCACTCCACATGTCAATTACCGCGTCAGATAAGGCTTTCACGTTTTTTTGCAACGAATATTCGTGGATTTTGTCGCCATAACACATGTTATCATATGAATTGGCAGAAGTCTTAAATCCTTCATAAAAAATACCGTCTTCACCTCCGGTAAAAATACCGGATACCCCACCCATGTCCGCGCTGACGCAGGGCATACCCAAAAGCATAGCCTCTCCCAGTGAATTAGGAGAATTCTCAATAGCGGAACAACATACAAAAAGATGACTTTTCAGGTAAGCTTCCTTCATCTGCTTCGCATTGAGCCTGCCCATAAACACTACATTTTCTTCTAATCCACCCTGCTTTATCAATTCACGGATATACTTTCCGTAAGAAGAAATCTTTATTTTGTCCTTGAGGGTGGAAAAGTTTGCAATGGAATTGCCCGCCACATATACCTTCACATCCGGATAGCATTCCTTTATCGCAGGCAATGCCAACAGCATGTAGTGTAAGCCTTTTATAGGATAATCTCCCTGACTTAGGAAAATACTGTGAGGGACGCAATTCTCCTCTTTCCATTCTCCCTCATAAAATTCAGGTCTGAGTGTTTCATTCATGGAATAATAGGTTGCGTCCGGATTCCATTCACCTGTATAATGTTTGTCCCAAGGGGTACGTCCGGTCACATTTCCTGCTGCCTTCACCGCACGAATTTCCATCTCGCCTCTTTTTATAAACTTTTCACGCTGCTTTGTAATACTGTCTTTCTTTAAAAAATCCCTAAACGTCACACGACCTATTACTCTCTGTGGCAAATCAGCAAAATAAGCATTTGCATATACCGCACACAAGCCCTGAATACCGATAAGCAGCCTGTCTTTATAGGGATAGGTCTCGCAGATTGCACAGGTGTGCGGATATTCCGTACCAAAACAATGGATCACGTCCGGATTCACTTCCTGCGCAATACTGTTAAGCTCCGTCTCCAAGGTCGCATCATATTGCTCCGGTTTCGAGGTATCCTCACGGAAACCATAGCAAACCACCACGCCCTGTCCTACCGGTACTTTCTCTCCCCATATATGCATGTCTTTCATCATCGGAAAGGAAAGATACAGTTCTATACCGTTTTCATTTTGATTTTCCATCACCACATTGCACAGGCCGCTAAGCCACCCCTCTTTGTTGGACGCTTCCAAACCAAAATGCGCCGCCACCACAGGCAACATGGTATTACAAACCCACAATACTCTCATATTCTTCGCCGGAAAACATTGTCCTTTCTGCCAGTTTAGTTAAATATCCAGTTCAAATAGGGAAGCAATCTGATATTTTTATCATACATCCCATTCAACAGCACAATAAAATATACAGTGAAGGCACTGATTACCCCCACATAGCACAGCTTTTTAAACCAGCCGTCCTCCATGTCCGCCAGAAGTCTGGGAATCAGAAATATCTGCGGAATCACCATATAGTAAGCAATTCTTGACACCTCCGGAATAAAGGTTCCGCAACAATAAACAACCAGTCCGGCTATACTCAGATAGAAATAGAAATTATTTCTGAAACGTAATTTTATACTTCTTTTGTAACAAATTATGCACAAAATGAGTACACATAAACATTTAGCGATGTTCACATAGGACAACTGTCCCTTGTCAAAAGCCGAATTTTCATAATAGGGATATATTTTAAAAACGACTGTGCGATACAAATCCTGCCCGAATATCAGGCTTAAGAGAAACACACCGCCCACAGCGATATGCCATTTTTTTATTTCATGGCATGCAAGATACCACGCAAGCAGATAAACGGGTATCACCAGTAAAATAGTCTTGTGAAATATGGCGCCAAAGAGTATAAACGCCAAAAACTTGATATACTCCGAACGAAGTACATATTTTACGGAAAACAACGCAATTGCCAAAGCAAGATAATATCTCACAGAATTCAGGCTGTTGAAATAATATCCATTCGTCAACAGCAAAAACAGTGAAAAAGCAAAATAATCTCCCTGGTCGCGCATTGCTTTTACAAAGAAAAAAACGGTTATAATAGAAAAAAAGGCAAACACCGGAAGATATTTGTCGTAACCAAAAAGCTGCTGTATCCACTTTACAATATAATTAAAACCAAACTCAGAAGACACTCTTCTGCTCTGGGCAATCAAATTGAAATTATCCCGGTAAACCCAATAATCGTTTCCAACAGCAATACGGCAGGCCGAAACACCCGCAAGCAAAAGATAAACAGCTGCCTGCGCCACAAAATTGCGCGCTTCGCCTCTGGTAAGTCCTCTGTATCTTTTGGAATGCTCATAGAGGTCTATATGTAATTCCACATGCTCCCTGTTATCAATACATAGGGCAAAGCCGATTGTAACAAGCGTAAGCAGAATATATACAAGTGCACTGCTTTCCATGCTCAACATCCCTTTCTCTAGTTATCTGTCCCCTTACGGTAATACTTGCCCTCACGGATACCGCTTTTCATCCATTTATAGGCCTGCTTTACACCGGTCTCACTGCACATCACCTTTTTCTTTGCAAGCAGAAATCTCCATGTCCATACAAGTGCCAAGCGTCCGTACAGAAAATGATACAACACTCCTCTGTCACGGAAGAATTTTTCTGTATAACCGTTAAACCATGTGGATTCCCGATAAATCTCTTCTCCGATTTCAGTGGTATCCGCATAAAGATGCAGGCCCTTTTTCAGACAGTCATGCAAGAACAGGCTGTCCTCACCGTTGCTATACTTAGCACCACCGCCAAACAGCAGAGAAAATGTCACACCGGCTCCATGTAATGACTTGCGCTTAGCCGCAATGGCATATGCCGGGTAACGTCCGTAATTATAGAAACGGATTCTGTGATTCTTTGTATTGTAATAGGTCTTTCTTCTGGGGTCTACTTTTACGTTGAAGGCAATAACATCTGCGTCCGGATTGCGCGAAAAAGCATCCAGAATCCGCTGTTCATATCCGTGTTCAAGCACAACGTCTTCATCGCCAAACAATAGGATATCCTCACAGGCACGCAACAGGGAAGTATTTCTGCTTAGTCCTACGCCGCGCTCTGCCATGGAAAAGCAACGGATGCGTCTGTCATTATGCTCATACTCCGTATAATCGTAATGGTCACACTGATTGACAATCACTGCTTCCGTTTCCAGATTCATCTTTTCGGCCAACGTCCGCACATCCTCGTTCACTGCCGCAACCAAAACCTCAACCTTCATCGGTCCACCTCGTCATTACCTTAAGTTATCCAACCCATAATACAGTTTAGCTAATCTTTCATCAGCGCCCCATAAAATAGCGCATGTTATTTCGCACTTCTGCTGCTCTAAATACCGCAGTACATATTCCAGCTTTTTCCCTTCGTGAGGGCCGGGCTTTACCGCCAGCAAAATACCGTCTGCTTCTCTTAAGGTATCACACACTTCACCGCAGAGCATTAGCGCCGGTGTGGGAATCCACCTGTCTTCCATGGCATTTTCACCAAGCACCTTCTTATCCATCTCATACATATATTCTGACACTTCTGTCGTATCTATACTGTCATCTATGGAACAAACTGCCATACGCTTCTTACCTTTGTAATAAAACAAATTCCCTGCAACAAAGGATATATCCTGAAAAGTATCCAGTACCTCAAGCCCGTAACGGACGTGCAGGGTAGACATCAGCCAAATGCTGTCGCTTCCCCATTCCCGCAACAAAAATACAGTCACAGTAAAAAAGAATGTAAGAACGACACTCAGTATAAATGCTCTGAGCGGGCGCACATCCGGAATCACCTCTGAGGTCTTACTCGCCGGATTTATCACCCGTACACTCGCTATATCCTTTGGCATTCCGGCAGCAAAGTCTTCAACCATTGTAAGCTCAATGGCCTTTGAGATATCAAGGCATATCTCCTCGCTTTTCGAAGTCACCACAATCGCAGGAACACGCAAATCCGAATCCACTCTGGCAGTCAGAACCACTCTGTTTTCTTCTGATAACAGGGTCCCGCTCTTCCCCGCATCCTCCAGATGACGCGTCACATGATCCAGAAATTCCTTGGAATTAATCCAGGTATTCCAGGTCATATGGTTGATATACTTTCCATTGTTATACCAGTCTGAGTCCACATACTCGACCATGTATGTAGATTCCGCCATATAATTTTTCTCCGTGCGCATCAATACATTTTTTACGTAATATCCGCCGCCAAATAACAACGTGCCCAAAACTGTTATTAACAAAATCCAATGCAAATTAAATACAAGTCTCAGCAACGCCAATTTTGAATCAAACGGCTCGCCTCTGTAAGAACCTTTCCACATATCCCTACTCCTTGTCACACTTTTCTTCCGTCTCGGCATCCTCTCCGGCATTTGTGTGCGCATTTCGCATATGCTCCGCTCTGAATGCCGTTACCTGCTCACTCTCCACACCTTCCGTGCTGTCAGGCCAGAACAAAATTTTCAAAGTCAACAACATCAGCTTAATATCCAGCCATACGGAATAATGTTCTATATATGTCAAATCCAGTTTTAACTTATCATAGGGGGAGGTATTGTATTTCCCATAAACCTGAGCATATCCTGCCAGTCCCGCTTTCACCTTCATACGGTAAACAAATTCCGGCATAACCTCCACGTACTGCTCGATAATCTCCGGTCGTTCCGGTCTTGGACCGATAAAGGACATATCGCCCTTCAAAATATTAATCAGCTGGGGAAGCTCATCAATACGGCACTTGCGAATAAATTTGCCTATGGGTGTGATACGGTCATCATTCTTTTGTGCCAGTCTCGCCACACCGTCTTTCTCCGCATCCGTACGCATACTCCGGAATTTCAGAATAGAAAACTTCCTCTCATAAATAGTACATCTTGTCTGCTTGTACAACACCGGTCCGCCATCATACAGTTTGATTGCAATCGCAGTCAAAAGCATGATAGGAGACGCCAAGAGCAAAAGCACACCTGCGCACACCAGATCAATGGTTCTCTTGATAACTCTCTGCTCCATGGTAAGCTTGTACTCTCTTGTCAGCAGAATGGGAGAATCAAACACGCGCAATTCCTCCGCGCCCATTAAAATAACATCTGTTATTTTCGGCATCAAATACACTCTTATGGAACGCGCATAACAATACTTTAACAGTATATTTCTTTCATAGGTATCGACATCCCAAATAATTACGGCATTGATACTTCCATCTTCATAATCCTTCAATAAGGATTCACAAATTCCATCCAAATCCTTACTAACAGGGACACTTTTAACAATTTTATATTTATCTTTTCTCGTGGCAAACTTACTGCAAATTTCCTCCGTAGGTCTGTCTCCGTGAAGCAACAAAAGCTTTCTTGGCGGGAAAATGGACTGATAAACCTTATTTGCAATGCTGGTGTAGACAATCACTACCACCAACTGCTCCATAAACATCATGACAAATACTTTCGGCACAAACAGCTGGAATGCCATAACGGAAAGCTCCGCATAAATAATAATATCTGCAATCAATGTGGCAAACACCTGCGAAAAAATAATTTCCAGGTTTTTCAGATATCCCAGCCGCATACCGCCATACATATTTGACAAAAACAAAAGAATAACTCCGTATATGGAAATCTCCAAAATATGACCGTTCCAATAGAAATTTCTCAAAGGTTCTACTACACTGTACTGAAAGTGAAAAATCCAATTATATGCAAAAATCCCGATTTCCAGACCGATACAGGTTGCCGTCAGTCCCAGATTTATCAGACGTTTCAGGGATTCCATTCTTCTTAACTTGCGATCACTGCTGATTTTTGACAAGGTTTTCTTCCTCCGTATAAAAAACTAATAGTACTATTATATCACATTTTTCCCGCATAGTACATACACAGCATTAGATTCTGCGTCTAACCGCACGCACAGCCCAGAAGCAGAAGTGATAAGCACTGCTAAATATACTCATACCTTCAGCCTTACGATACAGATTCCAGATGCGGCGCACTGCCTCCAGCTTATTGGAGGACAGACTTTTACCTGCCCTACGGTATTTCACCAGATTTTCGTTTAGGCCATACGCAATATAACCATTTCGAAGCACCTTCCACCACAGCGCGGTGTCCTCACTTTTTATAATGGGCATGTTCAGCATATTCTTCTCAATTTTATCTGTATCAAACATTACCGTTGTGGTAAATATCGTAGTATTCTTAAGCGCTTCCTTGTAATTTATTGTAGCAGGCACCTGCACAATCTTCCCAAGGCCTTTTCCCTCTTCGTCTGCAAACTCATAACCCGTAAAGGAAAACGCTGCCTGCCTCTCCTCCATAAAGGCAAGCTGCTTTTCAAGCTTTAAAGGCTCCCACAAATCATCTGCATCCAAATAGGCAATAAACCTGCCCGCCGCTTCCTTAAGCCCACGGTTTCTGGCATGTGCCGCACCCTTATTCTCAGGCTGGCAAATCAGATGAATTCTTTCATCCGGTTTCTCATGGAGATATGTTTCAATTACTTCTTTTGTTCCATCCGTACTCACATCTTCCACCAGCAAAAGCTCCCAGTTATCATATGACTGTGCACGGACACACTCCATGGTTTCCACGATAAATTTTTCTACGTTATATACAGGCACTATGATACTGACTAATTTATCTTTTGTGCTATCCATACCAGCCATTCTCCATATCTTACAAAAGTCATTCCAAGCTCGGACTCAAATACTTCCAAAGTCTCTTCCGTCATCCTGCCCGGAAGGCATATTACATTCACTCCATCTTTAACAGCGGTGCGAATGCATTCTACACCGTTAAAGAAAATCTTTTCTCCGACAATATTCACACTGTTTTCCAGGCCACCCCAATCCTGCGCGTAAATCATCCACTGATAGCAGACTTCCTTTTCCTCGGGATATGTGTCATAGGAATAAGCATTCAATGACTTATCCCACATATTTCTGCCGTAAAAAAGCTCTATATCACCACGTACACTTCTGGCATACTCCACCACTTCTTCAGGTCCCCACAGGCACACAGGCTCTGCACTGTCCCTGACAATTTCACTAAGCAGGTTCTCCACAGCTGTCAACGGCTGTTTTACGCTTTCCACGTTCCATTTTGCATTACCCATACGTCCACACATCAAAAGTGCTGCCAACAGACCGGCAGTAACTACAGCCTTTTGTATCCGTTCTCTCTTACAGTCTTCCCAAAAGTCACAAAGAAAAACCGTTCCGCCAAAAGCAATAAACGCTGTCACCGGAACATAGGTCCATATCCACTGATAACCATAAAATCTGGTCTGATAAGCCATAAAAACAGCCGCACTGACAGGCAATATGCATAGCACAGTCATAACTGTCGTATAGCGGAATAACAAATGCTCTTTCACTTGATTTTTGGTAAAATAATAAAACAATATAATCGCCAGCAAAATAGCCATCAGCTTCCCGTCATCTGTCACAGAAAGCCAGCCGTCCCACGCATTTTTCAGGAGTTGCATACCGCATCCTCCTTTCCGCCCATACGCCTTTTATAGCCATTTATCACTTTCTCCGTAACCATCAACAGCACAGCCACCGCTAGGCACGCTCCCATGCCGTATAATGTCCAGACAATGCAGGCTTCTGCCAAAACGCACAGCAACACCGGCTTCCACCTTTTACGGAGCACCAGGCTTATTGTATAAGGTACCAATACAGCACCTCTTATACTCACACCGCGATATCCTGCATGTAACAAATCAAACCCGTCTACGCTGAGCATATAATCTCCCACCCAGACAAGCAATGCAACCAATAACAAAAAGCATATTCTCCGCTTTCTGTTCTCTGGAAACAATACCTGCGCCAGAATGGAATACACCAAATAAAAACCAAACAAGGTAAACACCGGGGCTAAAACCCATACCATGTTTATCGCCTCCACACCAAAAGCACTGCTTAACATGGCATACAGTGTAGGAAGGCACAACAATTTAAGTCTGGACGGAATACCAAGCTCATAGGGCTGTCCTGTCATGGGATTCACCGTATACGCCGCATCTGTTGTCAAAAATGACTGTACGGTTTCCATTGTCATGTCGCCCCCAAGATACACCGGCATACCTGCAACAATATATGCCGCCTGCAGTATCACCAATAACCCGAAGATTATATATAAAACCTGGTGACCGGGTGTAAACGCTATCCGCTTGTCCTTACTTCTCACGCAAAACAAAACGGCTATCGCCGCCACAGTGCATGCCACAAATGCCACCAAAAAGATTTTTGTACCAAAAGACAGTGTACGTCCTAAAAATGCCACCAATATATTGGCAACCTGTGCAAGACCAATAATCACAATGCCGCCCACAATAAAGTTATCCTGTCTTGTGAGCTTCTCTTTTTTACCATATAAAACCCGCAGAACAGCTTTGCCAAGGACATAAGCCGCCCCGGGAATCAGAAGACACATTAAAAATTCCATCCTGCCACTCCCAAATAATAGTAATTACTGTAGCCATTATAACACATTCCCATATTTATTGTATACTTTTTCACTTAAAATAAAAGCGGCCGCAATTACGGCCGCATGACAATTCACAGTAGAGAACACATTATTATTTGTATTTGTTTAATTTCTATTTTCTTTAATATAATCAAGTTGTCTTTCCGCACTACATAGACTTAATATCCAGACGAATCTTGTCTGCCACTCTTGCTATGTACTCACTGTTAGTAGGTCTTGTCTTACCTGATGATGCGGAATAGCCAAACATTTCTTCAAAAGTATCGACGTTTCCCCTGTTCCACGATACCTCAATGGCGTTGCGAATAGCACGCTCCACCTTCTGGTCCGTAGTCTTAAACCTCTTTGCCACGGTAGGATACAGAAGCTTTGTTACACTGCTTACTACCTCCATATCTCTTCCGGAAAGCAAAATAGCATCCCTCAAATAATGATACCCCTTTAAATGTGCCGGAACACCGATTTCCAGCATAATCTCTGTGATATATCTCTCCAATTCATAATCTTTTACAGCAGCAATCTCCATAGTGAATTCCCCTTTCATATGTCGAGTATTGCCCTTTACTGCTATTGTCACTGTAAACTTTATCATATCTGTCGAAAAATGGAAAGTATTTTTTATCGCGTATATCGACAAATTTTTGAAAAAATTATATTTCTTCCTTCACCAGATATATGGGACGGTTTTTTACCTCCATATAGGTTTTGGCAAGATACTGTCCCAAAATGCCGGTGCAGAAAAACTGCACACCACTGGTCATCAGGATAATGCACACCAAGGAAGGCCATCCCGATACCGGATCTCCATAAATTAACTTTCTTACAATAATAAAAACTATCATCAAAAAAGCTAATATGCAAAATAACACTCCTACTACAGATGCCAAAAGCAGGGGCATGGTGGAAAATGCAGTGATGCCCTCAAAGGAATATATCAAAAGCTTCCAGAAATTCCACTTGGTCTCTCCCTTTAAGCGTTCCACATTTTCATATTCAATCCACTTGGTTTTAAATCCGACCCAGCCAAAGATACCTTTCGTAAAACGATTATACTCTTTCATGGACAAAATGGCATCCACCATCTGTCTTGTCATCAGCCTGTAATCTCTGGCACCATCCATTATTTCAGTTTGGGAAATCTTCTTCATCAGTTTGTAAAATCTGCGGGCAAAAAAGCTTCTCACCGGCGGCTCTCCCTTGCGGCTTACCCTTCTGGTTGCCACCGAATCATAGCCCTCGGAAAGATAGGAAAACATCTCCGGCAAAAGAGATGGCGGATCCTGTAAATCCGCGTCCATAATCACCACATAATCACCCTTAGCTTTTTGAAGGCCGGCATACATAGCAGCCTCCTTGCCGAAATTCCGGGAAAAAGAAACCAAATGTGCACGTTCATCCCGCTCATGCAGTTTTTTCACTTCTGCAACCGTACCGTCCACAGAACCATCGTCCACATACAACAGTTCAAACTCCATTTCTTTTTCTTCAAAGAAGGATTGATTCTTTATAAATTCATTATAAAAAAATGTAATATTTTCTTCCTCATTATAACAGGGGATAATCACACTCAATAGACTCATATGGGTCCTCCAACCAAAATTTTTCCGGATTGTCCGTACCTTCTTAGTATACTCTTTTCTTTACTTACGTGCAAGCAAAAGACTCCATAGACTTTTTTAAAGTTTTGATATATACTATATTGGGTATTTATTGAATCTAAGATAATTGCGGAGTTGATATTATGAATTTTTTCAATGAATTATTGCAAAACAAAATTTTTCTTGTAGCTGCATCCGGATGGATAGTGGCACAGATACTAAAGACCTTTATTCATCTGATTGTCTGTAAAAAGTTTGAGGCTGAGCGCCTTGTGGGTGGTGGCGGCATGCCCAGTTCTCACTCTGCAACAGTCTGTTCCTTTGCAACTGCCTGTTGTATGGAATATGGTGCCTCCAGCTTTGAATTTGCCGTTTCACTGATCCTCGCCCTCATTGTCATGTATGACGCCATGGGCGTACGCAGAGAAACAGGTAACCAGGCAAAGGTACTGAATGAACTCATGCAGGTATTTGCTTACATGGGACAAAGCGAGCTTTCTCCCGATGATAAATTAAAGGAATTTGTAGGTCATACTCCCTTACAGGTTGTGGCAGGCGCCCTGCTCGGAATCCTGATAGCAGTCATTGTATGCAGTTTTTAAGTAATTATTAACAATCCTTAATTTTGTACAAGCAGTTAGACATCCTTACCTTTTTGTGCTATACTGTCAACGTCTGAGATATGTTTTTAAAGAAAGAGAGGACAAACTATGAAAAAGATTAAACTTGGCATACTGTTAATGCTTCTTGCCGGAGCTTTATGTGCCTGTGATACAAGTACCACTCCCACTAAGAGCCCCATTATTCTGGACGAGGAGCCTATTTCAACACCATCGGCAAGCAGCGAGTCATCAGAGGACACAAACACCGACGAAAGCATTCCCGACATTACAGAGGAAGCCCCTCAGGAAGAGGATGACACCCTCCCTCCTAACCCGGGCATGGTACGCAGCCGTCTTACCAACGAATGGGTTGACGAAGAAGTTGCTTACACAAGACCCATCGCTGTTATGACCCCCAACGAAAGTGCTGCCGTTCCTCACTATAATCTATCAAAGGCTTCCGTACTTTATGAAGCTAATGTAGAAGGACGTATGACCCGTCTGATGGCCATTTACGAAGGCTGGGATTCTTTGGACAAGATCGGTAATATCCGAAGTCTCCGCCTTTACTATGCTTATTGGGCTTTGGAATGGGATGCGTACATAGTACATTTCGGCGGTCCCTTCTTCATTAATGATTTGATTGCGCAGCCCACTACACAGAATGTAAACGGAAATCTGGGCGGTTCTGACAGCCTGGCATTTTTCAGAAGCGACGACCGTAAAGCCCCTCACAACGCTTACGCTACCGGCTCCGGTCTGTTTGATGCGATTACAAAGAAAAACTACAGCTTGAACTATCGCGGTTTGGCTGACGATAATCACTTCCAGTTCACTACCAAAGCAGAGCCCAACACCTTAGAGCAGTATGGTTCTGCTGCAAAGGATGCTACCTACATCGATATGTCCGGTTGCTATCCTTTAACCAGATGCTATTTTGAATACAACGAAGATGATGGTCAGTACTATCGTTTCCAGCATTTATCCGGCTCCAGCGATGGTCCTCACATGGATGCAGCAACCGGAGAACAGTTGAAGTTTAAGAACATTCTGGTACAGAATACCAAGCACGAGGAAATCGGCGAAGGTTATCTTGCATTCCAGTGTCACGATACCACAAGAGACGGCTGGTACTTCACCAACGGAAAGGGTATCCATGTTAACTGGGAAAAGACCAGTGATTTCGGTGCTACCAGATATTATGATGATGACGGCAATGAAATCGTTCTGAATGCCGGCAAGACTATGGTATGTATTGTTGAGGACGGAGATTCCTTCGTATATCGTTAATAACTTAGATGCAAAAATATGAACGGGTTACGGCTGATGCCGTAGCCCGTTTTTGTGGGGGTGGGAACGGGTGGGGGAGAATACCATGACCCAAGCAGCGCATTCTGAGCACGCCGGTCCTAAATCGTCGCTCGGCAGCGACGATTCTGAGAGAATCGCTTCGCAATTCTCCTTAACACACACTGCGTATCTGCCATAGCGGGAGCGTGCCTGCGGCGGTCATGGTATCCTCCCCCCACCCGCTCCCCCCTAACACAAAAACGTCTGCGGCATCACATCCGCAGACGTTTCTTATTTTATGCAGGTTCTTTCTCTTCCACGTAATACTGTGCCTGTGCATTCCACAGTTCATAGTACTTGCCCTGCTCATCCTTAAGCAATTCCTCATGAGTACCGACCTGTACAATCTCGCCCTTGTCGAATACCGCTATTTTGTCGCAGAAACGGCAGGAGGATAATCTGTGGCTGATGTAGATTGCTGTCTTGTCTCCCACAATTTCATCAAACTTAGAGTAGATTTCAGCCTCCGCAATGGGGTCTAACGCCGCCGTCGGCTCATCTAAGATAATAAAGGGAGCCTCTTTATAAAGAGCCCTTGCTAGCGCGACCTTTTGGGCCTCACCGCCGGATAATTCCACACCCTCAGAATCAAAATCCTTATAGATGGAGGTATCCAGCTTATTAGGAAGACTTTCATACCTTTCACCAAAGCCAACCTCATGCAAATACTTTTCTGCCTTCGCCGTATCCCATGTACCGCTTGTGGAAACATTATTTCCAAGGGACATGGACAACAGCTTATAATCCTGAAATACTACAGAGAATAAATCCAAATACTGTCTATAATCATACTTGCGCACATTGAAATCATTCATAATGATTTCACCCTCACAGGGGTCATACAGACGGCAGAGCAGCTTGATAAAGGTAGTTTTACCGGAACCATTCATACCTACCACCGCAAGCTTCTGCCCCACCTGTAAATCAAGACTTACATTTTTTAACGCCCAAGTGTCACTGCCGGGATATTTGAAGCTTACATTCTTAAATTCAATATCAAACTTCTTGTCACTGCGCTTTTCCACCGAAAGACTTCCCTGGTACATATCATTCTTAATTTCAAAGAAATCCAGATATACTTTCAGGTACTGTTCATTGTTTTTGGCTGATGCTATGGTCTGGAAGATACCTTCAATATTGTTAATCAGACCGCCCAGATATCCCACGTACTTAATCACACTACCGATGGGAAATATCTGAAGCACACAGTAATAACATACCAGTAAAAAGGAACAAACCTGAATCACAAAGCGGATACCAACACCGGGGATATCTGCGCCGAATACCTTCATATTTGCCTTCGAGAACACCTCAAAATGCTTTTTGGCAAACCATTTATTGTGCTCTACAAAGATATCAGACTGCTTATAAAGGCGCACATCCTTACCTGCATGTTCCTGAGGGGTCCCTCTTGCCAAACGGTTTTCCTCCAGCATAAATGCACCCACTTCATTCCAATATGTCCCTTTCTTTTGCTGGGCATGGCTGTTAAACAAAATATTACCCACCACCATGATTACCAGTGCAATCACAAGCAACAGACCCACAAGCTGAAATCCTGCCGTAAGCATGGTTACAAACATCTCTAAGAACAGTATCGCCGAGAAAACAATATTGGCAAGCTGATTCATTCCCTGCTGTACACAAAACATCAGGCGCATACTTCCGAAATTATTGATTTGTGAATTATCAATGATTTTGCGCCTGTGGTCTCTAATTTCGGTGCTCTCCATCTTATCATAGTCCAGCGAAAGTACCTTTTTGTTAAAGGCTGCCGTTTCATTGTTTTCCCAAATTTTTCTCTGGGTATCCACTACACGTCCTAAAAACGCTGACATCACATGAACAAACAAGCTGCCGAGTAGTGTAATTACCACCAGAAGATATATCTCCTGCTTTCCTCTGACTTCATAAAGTGCCGTAACAATTTCAGCTGACATCCAAATGTAGAAGTAAGGAGAAATACTTCCAAATATGGACTGCAATGCCAATAACGGAAAAAGGTTTTTATTGTAGGATGCCAGAAATTTAATTCCCTTTAAGGATATGTTTTCTTTACGCATTTACTGCTTCCTCCTTGTAATACTGACTCTGTACCTCGTACATGTAGGCATATCTGCCGCCCTGCTCCATCAGTTCATTGTGGCTTCCACGCTCCGTAATCACACCATTTTCCAAGAGCACGATTCTGTCACAGAATCTGGTGGAAGCAAAGCGGTGGGAAATATAAAGAGAGGTCTTTCCCTGTGTCAGCTCGTTATATTTTAAATACAGTTCATTTTCTGCGATAGGGTCCAAAGCCGCCGTGGGCTCATCCAACACCAGAATACATCCGTCCTTGTAAATAGCTCTTGCCAGCATCAGCTTTTGCAGCTCGCCGCCGGAAAGGTCGATACCATCCTCGTACACACCCTTCATGAGATGAGTATCCATACCGTTTTCAAGGTTTGCAACCTTCTCCCACAATCCCGCCTTCTTCAGCGCGCTCTCCACATCTTCCCTTGCTGTTTTACGGCTAAGATCCACACTTGCGACAAATTTAAAGATGGTGAGTGCCACCAGATACATATCCTGAAATACCGCAGAAATCAGAGAATAATACTCCTCTATGTTGTATTCCTCTATACGCTTTCCGTTCACTAGGATTTCGCCCTGTGTAGGCTGATAGAAGCCACAAATCAGCTTTACCAATGTGGTTTTTCCTGCTCCGTTCATACCTACCAGTGCAAGCTTCTCGCCTTCGCTGATAGTAAGGTTAATACCCTTTAGAGTATCCTCCTCTGCGCCCTCATAGCGATAATGAACATCCTTAAGCTCAATGGTTACGGCCTTTCCTGCCTCCGGAAGCTCACAGCCTTTTCCATGATTATTCTTATCAGGGTAGTCAAAGAACTCTCTGTAATATGCTATTTTATCCGTACGTTCCACCAGTTTGACAACCGTTCCCAGCAAGCTCTGCAGGTTCTGTGCAATTTGACCCACCAGGCTAAAGAAGAACACGAAATCACCAACCGAAATCTTACCTCCAAGCAACATGCCAAGTAAAAACAGATATGCAGTACCGTTTTGTAACAATGTCAAAATGCCGGAAAGCAATGATGCCAGAAAGCCCCTTAAACTGCAACGCTTACTCCACATCAGAAGAAACCTCTGATAGTCGCGCATCATTTTGTCTATCCAGCCCTCCATGCCATAAAGTTTAATATCCTTTGCCACGGTAAAATCATGGGAGAGATTTTCCAGATATCCCTTTTTACGCTCTTCCTTTTCCCACTTATCCTTATTCTTTTCATAGTATTTCGTCTGCCAACGGCTGCTTACCGCGGACAACACCGCTGCCACTGCAATTACGGCAAACAAAATGGGATTCACCGCTGCCATCATTGTTGCACTTGCAATAATACTAAACAATGCTGCAATGAACTGAAACAGATCTGTTCCCACAAATTCTACTGCCGCATCACCCATACAGGAATCTCTGCCGGCAAAGCCCTGTACCTTGCGGTACTCCTGATTCTCTGTAGTCTGATAATCTGTAGTAAAATGCTTCCGTTCCATTCTCGACTGGTATATTCCGGTCACATAATATCTTCTGGCATCTATTCTGGTCATCACAAACTGTCCTGCCAATTTGATGACACTCAACAGTAACGAATAAGCCACCACCACAAATGCCACCCGCTCAAAGGCAGAGCCGAGCGTCAATTCATCAATAACCACCTTGGTAAAATATGAATTTACCAGCGGATTTAACATCAGTATGGGACCTCCGAATAGCACCAGCACCAGATACATCCGGTTAATTCCCCAGATATTTATTAACGCATACAGGATACTGCCCATGCGGCTGTATTTTTTCTTTTCCTTTGAAACTTTCTCATTACCCAATTTATTTTCTCCTTCCCTCTGACAGTGGCAGTTCTCACCGAACAATCCCCGCCGATGTCGTTCTCTATACATAGCATAGCGTATAAAAAAATAAAAGTGCAATTTTGATACCAAATGTCATTTTTTTGATACCAATTGCAACTTTTATTTATTGGGGAAGCAAAACCTCCGTTGTAAAGGCACCTTCCTCCGACGCTCTTGTAATGTATCCGTTATACTTTTCCACAATGCCGTCAATACGCATAATACCGAAGCCGTGCCCCTCTCCCTTGGTACTCTTGAAGTGCTTTTTCTTGGTACCGGAAGCAGTGTTTGCCACTGACAGATATAGATAATTTCCCTTCATTTCCATATACACGCGAATCAATCTTTCTTCCTCAGGAAGCTCCTTGCAGGCATCAATGGCATTGTCTAATAGGTTACTGATGACAATACACAAATCAAGCTCTGACACTGTAAGGGAAACCGGTATCTTCGCCTCTGCCTTAACTCTGATATCGTTCTTGCGGGCAATACTCAGCTTACTGTTTAATATGGCATCCGCCATTTTGTTTCCGGTCTTAATGACAGTTTCCACGTTGGTCAAATCATCATCCAGCATGTCCAGATAGTTCTCCACCGCTTCATGCTCACCGTTTGCGGCATGTACCTTCATTACCTGAATGTGATGGCGGTAATCGTGGCGCCACCCACGCATCTTCAGATACATATCCTCAACCTCTTCATAATATTTCTGCATGATTTCCGATTGGAAAGATGCCACCTTTCGCTCTACCAATCTGTCAATAAATTTCATCCCTGTACCTCATTTGTGTATTGTAAATTTTTATAACTTTTCATAGCACCCATTCCGGTTACAAGTTTTTAATCAGTGCCTCATGTACTTCCTGATACATACCACGGCTGATGGGCACCAAAGACCCGTCCGACATATAGACATCCGTGTGTGTAATTTTCTTCACATATTTCAGCCCTACTATGTAAGAGCGGTGTACCTTAAAAAAGGTATCATCCAAAAGCTCTGTCATCTTGGCCAACGTCATTCTCACACGATAAGTTTCCTTCATGGTGTGCACCATCAGATACATTTTATCTGCCTCGATATATACAATATCAGCCAAGGACAACTTGATATCGCCTTCGGAGGTATTTAAGAGTACCGAGCGCTGACGATAAGAAAGGTTATCCACAGCTCTGTCTAGCACCGGATATAACTTATCCACATTGGCAGGCTTTATCAAATAGTGCAATGCCGACACATCAAAACCATCTCCAAAATACTCATAAAAACCGGTGATAAACACAAGCTGAATGGAGGGATTCCCCGGACGGACCTTTTTTGCCAGTTCTACTCCACTCATCCCGGGCATTTCTATATCTAACAGTAATATATCAAAATCCTTTTCCTCTTCATAGTCAAATAAAAATGCTTCTGCAGATGGATAATCCTTTATCTCTGTCACATGCCTGTTTCTCTTTGCCCATACGCCTACCACATCCAGAAGATATGCCCTCTGCGCCGCTTCATCATCACAAATTGCTATTTTCAGCTTCATATTTTCGCTCCCAATATGTATCATTGCATCTGTGGAGGAGTTGTGGTGGGAGGGGATACCATGGCTTCGTAGGCACGCTTTCGCTATGCTTCGCATCGTAGCGGTACTAAGCTCGCTTAATTGCATCTTACGATGCAATTACCTCGCTAAGGACCGACGTGCTCAGAATGCACTGCTTGAGCCATGGTATCCCCTCCCACCACAACTCCTCCACAGATGCAAAACAGCCCATCCTAAGATGAGCTGTCCATTTCATTATTCTCCAAGTCCGCTTTCTACTGCTGCCACTAAGGTATTCAATGCTTCCTCTTCGTCTTCGCCTTCACAGACAAATTCAATTTCATCACCACATTTTACACAAGCTCCCAACACGCTCAAAACACTTTTTGCATTTGCCGTATTATCCCGAAAACTGAATGTAATCAGGGATTTGAACTGCATTGCTTCCTTGCACAAAATACCAGCCGGTCTCAAATGCAGGCCGGTAGGATTTTTGATAACTACCTTTTGCCGTACCATAGCCCTTCCTCCAATTCTTATGTTATCTTTTCCGCCCCATATATCTAATTTAACTATACCATGTTTAGCGCGGAATCACAAGTCATTTTTAAAGTTCACCTTCCTGCTTTAATATTACAACCCGAGCCGTAACCGGAGTTACAACAGTAATATCCTTTGATAAATTAAAGCTTACAGGAATCTCATATATACCGCTTTGCAGTTCATCAATCTCCTGCTCAGTCATCCAGGCAGCAATATCAACTATTCCACCCAATGCAGCAGGTCTGAGAGGATCTATCAATTTAGCAAGCCCCATTACCTCCAGCGCATAATATACATCATTATCCGGGATATTGGCCGTATATCCCTGTGGCAAATTAGCAATCTCTATACTGGTGGTCGGAACCTCTAAGCGCTTCTCTACAATAGGCTCAATATATACCCTTGCAGAAATGGAATTGCTGCCACTCTCAGCCAATCTGATACCATCAGGCAGATATTCCTTCAGATTAATCGCAACAACCATGTCTTCATCAGCACCTGTAATATTCAGTTTCTCAGCCGGTATACTTATCTTGTTAACCGCATTAAGCGCTGATGTTCTTCCTGCAATACGGATTCTGGAAACAGTACTCTCCACCACTCCGGTTGCCATATATCCCTCTGCCGGAACACCCATCACATCAAACTCAACAGGAACCTCCTTGGTAGCTAACACTTCCACCTTCATATGAACATAATTTACATTCTTCACCAGCATGGGATGCTCTACCAAATTGTTTTGAGCATCATATAATTCCACCGCTACGCTTGCGGACTGATCTGTAGTCG
>CALYZQ010000047.1 GCA_945609985.1 uncultured Lachnospiraceae bacterium | reverse complement strand
AATACTAATAGTATAAATACACTTATTGTAAAAACATCGCAAACCTTGCCCCAAATAACGCAACATTCATATACAAGTAACAAAATAATAAGTACATTGCATATCTTCCAAATCCAGGGATTAAGCCTCGTCAAATATACTAAAACCGCTTCAATCGGTAATCTTGATGTCCATATCTGATATCTATATTCCAAATAATCCATTAGCTTATACTCATTTAATACTTCTGCAAACCATGCATCATCGTATATTCCGGTCACCGCGAAACCATGTGCAACCAACAAAATAATACCGAACCCCCAAAATATCCATTTAGTATATCTAATGTGTTCTTTTCTTTCCATACTGCTCCCTTTATCTATCGTACCTTTGATTTCCCTAAAATATTACAATCTTCAGCTATCAAAATAATCTTATCACAAGCATTTTATATTGTAAATAACATAGCCTTTATACCATAATAATCAGGCTACACCAAAAGTGTAGCCTGGTCTTTTCATCTTAAAGTGTCCCCTGCGTAAAGAGCCCTTTTACATGAGCCACCTCTTCCTCTGTTGCCTTCTGAGCGGGCACATAGTAAGCCTTCTCTCTGGCAATCTGATAAAGCTCTTCCTGAGACTGCTCACAAGCATTTCTAAACTGCTTTAAGGTCTGCTTTAATTCCTTATTCTCAGATTGAGCAATCATTCCTGCCAGACGTGTCAATTCTCCGTTGATACCTGCAAGGGTATCTGCTACCATTGTTTTCTCCTGCATATCCATTCCCTCCTACTGCAAAAATTTCATTAACTGCTGCTTATTTTCCATGGCAGATTTTGCACCTTTTTCAAAGAACTGCTTAATCTGTGAATCAGTTGCCATCTGTGCATATTCCTTCATTTTGCAATGTGTGGTATCATAGCCACCAAGCAGGTGACGCAGGTTCTGTAAATCAAGTTCTGAAATATTACTCATTGTTATGACCTCCCAAATTTCAAGACGGTTTTCGGTTACCTTTACAGTATCTGCGGATATCAATTTACTTATTCTCGAAATTTGTCTAGTCTTTTGCGTTTTTTTTAGTTATAATGAGAAAGAGAAAAACTATTCTTTGGAAAGGAAAACGTATTTATGCCTATAGATAAAAAAGTTTTTTTTCAGTCAAAGTATGAATATTACAAGGATTTTAGTTTCTGGGTGATTGTCTTTTCCTGTTTGGCAAGTGTAAGTTATTTTATTTCTGACTGTCAGCTTTTTGGACGTTTCGCCACCGAGACCGTTATCCCCCGTGGGATGTCTCTTATTCCTACTATCATTTATGCCATCGTATATTTTAAAGTGAAATCTTACAAAATCATGGTTCCGTTATGTTATGTAGTGCTTCACTGTATTATGTGGAACACTATCTGGGCCATTGTATATCTGCCCATCAAGGACTTTGCCCGGGAAGGCTTTATTATCATGCACCTGATGTTTTTTGCAATCGGCTTCTGTGCCCCGCTGAAATATGCCATTGTGGCGCACTCCCTTCTGATTGCAGACATCCTGATATCTAACACCTTTAATCACTATGAATCCTTGGATCTTATGCTTTCATTGGGCATCCCCTGTGTGGTTGCCATTTGCTTTGCCCATTATTTTATGCAAAAGCTTTATACCACACATTATCTGACTGCCAGAAAGCTGGAACACATTTCCACCTATGACACTCTGACAGATGTGTATAACCGCAATATTTTGGAATACATTATAGAACCGGACACCCTGCTGTTTAAGCGGGAAATGGGAAAGGATATCAGCATCTTATTGTTTGATATTGATTTCTTCAAACAAGTGAATGATACTTACGGTCATGTAGCCGGAGACCGCATCTTAAAAAGTGTTGTTGACAGTGTACGAAATGTACTTACACGCGACAGTTACTTTATCCGCTGGGGCGGCGAGGAATTTGTTATTATTCTTCCCCACTGTCCTTTGGACAAGGCAACGGATATTGCCGAAGCCTTACGCGTGTCAGTAGAAAACAGCAACAACGATATCTGTCCCACCACAATCTCTATCGGAATCGCGCCATATAACGGCATTAATTACAAATCCGCCATCGACAAGGCCGACAAAGCACTCTATGCTGCTAAGGGTAAAGGTAGGAATTGCATACATGTTTCCTCCCTATAAGAAGATAGCAACCCCAACAGGACACATTGTTCTGTCGGGGTTTTTGCGTGTGCGGAAACAGGGCGTGGGGAGAGGAAGACACCATGATACAAGCAGTGCATTCTGAGCACGTCGGCACTTAGCGAGGTATACGGCGTAATAACGCCTTCGAGCTTAGTACCGCTACGATGCGAAGCATAGCGGAAGCGTGCCTGCGGCTATCATGGTGTCCTCCTCCTCCCACACCCTGTTCCCACACATGTAATAAAGCCGGCACAATAATGTGTCGGCTCTCTCATTAGCTCCAGCTTCGTATCAATGCAATCTCTCTTGCATAACCCTCATCATCATTGGGCGTCTCCAGAATAAAAGGGATACCCTGTAAGAGAGGATACTTAGCAATTCTTTTCATGGCTTCCAATCCTATTTTTCCTTCACCGATTTTCTCATGACGGTCCTTGTGGCTGCCACATTCATTCATACTGTCATTAAAGTGGACTGCCTTTAATTTATCCAGTCCGATTACTCTGTCAAACTCCGCCAGCACACCATCCAAATCATTTACAACATCATAACCGCCATCCCACACATGACAGGTATCAAAGCAAACTCCTACTTTTTCGGGAAGCTTTACCAAATCCAGGATTGCTCTAAGCTCTTCAAAATTACGCCCCACTTCAGAGCCCTTTCCCGCCATAGTCTCCAGCAAAACCGTTGTAGAATGCTTCGGTTTTAATGCTTCATTGATAGCCTCCGCTATCAGGGGAATCGCAACATCCGCTCCCTGTCCCACATGAGCACCGGGATGAAAGTTGTAATAATTACCCGGCAGATATTCCATGCGCTCCAAATCATCCTTTAACATACCCACAGAAAAGCTACGGATATCCTCCTTTGCGGCACACACATTCATAGTGTAGGGGGCATGGGCTACCAATACACCAAACTTCTCTTTTTCAAGCAGGTCACGAAGCTTTTTTGCATCCTCCGGTTCGATTTCCTTTGCTGCACCGCCCCTTGGATTTCTGGTGAAAAAGGCAAAGGTGTTGGCATTTAGGGCTAATGCCTCCTTCCCCATATGTTCAAAGCCTTTAGATGATGAAAGATGATTTCCGATAAACATGAAAAATACCTCCTATTGATAACAGGCGGTCTCCTTAAGATGACCGCCTGCAATTTTATTTTATGCGAACCAGGAAGTTTTGTGTATGACCTTTCTGTAAAGCTTATAGCCCAACACAACAAAGAGTGAAACTAACAGGTACAATGTTGAAAGCAAACCTGCTGCGCCACCCACAATTACTATAATCCACATTCCTAAACTCATATTTTTCTCCATTCTCAACTATATTATTTGCCGCCTCTGCGGGCTTTCTTAAATATAGTGAGAAGGATGCCTTTTCTCCGTCCTGATGGTGTATGTAAGCAATAATAAATCTCCTGCTCAGCACGGCACTCTGACGTTCATATCCTATAACAAAGGCAAGGGAAAGCAATATCATAAGCATTGTCACAAACAGCCACAGCACTGCATGAAGTCTGTTTCCCGTCGTACGTCTGCCGACAAACCGGCTCCGCTCCGTAAGATTGCTGTACAATCGGTCCGGACTTGATATTTCGGGCTTAATCGCAACCTGCTCCACTGATGCCTTTGCAGCCGTAAGTACCGCTCTGTCATCATATTTTTCCGTAGCAAAATAAGAATCTACCCTGTTTGTCTCAAAGCAGATTCCTGTAAACAAAAAAGCCAGTATAAAAATAAAGCTTAACCTTTGTCGGAATTTTCTACGATACATAACCTTACCTCGGTTTTATTTTAGCAAATGAACTCTTGTACCGCAAGAGTAATCCTCACGATTTTCGGAAGCTTTCTCTGTTTGTACGCCATATTAGCGAATACTTTCACTACGCTCCTTGCGTCATTTTCCAAATTATTTTATAATGAAACTATATATACTACTATCAAATACCCAAGGAGGAAGCATTATGACCAGAAAACGTTTGGACCGGGATTTAAAGTGGTATTTTCAGGGCTTTCCCTATTATCAGATGCGTGTGGATACTGATTATTTTCACGGCTTTGTCAGCCTGATTCAGTTACTTGACGGCGAATACCGGTATTGGGAATTCCATAAGGCAGGCTCTGCACCTGTATGCGGCAAAGATATGGTCTGGCTCCAGCTTCTTCCCGACGATACCAGCCACTGTATAACTGCCAAATTTCTGCCGGACAAAACCGTCTCCGTATGGTATGTAGATGTAATTGAAGGCTGGGAATACGAACCCGATGGCGTAATTGCCATAATTGACAAATACCTTGATGTGATTTTCACGCCCCAGGGAGATGTCAAAGAAGCTGACCGCGATGAGCTGGATGCCGCTTATTACGCAGGCGAGCTGACTAAAAAGCAGTATGAGGATGCCCTGTCTGAAGGCAAACGTATCATGACCGATTTATGCAGTGATATCGATGCAACCCATAAATGGTGCAGGGAACTGCTTGCCCATGTGGAAAGCCGCATCGAAACAGGAGAAGGAAGGATTCACTAATAATTATACAAAAACAGCTCCCTCGCAATCGCGCGGGAGCTGTTCTAAATTTCTCTTACATCATTGACAATGCATCCTCATCTGCGACAATGGTAACATCGGGATGAAGCTGCAATACGGAAGCCTGCACCTTGGGAGTGATAGGTCCATTGATTACCTCCTTCAAAATAGGAGCCTTATCCTTACCACTTACCACTACCAGAATCTTCTTTGCAAACATAATATTTCTGATACCCATGGTATAAGCCTGCTTGGGCACTTCATCAATGGAAGCAAAGAATCTCTTGTTTGCCTCGATGGTAGTCTGTGTCAAATCTACACAATGTACGTCCGGCACAAAGCTGTCACCGGGCTCGTTAAAGCCGATATGTCCGTTGTGTCCAAGACCAAGCAGCTGAATATCCACACCACCCATGCTGTCAATTATCTTGTTATAGTCCTCACAAGCCTTGTTGCTGTCCGGCTCCATACCATCCGGTAAATTGGTGTTCTTCGGATCAATATTTACCTTAGAGAACAGGTTATCATTCATAAAGTAATAATAGCTCTGGTCGTTTTCCTTAGGTAAGCCTTTGTATTCATCCAAATTCACGGTTCTTACAGCTGAAAAATCCAGTTCCCCTGCCTGGTATCTTTCCACAAGATTCTGATATAAACCAATGGGTGTAGAGCCTGTAGCAAGACCCAGTACACATTCAGGCTTCATAAGTACCTGTGCAGCCATAATATCAGCTGCCTTTTTGCTCATATCAGCGTAATCTTTTGCTTTTATTACTCTCATTTACGTTTTCTCCTTTTTGTTTTTATGTTTTTACAAAAAGTATTCTATCACAAACGTTTTTTCTGCACAACAATTTTTATATCATTTGATATTGATTAGCATATCGTTATTTTTTAAACTTGCTCTCCATAATGGTATGATGAAGCTTTTCAAACAAATCCCTGTAACACAATTTTGTTCCCTCCAGTAAGACAGCCGATGCATACAGTGCTAGCGGCAATGCTCTGTCCACATAAGCAAAACTCTCCCCATTATGGGACAAAATCTCCTCCACAAGTCCGTTAGCATAAGCTTTATCTGTGGAATCCGTCACTATGACAAATTCATCGGCGCCGATACGGAACACCACATCCCCCTCACCTGCTGCCGCCTCCATTCTGTTAAGCGCCTCAATAATTGCCAAATCACCTGCTTTGATTGAAATATCATTAAATCCGATTAACCCCTGTATATCTCCGCAGATAAAGTAGCACTCTCTGCGCTCTCTGAGCAAATCATACAGCTTGCTGATATCCACATTTTTACGTTTCATATGCTCATCTTTCCCAATCACGGTGTATCCGGCATATTGGGGAAAGAGCTCTATATGATGCTTATTTTGCCTATACCTGGAAGGTGTACAATTCCACACCTGTTTGAATGCCCTTGTAAATGCCTCATGACTGCCAAAACCAAGTTCCAAAGCAATCTGAAGCACACCAATATCCTTATCCTCCAGCAAAAGCCTGCCCGCATAGGTCATCCGTCTTCTGGCAATATAGTCATGCACACTGATATTATTGATACATCTGAATAGTTTCTCCAATGAGGACTTGGAACAATAGCAATGCTTTGCAATTTCCTCCGTTTTCATATTGGTGGTCAGATTCTGCTCTATGTATTCCAAGGCCTGCATCAATAATTGAAGCTGTTGCATACTGTTTCCTCCCATTTATATCTTGCGTTACCTGATATCAATATTTGCACCCAGGCTTCTCCACTTATCAATAATATTATGGTAGCCTCTGTTTAAGTGTACCATACCGTCAATCACGGTTTCTCCCTCCGCAATCATTCCGGCACAGATAAGCGCCGTCACCGCTCTGATATCATTTCCTGTCACGTCTGTCCCAATCAAGCTGCGCTTTCCGATAATACTTATGGAATTCCCTCTTCGGGATATCCCTGCCCCCATTTTGTTAAGTTCCTTCACATAAGAAAAACGCTCCGGAAATACCATGTCAGTAATCACACTTTCGCCCTCACACTGCAGACAAAGCACTGCAAACTGAGGCTGCATATCCGTTGCGATTCCGGGAAAGGGCATACAGGTCACCCGCGTAGCATGCATATTATTAGTGCCGTCTACATACACTGTATTTTCTTCGGTATCCACATACGTTCCCGCAAGCCTTAACTGATGCAATAATGAATTATAATGATAAGGCGTACTGTTACGCAACGTAAGCCTGCCTCCCGTAATCGCCACGGAGGTAAGCAATACACCCGCTTCTATTCTGTCTGAAATAACATCATGAATAATATTTCCCCTAACCTGTGTTGTCCCATATATCGCGATGCGATCCGTACCCGCACCGGTCACCCGGATACCCATCGCACACAGCAGGTTAGCCAAGTCCACTATTTCCGGCTCCTTAGCCGCATTATCAATAATGGTTCTTCCTTCCGCTTTCGCCGCTGCTATCATCAGATTGCAGGTGGCACCCACACTGGGAAACCGTAAATAAATCTCTGCGCCTTTTAATCCTTCACCACACTCTGCCTCTACATATTCCTCTTGAAGTGTATAACACATGCCCAGCATGCTCATACCCTGTAAATGAATATCTATGGGGCGCTCACCGATAGCATCTCCCCCCGGAAGACCCACTCGCGCTTTTCCAACCGTTCCTATCAAAAGTCCCAGACAATAGGTAGAACCTCGAAGCTTCCCCGCCAGATGAGCCGAAACCTCACAGTCCGTTATTCTGCCGCTTAAGGCAATGGTATTTTCTTCATACTCCACGGTTTTGCCCAAACCACGCAAAATTTCTATCAAGATTCTTACGTCCGATACATCCGGCACATTCTTTAGTCTGACAACCTCTCCGTTTTCCACCAGACAGGCAGCCACCATACAGGAAAGTGCCGAATTTTTACTGCCGTCCAAAGATACTTCCCCCTCCAGCCTGCAGCCTCCCCTTACATATATCTTTTGATTATTATTGTACATAATCATTCCTCTCACAAAACTCTTCCGCATAATATCTCATGCTCTATGATAAACCTGTCCCCAGGGCAAGGTCAATTACCTAATTTGTCTTCTCTACCACCACAATCTCTATCCCCTTATCCCCAAACAACTGCAAGTCCTCCTCTGCCGCATCCCAATCGGTGATCAACATTTCAAGACGCTCTGCAGGACAAATACTTACTATGGAATCAAAACCTATTTTCTCCTTGGGGTAGAGACCTACCGATTTCTTGGAGCTGTCCATCACGGCGTTAAAAAAACTGATAGCCGCGGTTCTTTGTATGGACAGTCCAAACTCCGCCGAGATACAGGCAGTTGTTATAAAGCATTTATCAAAACGCAGTCTTTTTATCATTTCCACTGCCATAGCATCATAACAATTCCCCTTGTCATCCATCTCTCCACCAAGCAAAATCACGGATACATTATCCTTCATGCGCAGTTCCTCCGCTATCACAATAGAATTGGTTACCACTCTTACCCGAATATTATCCGGTATGTTCTGCGCCATAAAATAACAAACTGTAGCAGAAGTAAGAAAAATCACATCATTGTTCTCAATCATGGAAACTGCCTTCATGGCAATCTGAAAATAGTTTTCCTTAATCACAGGAATATCTCTTACTGTATTTTTTGCCGGTCTGCCAAACGCTACCTGACGCAGGGGCAGCGCTCCGCCGTGAGTTCTCTTAAGCAGACCCTTCTCCTCCAGAATCCGTAAATCTCTCTTAGCAGAATCATAACCCACACCAAACTGACTCTGAATATCTCCTACTGTAATACTTCCCTTTTCCTGTAACCAGTTGAGTATCGCCTGATGTCTTTCTTCAATGAACATAAGTATTCTTCTCCATTCCCGATTGTTAACTACAAATTAACACATTCATTAATTTATGTCAATCCATTCCAGTTATTTATTAACACATCCGTTAATTTTCGTCAATCAATAGAAGTCTTTTTTTCGAACCCTCATCGTACTCGATTTCCAACACTTTCCTCTTCACTTTGTCCTCAGCATGCTTTCTACAAGAAATAATACTCTATCAGGTTTTCTATCATTTCTGAGCTTAGTGGGATATCTTTTGTTTCAAAGGTTGTGATTAATTGAATGGAAGGGATAATATTACAAGAAGTATAGAACTGCAATTTAGAATAAGCATTTTTAGAGTAGGCAGGATCATCCATCAAACCAAAGTGCTCCCAATAATAGTATTCTCCGGTTCTAGGATGTCGAATGGTGAAATCCGGATAAACCGTGGTTTCATTTCGCCTAAGCACGCACTCATATCGAAAGGGGATTTTATTCTTATGTAATAACAACGCAATCATTGCCTCTGATTTGGAGCGCACGTGTATTCCCGCCGCTGTTCGGTGAATTAATTGATCCGTATAATATGGATTTTGTTCGTAAGGGGATTCTTTCCAAGAAGATAATTCCTGAGATAGTGGTGTGAAATGCGAAGATAAAAGTTCTGAAAATCCGGATTCTTCTGTGAGTAGCTTCTCTGCCTGCCCGGCATCTTTATTGTGGTGCTTTAAGTAAAAATCCAAGGCCCTTACTTCATTCTTTAAGTCCTCCAACGTAAGAGTCAGATACTTTTTGGTAGCCAATTGTTCCGCAAGAGCGCGATTGGCTTTGGGGATATAGGTCTTCTCATGACCATTGCTTGAGAACCATTTATAATACTTTTTGTTGTGACAGCAAATCAGTTTTCCCTTGGGAAGAGTGGCTATTTTAGCTTCTAAATCCTTGATTTGCTCTTGAAGCTGTTTATGTTCCTTTAAAATTCGTTCATAAATCGTAATGCATACCTCCTTTTGAATTTGATGTTTTGTTTTTACAAAACAATTAAAACATATATACATGCTCACGTAAAGATAGAAATTGAAATCCATTTGAAATTATTCCACTTTGGACCCATGCGCAAAAATACTCTCCCAGGAAACAATTACTAGCCCTTTTTCCCAAATTAACTGTATAAAATTCTAGGTTTTGGACCCCTACAGAAAAATCCGTTTCCGAGAAACTCATTTTTGTCATTTTGAGTTTCCTGCATACTCCTTTTCTTCCATAGGTCCAAAACCCATAAAATATATACTTATTTCGCCCTAAAACGATGTTCATTTGGACCTTTTGTCACTTTTCTTCTACATAGGTCCACGAACCATCATATTTTAGTCTTTATATTCTTCCGTCTGGAGAAATCATCATATAAACATCGCAAACACAGATACTGACACAACCGTTATAATCCCCGCAACCACAATGGACAAACTGCTCATGGCGCCTTCCACTTCGCCAAGCTCCATGGCTCTGGAGGTTCCCATGGCGTGGGAGGCTGTGCCGATGGCAAGTCCTCTGGCAATGGGCTCTGTGATTCTAAATACTTTGCAGACAAACTCTGCAATGATATTGCCTCCGATACCGCTGATGGCAATTGCTACGATAGTGATGGTCACAATACCGCCCATCTTTTCTGACACACCCATGCCGATAGCCGTGGTAATGGACTTAGGGAGCAGGGTTACATACTGTTCATGTGTAAGTCCAAAGGCGAGACTCATAAGGAAAATGCTCACCATAGCGGTCAGAACTCCTGCTGCAATTCCACCAAAAATTGCCTTGGGATACTTTTTCAGTAGGGACAACTTACGGTACAGCGGCACCGCCAGACTGACAGTTGCCGGAGTCAGGAAAAAATCAATATATTTCGCACCGCTCGCATAAACTTCGTAATCAATATCAAACAACAGCAAAAATGCTACAATCATAAGCACTGCCACAAGCAATGGATTAGCGATGGCAAGCCCCGTCTTTTTCTTTAAAAAGAGTCCCACTTCAAAGCAAAGGAGGCTGATTACCACGCCAAAAAACGCAGATTGGGTCAACATATCTTTCATTGGATAGCTCCTTTCTGTGTAACGGCGCCATCCATAGACACCCCATCACGTGCATCACCGTTTCCCTTACGAATCATCCTCTGGGAAACCCTTCCCGTCACCACCATGACCAGAACGGTAGACACCACGGAAATCACACACAGCGGTACCAGCATTTGCTTCAACGCTTCCACACTTGCCATAATTCCCACCGTAGGCGGCACAAACAAAATCGGCATGATTTCCACAAGGAAATCTGCCGCATCTTCCACCTTATGCAGGGGTATGATTTTGGTAATCAGGCCTATGAGCATCAAAATCAGGCCATAGATACTGGCCGCCACCGGAAGAGGTATCAAATACTCCATTACCTCTGCAATAAAGGAAATGCTCATGATGATTGCAAGCTGTCGCATAAATTTCATTTCACTTACTTCCCTTCTACATCTGATGCCTTACAACACCATACTCGTCGTCCAGCTGATAATACGGACATTCCCACTTATTTCCGGACAAAAACTGATACATCTCGTCCTCATCCAGATTCACCAGACACACATAACATTCATAATCCTCATCATACACATAATTGACACATGTGTCACAATTCGACTTTGCCATGAGTTTTCTCCTTCGTTCTCTCTAAAACTATTTCCACAACTTTTAAGAGTCGCAATTGTATTTCTCAAACTTATCCCTGCTCCAACGGTTTCACATACACTGACGTATACGCCGGCACAAATCCCGCTTTCAAACCCACTGTCTGAGAGATGATATGGGATTCACTGGTGCCATAAAAAGGAATTTTCCCTCTGCGGATAACTTCCTCCTTTAACATATGCACCAGGTCTGCTGCCAGTCCTTTTCCCCGATAATCATCGTCCACATTAATGCCTATCTGCCACAGATACCTGCCATCCTCACTGACTCCCGCCATACCTGCCATGTGAGACTGGTCGTAGGTTTTTTCCGCCGCAGGTCTTATGGCTGCCACCGCCAGCACGTCCGGCTGGGTAGGGGAAAAGCAGATGGCTCTGTCAAAACGGTTGCCTTCTTTGAATCGAAGGATTTCCTCCTGTTCATACCACTGATAAGTTCCTTGGCACTCGTCTGTTGCCGCTTGGGCACTTGACATTACTCCGGTTGTCACTTGTCGGTCATGCGCATTCCCAGTTTCAACCTCACCCGGTAAAAAATACACATGGGTATCACCGATTTTACGTCCGAACTCCTTAAGCTTCTCATCTATTTTCCGCAGATTTCCATACTCGCAAAACCATTCCGGCGCACAGTCCGAAAACTCCTCCACTGCCCAGTCATAAATCTGCTCATCCACACAAAGGAACAGCTGCCCCATGCAAATAGTTGCCCAAAAGAACGAATCCGAACCGTAATAGATTCTGGCTCCGTCCGTACCCGGCAGGGTGGTTCCTTCCTTGTATTTGCTTTTCACAATATATGCCTTCTTATTAGGATTCTTCTCATATTCCTCATAATCCATACCGATATCCAGACAAAATTGTCTTCTTGCTCCGGCAAGCATCTTACTTTGAATCTTGCAATTCATACAATATACCTCTTAGTAATCTCGGTATCATTCACGCCGTGCACTTTTCTTCCTCGCACTGCTTCCTTCCCTCACACGTCAATCCTGCGTGTCGCCCGGTCTACTCATTCCCATGAAGATACTGGTAAATCTCACGTTTCCCCACACCTCTGTCCTTTGCTACCTGCTTCATGGCAGACTTGTTATCCATGCCCTGTGCCTCATAATGTGCCATATGCTCCTCAATGGACATATCCTCCCAGGAAGCAATTTCTTCCTTGCGCTTTTCCTCAAAGCTCTTGCCTTCTATCACAAGCACATACTCTCCCCTAGGCTCCTCGGTCTTATAATACTCCAAGGCCTTCTCAAAGGTAGTGGGCATCACGGTTTCAAACTTTTTGGTAAGCTCTCTGCACAATGTGACACTTCTGTCACCTAATGCCTCATAAAGCTCTTCCAGGGTACGCACCAGATGATGGGGTGCTTCGTACAAAATCATGGTACGGCTCTCCGCTGAAAGCTCCTGCAGCACCAGCTTCTTTTCCTTTTTCTCTGTAGGCAAAAAGCCCTCAAAACAAAAACGTCTGGTGGAAAGTCCCGACAAAGTAAGGGCGGTGATACATGCCGCCGCTCCCGGCAGAGATGTCACTATAATTCCCTGCTCATGGCACATTCGTACCAACACCTCTCCGGGATCGGAAATGGCAGGGGTGCCCGCATCGGTAATCAGGGCAATGTTTTGTCCGTTTAACATCTGCCCGATTAACTGATGGGCTTTCTCCACCTTATTATATTCATGATAGCTGGTCATGGGGGTATGGATATCAAAATGATTCAACAGCTTGATACTGTTGCGGGTATCCTCCGCCGCAATCACATCCACCATCTGTAATGTTTCCACCACACGGGGCGTCATATCCCCCAAATTTCCTATAGGTGTGGCACATAAATATAATTTCCCTGCCATATATTTCTCCTGTTCCTTCTATTTCTTAATAAGTAACAACACAATTACCAGTATAATCCCCAGATCTACATAAATAGCAAGACTGTTCTTTGCAATTTTCGGATACTTCTTTCCCAGCAGATAAATAGGAAGTGTAAGCACACCCTCTATCAGTGTTGCAAATACAAAACATTTCACTAACAAGAGCAGATCTATTTTTCCTGTACCATGACCGGTCAATGTCATGAGTCCGTTTGCCAGCACAAGTCCCAGGAAAATTCCTGCGAAATGGCAAACTGTCATAATCAGACTGGGCACAAGCCTTCCCTTCTCATCCCTCCTGCAAAAGTGCTTCAGAATCGTGTTTTTCTCAAACTCAGCGATATCCTTCACAATCTCCATAAAACGGTTTCCAGCCCGCTCTTCCTCTTCCACCAGATTCCAATATTTGTCTGCATCGAAGGTTTCCATCTCTTCTTTACTTTCCTTAAGCCTCTTGCTAAGCTTAAGGGCACCCTCCAGCTCCTTCATCTGAAGCTCCAGCTGACCGATGTTACTCTCAATCACCTCAGACAAAGGCTTTGCTCCGTCCAGAACATCCTCCACATCCGTAAGCGAAAAACCCAGCTTCCTAAAAATAATAATCTTCTTTAGGTCTTCCATATCCTGCTCACTATACGCGCGATATCCGTTGTCTCCCCTTTGCGGGCGCAACAGCCCTTCCTTTTCATAAAATCTGACGGTTGCTCTGGGAATATCCAGTACCTTTTCTACTTCCTTGATTGTCATCATTTGTCCTCCTTTTGTTGTATGATGAGCATACTGTAAGGTATAAACCAAATTTACAGTCAAGGGTTTTTTCAAAATTTCTCAAAAAATTTTTATTTTCTTCTAATATCCGTAGATATCATAGATTTCCGGCATATATACCCCGGGACTTTGATATACTATCAGGGGTTTTTCCACTGTCATGCGGGGCTTGCCGCCACGGGTAGCCTCCAAGAGCACCATATTGGGCTCCTTGTCCACATAAGGGTAAACCAACTGCATACGCTTGGGTTCCAGCTTATACTTTGCCATAGTGGTCATAATTTCCGCCAATCTGAAAGGTCTGTGTACCAGGAAAAAATGTCCTCCGGGCTTTAATACTTTCGCCGCCTGGCTGATAACATCCTCCAAAGTACACAAAATCTCATGCCTTGCTATGGCCTTGGGTTCCTCCGGATTGGTCAGTCCGTGCTGTCCTATCATATAGGGCGGGTTGCAGGTAACAATGTCAAAAGAAGCAGACGCAAAATAACTGCCTGCTTCTTTAATATCACCTGTCACAATGTCTATCTTGTCGGACAGTCCGTTTAATGCCACACTTCTGCGCGCCATATCCGCACTCTCCTCCTGAATCTCAAGACCTGTCAAATGGGCACACTCGGTCTTTGCCTCCAGAAGGATGGGTATGATTCCGGTACCGGTACCCATATCCAACAAAACATCACCCTTTTTGGCACGTACAAACCCTGACAGCAGCACCGCATCCATTCCAAAGCAAAACTTCTCCGGGTTCTGGATAATGCGATAGCCGTTTCGCTGCAATTCATCCAAGCGTTCTTTTTCCTTTAACTCAATTTCCTTCACGCTCTGAATTTCCTTCCTGCCTATCCTTAGGTCTGTTATCCCTGTGTCTGTTTCTTCTGTCATGTCTGTATCTGTTACGATGTCCGTCTCTGGGTCTGTCAGACGAAGGAGCTTCCGCCACAGCCTCAGCCTTATTTTCCTGCACAGCCTCCTGTGCTCTGTCTGGACGTCTGTCATGATGTCTGTTTCTGCCCTGACCGTCCTCGTGATTTCGCTCCTGACGTCTTCCCTGGTCGCGCCTGTTCTGACCGCCCTCAAACTTTCGCTCGCCTCTGCGCTCAGGTCTTACAGACTGCTCGTCCTCGGACTCTCTCTCCTGCTTCTCCTCCTGCTCTAAACGCTCAAGCTCCAGCATCTCTTCCTTGGACAATTCCAGTTTTTCCTTCTTGCCATGCTTCTTCTTAAACTGAAGCTGCTCCACACTATATTCACGGATTTCCTTTTCATCATCCATATCCACGACTACCTTCACCAGCTGGCGGAGCACATTCACACTCTGTACCTCACCCTTATAGCCGTCCTCCGTGGTCACAAAATCTCCCACGTTAGGCAGTCTGCGGTTTAACTCCTCGTAGGTCTCCTCCTCGTTTTTGAGACAGCACATCAGTCTGCCGCACACACCGGAAATCTTCGTAGGATTCAGGGACAGATTCTGCTCCTTTGCCATCTTGATGGAAACCGGAATAAAGTCTGCCAGATAGCTGTGGCAGCAAAGGGGTCTACCACAAATACCGATACCACCCAAAATTTTGGTCTCATCCCTGACACCAATCTGTCTTAACTCAATACGTGTCTTAAATACGCCGGCCAAATCCTTTACCAGCTCCCTAAAATCAATACGTCCGTCTGCCGTAAAATAGAAAAGCACCTTGTTATTGTCAAAGGTATACTCCGCATCAATCAGCTTCATGTCCAACTCGTGATGACGGATTTTCTCCAGACAGATTTTGAAGGCTTCCTTCTCCTTCACCTTATTGGCAGCTTCCTGCTCAATATCACGCTGACTTGCTATGCGAAGCACCGGCTTTAAGGGCTGGATTACCTTGTCATCCTCCACTTCTTTGATACCGGCTACCACCGTACCGAACTCAATTCCTCTGGCGGTCTCCACAATAACATGGTCGCCTTTATTTATCGCAAACTGCAGAGGGTCAAAAAAATAAATTTTGCCCGCTGTACGAAATCTTACACCTATTACTCTTGTCATCTATCTACCTCACTTATAACAATAAAAACTTGTCCTGCCTTTCGGCCGCCACATGCCTGTAACCGACTGCGCCGTGTCTCATTACACGCACGTGCTCATTATAACACAGTTTTTATTAAAAAACTACTGTTTTTCATTTTCTCCACCTCTTAAACCTTATCCTTCTCTCCAATAATCCCCATAAATGACGCTGTTTTTCGGAAGCTTCCAAAGACTTTCTACTGCCATGGAAATATCTCTGATTGCTCCTGTTGCATTCCAACAGACAACCCAGTACAAAAAATAATTATGTATGTGAAACAACAACATTACCGTCATAGGAATTACTGTCAACGTTACAAATGGTGCTAACAATACTACTATGTACCTTGCTTTTCGCATTTCCCCATCATAAGCCACATATAGCATGGGTAAAAATTTAATTTTCAAGTAAACTCCAAAACGCACCTTTCCCGAACTTAGTTTAGCCGGTAAAGCAAGTGCGTGAATAAATTCATGAAGCGGAAATGTCACCACCAAACTTGCCAATAATATCAGCCAGCCAAACCCTTTCACCGCACCCCTATTGGGATCTAACAAGATATCCAAAATGAAGCATATCAGAACCACTAATATATTAATGCACAAAACAAATATATTCTTATTTAGTCTGAGTTTACGATCATACCAAAAGTCTATTTGTTTCCATCCATAGTCATTATTGTCTTGGTTTTCTGTTACAAATTCATTTGTCATTTGTAAGTTCTCCCACTATAATTGCTTTTGCAATTTCAATCATGGCTATTAGCTGTCCGTATTTTCATCCAGATATAATTGGACGCGGTTATCTATCTTTCTGGTCACCTCAAGAGCAGTACTGTCTCCTGCTGCAAAAGCACCCATCTCTTCATAAATTATTGTAAGTATCACCGACTCTTGGGTCATTGGCTTAGCCTTCTTAATCAGTTCTTCATACCCCTCTGCATAAGCCATCCCACTTTCACTAATGTAGCGATAAAAATTATTACCACACGCAAATTTGTATTCCTCGTTATCCGGATCATACCGTAGATTATCGAAAACAAAGTTTTCAACAACACTTAGATAGTCTTTTGAAATACTTCTCTGCATTTCCTCTCCTATCATGTACTTCAGCAGTTTTTTGATAGACTCCTTCTTTTCTTCACTCACGTTGGCATTGATCGCTAACATACCATCAGCAGACAAATAATGCTCTGAGTCATCCAGTGACGGTATCCCCACTGCATGGCATTTATCCTCAAACTTCTCCATCAGCTGACAATACTCAATCAAATCGCATCCCACAGGGAAAAATCCCAAAGCTTCCTTCTGTAACATCCGGTCTATGCCAATCGGATATTCCTCAATTTTTCTCGAATAATCCTTGGTATATAGCAAAAGCTTTTCCAGAAGCTCTGCAAACCCCTTTTTCTCAAAACTACTGATTTTATTCTCCCAATCAATATATGGACACTTCTCCACTAAAAAGTCATACCATAACAGAAATTCAGTAACAGCATAATCATGATACTCATTTGTAAACAAACACTCCAACTGGGGATTTTGTTCCACCAATTTCAAAAAATCTTCTATACTCCAGCTGCTCTCACTCCACACCTCCTCATTGGCAAACATGGTGTGGAATTCCATATATAACGGAATCCCATACAGACCGTCTCCAACGCTTCCTAACTCTAATGCCTGAGGCAGAAGCTTCTCTATTTCCTCTTCCGACAGAAGTTCCCTGATATCCAGCAAAGCCCCCTTTTCCCGTAGTGTTGCCATGTCCTTCGGATACACATACAAAACGTCAGGGCCCTCTCCATTTACCACATCAACAAATATCGTGTTCTGATTTTCCGCGTTCTCATATTGTATCTCAAGCGGTACCCCGTTCTCGCGGGAAAAGGTAATGAAACCGCCCTTTATCGTCTCCATCTGATAACCGGCTACATCCGTTCCCACGATTATAGGCTCCGCATAAATAACCGGTTCTTTTGTCACCTTTACCACCCAATCCTTATCTGCTGAATGGCTTCTAAGGTACAATTGACCATCACCCGTCCATGACAACAGAACGTTTCCACCCTCACTTACTCCGTTCCCTGTCAGATTTAGCATAGCTTCTCTCTCACCCATCAGTACATCCCATCTCACAAGATCACTTCCATCCTGATAGTAGATAAGGTTTTCATCCATACCAAACCATGTGGATATGGTTTTCCATTCAAGTCTCGCAAGCTCTCTCCACTGATTACCTGTATCCCTCCAAAGAAGCAGTGTTGCCTTCTCCTCCTGTTCATATATAGGGAAAAACAAGCGTCCGTGGTTATCCCGTACAGGTGCAAAAATCATATCTCTCATGGGGACATTACAGTCATAGGAAAGCACACCCTTTCCCTCCGGGTCAATCACATACAGGTGTCCCCTCTGGCTATTATCCTGAGTCTGCACATAGCAGTACCCTTCACTGTCCACATAAAACCATCCCGGATCTTCATCGCAGCCTAAAGCGGCAAGTCCCTCATGCAGGTTTCTTTGGGAAATCAGCTTTCCTTCTCTATCTGTGGTGACAATCCAGACATTCTCCGGCAGACCGAATTCACTGGGTGCATTTCCCTGTTCTTTTACCCCAAAGTACATCTGATCCCCTGATTCATCTAAATGAAAAATAGCCTTCTTATCCATTTCCCAGTTACTCTGGTCGATATAGGTTTCGGATATATCCTCCCCCTCCGGTGATGTCCTTTTGACATAATAGTTTACCTGCTCCCCGGATTTGTAACGCAGCAATTCCGTGTATTCTTCTCCACCTGTTTTTAACACTCTACCGCTGGTATAAGTGCCTTCACCGGTATGTTCCGGCTCCAATTTCGTAAAATCACAGGTATTCCAATCCTGTACCTGCTTCACTTCTCCTACCTTAAACCCCTGCTCCCAGTCCACTTCCTGCTTCACCACAGTGTCCTTTTCAATTTCCTGTACTGCTGCCTCTCCACAGCCCGCCATACAGAAGAGGAAAAGCATACCTGCGATAAGGCTGTGCATACTCCATCGTCTCTTCATTCTGTTACCTCTCCTTTATCCCTTATATAAACAGTTGTCAACTATTTTCGTCCAGATACAACTGCACACGGTTCTGAATAATCCGACAGGTGTCCTCCAGCGTCCTATCCCCTGCGAAATATGCCTTTGCTTCTTCTATAATCATGGTACGGATGGTCTGGTTTTCCATCGTGTCGGCCACTGCCCTGTCGACCATTTTTTCCAGAGCAGTTACCCTCTTCTCCAATTCTTCTTTATCCAGTTCAGCCGTCGCATACATTTCAAGGAAGTCTTCTCTGCGCTCTTCATACCCCACCTTATAGGTGAAAAAACCACCACTGCCATCTTTTCTCATCAACAGATATTCAATAAAGGCATATGCTCCTTCTTTACATTTACTCTTAGTAAGAATACTGAAAGCATTCATGCTGACTATATACTTAGGTTCTCCCGTAGCAGTAGGATATCCCCGGTAAACCAGCTTATCTCCATATTGTTCATCTCTCCAGCCACTAGTCTCTGAAAAGCTTCCCATATGCAGTTCAGCCAACACTACAGTATCCGTGTCATAAAGACCCTCCATATCATCATAATAAGGTGCCTCGTCTGTATGTAAATCATTTATTTCCGTTAGCAGTGTCAAAAATTCTTCTCCCTCAAAATCCGCTTTCCGGCTCTCTTCTTCTATATAACTACCCAAATCTCCCTTGAGTATCATCTCCAAAATATATTCCTTGGATAATCCCTCTTCTGCTTTCGCACCCGGATGCTCCTTAAGCCATTTTAGCATCTCCTCCGCGGTCCATCCTGTATGCTCTCCCAACTCCGATTGTCTTCCAAACATTGTAGTTATCGAAAGTGATTCAGATATTCCATACAGCCCTCCATCTATTCTGAGGCACTGAAGAACCCTTTCGTCCAAATCCCCCATATCCAGTTTGTCCGATTTCTCTATAAAGGGAGTTAATTCCTCTAAAAATCCCTGACTTTGATATATCTCCATTTCTTCATAATCAAACATATACAATAGGTCAGCACTTTCCTTCGCCATAAGACGGGTGTTTGTGCATGCATATATGTCTGCCATTTTATTGCCCGTAAACTCTATAGTTTCAAAAACCACTTTATAATCCTTACTCTGCTTGTTAAAATCAATTACTATATCTCCAAACATCTCCTCCATAAAAGGACTGACACTGAGCACGGTAACCACCTGCTTACCGTCTCCCGTTTCTTCCCCTTCCTTTGCTTCCCGAAAGCTAAGAAGTTCCACCGGACTGCCTTGATCCAGAAGCTTCCAGCACACCAAAAGGGGCTCTCCCGATTCCTTCTGCACTACTGTCTGCATCTCACTTCCGACAACATCATGTGCGGCAAAATCAAACAGCTTCACTACCTTTTCCTGTATCAAATCGCAGGTATAAAGTGCACCTCCATCACGGGTCAGCAAGGTATTCCCCAGTCCCTTCCAAAGCGTTCCGTCTCCCAGAAGCTCCTTTTCATTCGTCAAGTTCTTATACGCAAACTGCACTTTTGCGATTTCCGTTTCATTCCCCTCCGACTTCCGATAAGTGACATATACTTCTTCGCCACAGCTCTCCATACTGCAATACCCTTTTCCAGGGCACTCCACTTCTCCCTGATATTCCCCGTCTTTGTCAAACAAATAAAGGCATACAGAGGAGAGGGCGTAGATATTGCCCTCTCCGTCTAATGCCAGCTTGTAAACCACATTATTCTGTAATGCTTTACTTAAGCTCTCGTCGAAATCCTTTCTGAAAAGCAACTCGCCTTCCCCGGAATACGCCACCAAAAAGCTATTCTCCGCCACCGTACGTCCCATGCAATAAATAGTTGCGTCTCCACTATTATCTGTTTCTACGGTCAGCGCCTCCACAAAGACTTCGCTCAAATCAATGGAAAGCTTTGTAGGCTTTTCTGCCCCGGACAAATCTGCCTCGCAAATACTCTGCATTGTCATGCCCTGATTGTCCACAAAGTAAAGCTTCTCCCCCGATACACACAAAGAGTTGGAGAGCGGTTTGAAATCCGGTGTTATCTGTGCATCCTTATATTCCATGACATATGACTTGTCCAC
>CALYZQ010000046.1 GCA_945609985.1 uncultured Lachnospiraceae bacterium | reverse complement strand
GCGGATTCGGGACTTTAACCCGTTAGAAACGTGCGCCGCTAGGCGCACAAGCACAGGGAAAATCGGAAGGTGTGTCTTCCAATTTTCCCCTAAGTCTCATTTCCGTGGCGCATAATTCGCTCAGTCAAGTGTATCCCCACGCGGTAACGCCTACATATTGCCTAGGTAGTAATGTGACTGCATATTTCGACAGCCATATCTGTAGTATATAAGGTGGTAGAAGATACCATGCCGCTGCGCTGCGAACCTTAGCGGAAGCGTGCCTGCGGCCGGCATGGTATCTTCTGACACCGTATTAACCACAAAAAACTACCGGACTATGCATCCGGCAGACCCTTTATCGGGGATAGTAAATGCAATGCGAGATGTACTCTACACCTCTGCAATTACCTCTACCTCGCAGAGCACGTTCTTGGGCAATGTCTTTACTGCCACACAGCTTCTTGCCGGCTTCTCGGTAAAATATTTGGCATACACCTCGTTGAAGGCTGCGAAGTCGTTCATATCCGCCAAAAAGCATCCTGTCTTTACAACTCTTGTGTAATCGGTACCGGCAGCCTCCAAAAGAGCTCCGATATTCTTCATCACCTGCTCAGTTTGTCCTACAATGTCAGTGGCCTCAATCTCACCGTTTGCCGGATTGATGGGAATCTGACCGGATGCAAACAACAAATTACCTGTGATAATCCCCTGTGAATAAGGACCGATTGCAGCCGGTGCCTTGTCTGTTGAAATCTTCTTTAACATAACATCCTCCGTTTCCATGACCTTTTGTAACTGCTATTTATCCACCTCAGGCTCGTCAAATTCCACAGTCACATAAAATCCTCTGGCATTCTCGATAATGTCCACTACTGTTCCTTCCCTGCTCACCAAACGGTTGCGGAAAGGAATATTTGCCGACATCGCCAAGGACGGGTCAATGGTATAATAATAATTGCTGGGAAGCTCGCCTTCCGTTACTGTAATCTGTTGCCCGATTTCCAACAAACCGGAGCGTTCCATCTTAAATTCCATTTTGCGCATATAGCTTTCCCCTGCCTTTCAAATTGTATTGTATCAATAAAGCAGGGGGTTTTCAAGAGGCGTTATTTACTTTTCCCTTATACTTTCCAAAATAAGTGCATGAGAAATTCCGGGCACGCTCTGTCCTTCGTTAAAGCTGGTTTTGGAGAGCAATGCTCCCGTTGGCATAAATAAAACTTTTTTCCATACCCCTTCCTCCAGCTGCTTTAAAATATAGGCAGACAATGTCACCGCACTGCATCCGCAGCCGCTGCCTCCCGCATGGGTATCCTGGGACTCTGCATCAAATATTTCAATTCCGCAGTCCATATGCTGCGCCGAAATATCATATCCCTTCTCGCGAAGCAGGTCAATCAACACCTTCTGCCCCACGCTGCCTAAGTCACCCGTGATAATTCTATCATAGTCGCATGGCTGACTGCCAAAGTCAATAAAGTGCTGTTCCAATGTGGATGCCGCAGAAGGTGCCATGCAGGCTCCCATATTCATGGAATCCTTAAGACCGAAATCCACAATCTTTCCCACCGTCATTCCGGTGATTTTTGCCCTCGCCTGTGTCCTTGCTTTATCCGGCTGACCATTTGCCTCTGCAATAGTTTTTGATATGACAGTCGTGTCACTTAGTACAAAAGCTCCGCTTCCGGTTACTGTCCAGGTAGAAGAAAGAGGTCTTTGATTTCCATATTCCAAGGGAAATCTAAACTCCTTCTCCGCACTTGCAAAGTGACTGGAGGTGACACAAAGCACTCTTTCAGCAAAACCTCCGGCTATTGCCATGGCTCCCACAGTCATAGACTCCCCGCAGGTAGAACAGGCTCCATAAACACCCAGTAGTGGTATCTCATAGGTCGCTATACCAAATGATGTGGCTATGGATTGACCGAGCAAGTCACCCGCAAAGATAAAAGAAATGTCTGCGGGCTTAAGTCCTGTCTTCCCAAGAGCAAGATACACTGCATCCTTTTGCAGATTACTCTCTGCCTCCTCCCAGGTATTACAGCCAAACATATCATCCTCACCAACCATATCAAAAAGAGGGCCCAGGGGACCCTCTCCTTCTTTTGTTCCCACAACGCTGGCACTGTTCAAAATGTAAACGGGTTTCTCCAAACAAATACTGGCTCTGCCCAGACTCTGATTCATAGCACTTCTTTCCTTTCTCAACACTTTGTGCTAATTATCATGCCCTGCTTTTCTATTTTTATCCAACCTTGTAGCCCTGTCCCCACACTACCTGCAAATACCGGGGATTCTGGGGATTTTGTTCAATTTTTTCGCGGATGTGTCTCACATGCACCGCCACCGTATTGTCCGCACCGATCGGTTTCATATTCCACACCTGTTCATAAATCTGTTTGGTGGAAAGTACCTTTCCCCTTCTCTTTGCCAAAAGGTACAATATTTTATATTCCATCGGGGTCATATTCACACTTCGCCCCTCCACCAATACGGTTTTGGAGATGTCATCTATCTCAAGCTCCCCGATTTTTAGTACCCGCATAGATTGTCCGCTTCCCCTAAGCCTGTCATATCTGCGGATTTGTGAATTCACACGGGCAAGAAGCTCCATGGCACCGCAGGCATCTGTCACACAATCATCCGCACCGGCATTCAGCATAGATATCATAGTCATCTCATCCATACCGCTTCCGTAAACTATAATCGGCTTATCCGTAGCACTGCGAAGCTTCTTTACGGCAATCAAATCCTCTATTCCTGTAACGCCTTCGCCGTGCTTTTCCAATTCGTACAGCCACAACGCCTCAGTCTCCGGCTTAACATCCTGCTCCCACCCTTTAAAGCAGGTCACCACATCAAACCCCCGGCTCTCCAAAAAAAGACCGAACCTTTGTACCACTGCACCACTCTTTTGTATTATCATCACCCTTTTATCCATATCCGTATCCTCTCTATATAAATTATTTACCAATCTCTCCCAATCGCTTAATATATTTTTCAGGAAGTATTCCCTTCTTGATGGTTACACCGATTTCCTTATCATCAGTAGTATTCACATAAATACCGCCTGCATTTCCCTGTGAAAAAATACTGCTTCCATTGTAGGGATTCTCATAATTTACCAGGGACAAAAGCTCCTCTATTTCTGCCTTATCCGTGATGGTAATCATCACTTCCTTTGCCTGCGCCATCTGGGTAGCTGCTTCCATTTCCTTATAGATGATTTCCTCATCCTCTGACAAAGGCTCCTTAAAACGGTTGCTTTCTCCTTCCTCTGTGAACACACCATACTCTTCTCTCGCCCACAGCTCATAATCTGTCAGGACACCGGTTTCCTCGTACCAGTAATCATAGCCCATATTCAAGGTAATGCTATTCACCTCATCAGCATCAAAGGGCTGTAAGAATCTTCCCAATCCGACCTGCTCTACCGCTTCAATGGTATGCTTCATTCCTTCATAAATATCCAGACCGATACAGTTATTGCTGTGTTCAAAATACAGCCTTACTTGTGCAAGTTGTCTTCCCTCACCAAGGATCACTGCCTCTCTGTTCTCTGTTAAGTCTCGGTTGTAAGCTTCGCAAATATCCCTGCCTGCCTTCAAATCCTCGCTAAAGTTCTCGGAATTCCCCTTAGACTCCAGCCTAAACTCCTCCAAATCCTGCATCTTTGCTTCCGTTATCCGGTAAGTATGCTCAATATACTCCTCACTGTTTACTATAGGTAATACCACATCCGCATCCTCTGCGGAAAATGTATAATAACGGTAATAGCTTCTTCCGTTTGTAAGCGTCACCTTTACCGGTAACCTGGTCAAATCAATTCCACAGCCGACATACTGATACTCTGTCTCTTCAAAGGTCTTATCCAGATTTTCCACGCCGGTTTTTAGCAGCTCATAGATATTATCCACATCTGTGTACTCCATGCGTTGCAAAATATCCTCTTCAAAATAATTACGGTTCTGGAATCTTGCATCTATGGCTAATGACTCTATTTTGTCCTTCTTTGGCAGATAGGTATCATATCCCAGCAAATCCCACTGATGGATGAAACCAATTGACAAAGTCAGCATCGTGCTTAAAATCATTAACTTTTTGTGGGCAAAGAATGCCTTGAAATCCATATTAAAGATAATATCCAGAACACCGAACACAATAACACTTACCAGCACACCGCCGAAGATACCCCATGCAAGAGACATATTGCCAATCAGTGCAAATACAAGCCAACCACCCATACCTGCTACAATTGCTGTAATTATCTTCATAATGGCTGTCGCCACTTTATTCTTAATTCCCTGCTCCGCAAGCTCAGAGGGTCTGCGCAGATATAGGAAATACGCAAGTACACCGAGAGCTGCAGCCACCAGGAAATTCACAAGCAAATGTCTTAAGAAGTTCTCTCCTACCCTTGATACCAATAGATGGACTGCTGACACCAATGGGGACGTAAAACACAGCTTTTCCATAATGATATCTTCACCGATACCGCAATGAGTCTCCTGATAGATTTCCAAAAAGAACAATCTCATACCGAACGCTGACATTAGCGCAACACCCAAAATTGCTGTTGATACAATGGTATTAAAGACGTTACCACACAGCATTACTGCCACCAGCACCAAATGATACACCAGCAGAAATGCAACCACCAGTGCCACCACAGACACAGCCATTTCCTTAAGCAATGTTCCCTGCATTCCCATAGCCACAACTGCTCCGCTTCCTCCGCAAAGGGCAAGCACCACCGTAATCATAAGACTTATGAAAAACGGAACAAACCATAGCAACAGACCATTAAAGTAGTTTACCAAAAATAAAGTCTTTCGTTTGATAGGCATACTGTGATAAGTATCCACCATATTGCAGCGGAACAGATACCTGAATCCGAAAAAACCAACAATACAGGCTCCCGCCACTGCGATAAATCCTGCAAATGCAAGTATATTCCTTTCGAAGAAATACACTGCTTGATCTGCATAGGCTCTTTGAAACCATTCAAATTCCGTCCCTCTATACCGGTTGTTATTATAGAGCAGATATGCCACCGGAAGGCTTAACATGCTTCCCAGCACCGAGAGAGCCAGCATCCATATTTTGTGACGCAAATCCTCTCTCATACTTCTAAAAAATAAGTTTTTTGATGTCATAGCCCTTTACCTCCGTCTCACTGATAAAGATTTCCTCCAGGGAAAGCGGCAGAAGCTCATAGAATATGGGATTACACTCCTGCATAAAGTCGTCCACTTCCACTCTCTTACCCCTAACCGTAAAGGTGTACAGAGCACCTCTGTTGTCCATGGTCACGATATCCAGACCGCTCTTTATCTTCTCAAGTAATTCCTCTTCCTTCACAACACACTGAATCTTATGGATATTTAACTTCATATCGTCAATGTCCTTGGCAAGCAGAATGCCGCCTCTGTGAAGCAGACCCACGTATTCGCAGATATCCTCAAGCTCACGCAGATTGTGTGAAGCTATGATGGGAGTCAGCCCCCGCTCCTCAATCTCTTTTACAAACAGTGCCTTTACCGCCTGGCGCATTACAGGGTCAAGTCCGTCGAAGGTCTCGTCGCAGAGAAGATACTTGGTATTTGTACAGATTCCGCAAAGCACGGAGAGCTGCTTTTTCATACCCTTAGAAAAGGTGTTGGTCTTTCGGCTCATGCTAAGACCAAACTTCTCCATCAGTCCCACAAATTTTGCCTCATCAAAACCGGGATAATAGGACTGATACAGCTTCATCATATCCTTTGGAGTTCCGCTCTTGAAAAAGTACTGACTGTCGGAAATGTAAAAAATCTTTTTCTTAACATCCGGTGCATCATAAACAGCATCACCGTCCACCAGAATTTCGCCGCTATCGGGCTTAAGTACACCGCTTAACATTCTCATAAAAGTAGATTTTCCCGCACCGTTTGTTCCAATCAGACCAAAAACATGTCCCTCTTCAATGCGGGCAGATATATTATCGATGGCTTTGATACTGTCAAAGCTCTTGTTTAATTCTTTTATCTCAATCATGTTCTGCCTCCTCATATACTTTGCTTAACTGTACAAGCAGCTGCTCCTTTGTCACGCCGGCTTCCTTTGCCCGAAGCAGCATTTCATGGCACTCCTTCAACATCTCCTGTACCTTAGAGCCCCGCCATTCACTTTCCGGCGCCACAAAATTGCCTCTGCCGGAAATGGTATACAGATATCCCATCTGCTCAAGCATTACATATGCACGCTGGATAGTATTGGGATTTACCGAAAGCTCCACTGCCAGGCTTCTGACGCTGGGCATCTTGGTATCTGCCTCCAGTGCACCGCCCACTATGAGCCGCTCCAGTTTATCCACTACCTGTTCATATATGGGACGCTTGTCCCTGTAGTCTAATATAATCATACGTTTACCTCATCTTGATTAAGTGTATTAATCATCTTAATACACTTGTATCACATATCCGGGCGGATGTCAAGCAAATTTTGGAAATTTGTATGCAGTTTTTGTAGTAACCGCGGTGGTGGGGGAAGGATGGATATTTTCTAAGCATTGCGGATCGGTTTTCATTTCTTACGGGTCGGCGCGCAAGATACTTCCATGTACATGCGCGCCTAAATCGCTCATCCTTGAGCTGATTTCCCCTGTGTCACTTTACGCAATGCTTGAAAATGTAGCCCTCCTCCACAACGAACGAAAAACCTTCCATCCTTCCCCCACCACCTCTGTCACCACAAAAAACTGCCGTACCTTATTCGGTACGGCAGTCTGCTTCTTTATCTTATTCTTCCGTTTCGGTGAGTTCCTGTATATAATTGGTCACCACATACAGTATTTCATCCTTGTATTCTACTCTGGACCATCCGGCTTCGTAGTTGATACCGATGCGGTGCAACTCGGTTCCTGAGGGAACTGCTACTTTTACCGTTTCCTTACCCATGCTGGTGCTGGGTTCGGTACGTAAGTTTACATACTCTTTAGGCGTTACATAGTCATCACATGCAGTAAATGCAATCACTCTGCCATCCTGGGTAATCACTTCCTCCACCGTCTCTGTCTCTTCGGTTTCTGTCGCCTCAGGCTCAGAACTCGGTTCCGGCGTCTCCTGAGATTCTACCAGCTGTTCATTGACAATCGGCCCGGTCTGTTGATTTTTGATATCCACCGGTGTATCCAAATGATTAAAATGCCATAAAAGTGCGCAGATAATTGCGGCAACCGCCATCATCCCCACCAAAATTCCGAGTGTCACAAGCGGGCTTTGAGAAGTATCTTCCTCATACCCCTCCGGTGCCTTCTTTTTCTTCTTGTCCTCGTCATATAATCCCTTCATAACACTTCTCCTGTATCTTACTGTGCTTCGTATTTCTCACTCTGTGCCTTAATCAGCTCTGCATCCTCAAAATAATTGATACGCATTGCGCTCTTTACCTCTGAAAGTGTCTGTGCAGCCTCTGCACGGGCAACCTCACTGCCCTTCTTCAAAATCTCATAAACTGCAGGAATATCCTTTTCCAGTTCTTTTCTGCGGTTTCTGATAGGCTCTAAGGTCTCCTGCATTACATTATTTAAGAACTTCTTTACCTTTACATCACCCAGACCGCCTCTCTGATAATGACCCTTAAGCTCATCAAGATTGGCGTAATCGGGGAGGTAACGCTCAAAATGTTCATCCTTACAGAAAGCATCCAGATAAGTAAATACCGTGTTTCCTTCAATATGTCCGGGATCACTTACCTGCAGATGCAAAGGATCGGTATACATACTCATAATCTTGGTACGCACATCATCTGCGGAATCTGCCAGATAAATGCAGTTGCCAAGAGACTTACTCATCTTTGCTTTGCCGTCAATACCCGGCAATCTCTGACATGCCTCGTTCTCAGGCAATAATGCAGTGGGTTCTACCAGTACCGGCGCATAAACCGTATTGAATTTATGTACAATTTCTCTTGTCTGCTCAATCATGGGAAGCTGGTCACCGCCAACAGGAACGGTAGTCGCCTTAAAGGCTGTAATATCTGCCGCCTGGCTGATGGGGTAGGTAAAGAAACCAACCGGAATGCTTGCCTCAAAGTTACGCATCTGGATTTCGCTCTTTACGGTCGGATTGCGCTGCAATCTGGATACCGTTACCAAATCCATGTAGTAAAAGGTCAGCTCGCAGAGCTCGGAAATCTGTGACTGGATAAAGAGGGTGGACTTTGCCGGGTCAAGTCCGCAGGACATATAGTCAAGTGCCACCTCTATAATATTCTGACGCACCTTTTCGGGATTCTCAATATTGTCTGTAAGTGCCTGCGCATCTGCAATCATGATAAATGTTTTCTTATACTCTCCGGAATTCTGTAATTCCACACGTCTGCGCAAGGAGCCTACATAATGTCCCACATGTAATCTTCCCGTAGGTCTGTCGCCTGTTAAAATAATCTTGTCCATGTAAAAAACCATACCTTTCAAACCATTATATAAAAATCACTTAACCTATCATACCATTTTTTTTCACATTAGCAAAGAGTTTTATGGAATGAAATTAAAAAATACGCACATGCTAGGGAGGATAATATCATTTGATGCTAAATAATTATACTAATATTCGGGCAAGGGTGTAGTATGGGGATGAAAACCAGCACGTTCCGGGTGGGTATTTTCTAAACAGTGCGATAAAAATTTATCCGCTTACGGGGCGGTGCGCATAGTGCATCCATGCATAAGCGCACCTAAATCACCCATCCATGGGCGATTTCCCATTGGCAATTTACGCACTGTTTGAAAATGCAGCCACCCTGCACTTGTCACTTCTTTCATCCCCATACAGCACCTTTGCCCTAATCATTCACATAATCATTTTGCATAAATAAGCGGAGGTAATTATGCGTAACACAATAAACTTTAACGACAACTGGTTCTTTTCAAAGGATAACATACATTGGGAGAATGTAACCCTGCCACACACCTGGAATGCAGTGGATGGCATGAACGGTAAAGGGGAATATTACAGAGGCGGATGCTTTTATGCAAAGGAATTCGCGACCCCACCCTTATATGAAAACACCAAGGTTTATCTGGAAATCCTTGCAGCCTCCCTCTCCTCCAAAGTTCTCCTTAACGATGTTGAAATCGGCAGTCACGAATGTGGATTTTCTTCTTATACCGTGGATTTGACTCCCCACCTTTCCGAAAGTGGGGTAAATCATCTGGTTATCCGGGTAGATAACAGTGAACGCAGTCACATCTATCCGCAGATGGCAGACTTTACATTTTATGGCGGTCTTTACAGAGGTGTGAACCTTATCCTTCTGCCGGAAACCCATTTTGATGTTTCCTTCCACGGTGCAAAAGGACTTGCTGTTACAAGTGAAATTTTAAAAAATGGTACAGCGGCAATCTTGCATTTAAACAGTTGGGTAACAAATCCCTCCGAGGATTACACCGTACGCTATACCGTTACCGACCGTGATGGTAATTGTGTAGCGGAAGCTTTTCGCCCCTCTTCTGCACCCAAGACAGATATACTCCTGTCCCATCCTCATCTTTGGCAGGGTGTGGAAGATCCTTACCTGTATCAACTGACTGCCACCCTGATTTACCGAAATGAAACGGTGGATGAGGTTTGTGACCGTTTCGGCATCCGCGCCTTCCACGTTGACCCCGAAAAGGGCTTTTTCTTAAACGGCAAGCCCCTGATGCTGCGGGGCGTATCACGCCATCAGGATTTTCTCTACAAGGGTAATGCTCTTACCCCGGAGGATCACAAAAAAGATGCTGACCTGATTCATGAAATCGGTGCAAACACCGTACGCCTGGCTCATTATCAGCACAGTCGCGAATTCTATGATTTCTGTGACGAGTACGGCTTTGTGGTATGGGCGGAAATACCCTACATCAGCAGTCAGAATAATGACCCGGCCGCCCACGAAAATTGCCGACAGCAGATGCTTGATTTAATTTATCAGAATTATAATCATCCTTCCATCTGCTTCTGGGGCATCTCCAATGAAATTACCATAGGCGGAGAAAAACCGGGACTTGTGGAGAATCACAAGGATTTACACAATCTCGTAAAGTCTGCTGACCCGTCAAGGCTTACCACCATCGCCCATGTGAGCATGCTGCCCATGGACAGTGCTCTCCACGGTATAACCGACGTGGAAAGCTACAATCATTATTTTGGCTGGTACGGCGGCTCTTATGAAAAGAACGAGGAATGGCTGGATGAATTTCACAGCTGCCACCCGCACATTTGCCTTGGTCTGTCTGAATACGGTGCAGAGGGAATCATTACCTATCAGCCCGATGAACCAAAATGCCGGGATTACTCCGAAGCCTATCAGGCCGAGTATCACGAACACATGGCAAAAATTCTGATGGAACGCCCTTATATTTGGAGCAGTCATGTGTGGAATATGTTTGACTTCGGCTGTGCCGCCAGAAATGAAGGAGGAACGGCAGGCAGAAACAACAAGGGGCTTGTTACCATGGACCGCAACATCAAAAAGGATGCCTTTTACCTGTATAAGGCTTATTGGAGCCGTGAACCCTTCGTACACCTTTGCGGAAAGCGTTACGCCTTGAGAGCTTCGGAATCCACTGTAATCAAAGTCTACTCAAACACCCCCCTGGTGACTTTGTCAGTCAACGGTGTTTCCTATGGTCCCCTGTCCGGTGACAAGGTTTTTGTATTTGAAAACATTCCTCTCAAAAAGGGATTTAACTATATTCACGCTACAGCCGGCAGCTGTACGGATACTATGACCCTTGAGCGGGTGGATGAAAAGCCGGAAATCTATACCCTTCCACAGGAGGAGGGCGAAGGAGATGGTGTCACCAACTGGTTTGAACAGGCAGACACCAACGCGCTTAACACCCCTATGGAATTTTCTGCCGAGCACTATTCTGTATGCGATACCATACAGGACATCCTGGAAAATGATGACGCTTATGAAGTCCTGGCAGGCTTTTTATCCTCCGTCACCGGCATGAAGCTGAACAAATCCATGCTTGGCATGATGCGTGAAAAGACCCTGCTTGACATGGCAGGCATGGTTGGCAGCATGGGAAATACTGACAACATCCCCGAAAATGCCCTGCAGATTGTCAATGACGCTCTCGCCCATATCCCAAAAGAACAATAAGCTCATGAGCCGCCAGCGGAACTGCAGACAAAAGTGCCAGCTGCAGCCATTCCCTGCCGCTAAGAGAGGTGGTTCCGAAGGCGTTTACCAGAAGAGGTACTTCCGTAACAGCAAACTGCAGTAAAAATCCAAGAATGCATGCTACCACCATCAGTTTATTGTCTGAAACTCTCATGCGAAATACCGATTTTTGCACATCCCGCATGCCGATTGCATGAAACAGCTGTGACATGCCAAGCACGGTAAAGGAATGAGTCTGCGCCCTGGAAAGCACCCCCGGGTCCTGCAATACGTTTTTGAGTCCCTGAAGGGTTAACTTTCCTACTTCTTCCTCAAGCAGAGCACAAGGTAACATAAGAAAGGCACCCAGGCTGATAACCGCAATCAATATCCCATAAAAGCAGGTACAGGTTAGACCTCCCCTGGAAAACAGACTTTCGTTTGGCTTTCTGGGGGAGTTTTTCATAAGCAGCTTCCCATCATTTTTATCCACGCCAAGCGCCAATGCCGGCAGTGAATCCGTGATTAAGTTAATCCATAAAATATGACTGGATTTTAAGGGAGAAGCCAGCCCACAGATTACGGCGATAAACATGGTAAAAATCTCTCCCAGATTAGAAGAAAGCAGAAAAATCACTGACTTTCTGATATTTTCATACACGCCTCTTCCCTCTTCGATCGCCTTTTCAATGGTTGCAAAATTATCATCTGTCAGAATCATGTCCGATGCCTGCTTCGCCACATCCGTTCCTGTCTTTCCCATAGCGATTCCGATATCAGCCTTTTTCAGAGAGGGGGCATCATTGACACCATCCCCCGTCATGGCTACCACATCTCCCCTTAGCTTAAAGCCATCTACAATCCGCACTTTCTGTGCCGGAGATACCCTTGCAAAAATCCTGGTATCCTCAAGACGATTCAAAAAGTCATCTTCCCCCAGCCGCTGCATCTCCTCCCCGGTCATGCACTGATTCATGTGCCCTGCTATTCCAAGCTGACTGCCTATGGCGAAAGCCGTATCCACATGGTCACCTGTTATCATCACTGTGGTGACCCCTGCCTCCTTAAAGGTATGTACCGCCTCCCCCGCTTCCGGTCTGGCAGGGTCCTTCATTCCAACTAGCCCCAGGAACGTAAGCCCTTCCTCCATGGGCTCACTGCACCCCGAGCGCATGGCGATAGCCAGTGTCCTAAGTGCTTCCCCGGACAGTTCCTCCACCGCCCGCTTTATCCTTTCGCGGTAGGCAGCAGTCATCTTCACTACCCTGCCCTCCATCAGGATTTCAGAGCATCGCATCAGCACCACATCAGGCGCACCCTTAGTATAACTCACATAACCACCACTACCTTTTATCCCATGCAGTGTAGTCATCATCTTTCTGTCCGAATCAAAGGAAAGTTCACCCGCTCTGGGCATCTGTTCTTCAAGTGCATCTTTATATAGCCCCCACTTTTCTCCCAGGAAAAGAAGGGCAAGCTCAGTGGGGTCCCCGATGTTTTCCTCCCCCTGCATTCCAAGCTGTGCATCATTGCAAAGAAGCATTCCCTTCCTAAAATGCTGCAAATACACTCCCTGCATCCTCTCGGGTGCTCTCGCCTCTACGGAATACATTTCACCGTCAAAGTAATATTTCTCCACCGTCATCTTATTCTGCGTAAGGGTCCCGGTCTTGTCGGAGCAGACTACACTGACCGCTCCCAAGGTCTCTACTGAGGGCAGCCTTCTTACAATCGTGTTTACCTTTACCATTCTGGTAACCGATAGTGCAAGGCAAATGGTTACCACCGCAGGCAATCCCTCCGGCACTGCCGCAACTGCCAGTGAAATAGCAGTTATCAACATCTCCGCCACATTACGTTTCTGTAACACCGCTATGATAAACAATACCGCACACAAAAGCAGTGATAAAAAGCTTAAAACCTTCCCTAATTCTCCCAACCGCTTTTGCAGAGGAGTCATCTCCTCCTTACTCTCGGTAATCAGCTTTGCAATTTGTCCAATCTGGGTATGCATACCGGTAGCAGTCACAATTCCCTCACCTCTGCCGTAAGTAACGATGGTGGACATATATGCCATGTTGTGCCGATCCCCCAAGGGAATCTCCATTCCGCGGCGCACCAGAAATCTTGCATCCTTCTCCATGGGCAGGGACTCTCCTGTCAGTGCAGACTCCTCTATCTTTAGATTGGCACTTTGTATCAAACGCATATCCGCAGGCACCTGACACCCCGCCTCTAAGCATACCAAATCACCTGCCACAAGCCGGGATGCCGCAATTTCCCTGCGCATACCGTCCCTGATAACCACCGCCTTGGGACTTGTCAGCTTTTTTAAGGATTCCAACGCTTTTCTCGCTTTTCCCTCCTGCAGCATCCCCACCAAGGCATTGACCAATACCACCACACCGATAATTACTGCGTCACTGACCTCCTTTAAGAATACGGAAACTGCCGCCGCCACCATCAGCACATAAATGAGCGGATCATTTAACTGCTCCAGAAAGTTCTCAATCCAGGTCTTCTGTCTGGCTTCCTTCATCTCGTTGGGTCCGTTTACCGCAAATCTCCTTGCCGCTTCTGCCTCCGAAAGCCCCCTTCTTTCGTCTGTATTCAGTTTCTGCAGTGTCTCCTGCACATTGTATTGCTCAAACAAAAAAATACCTCCTACAAGCTTATTTGCACTGCAAGTTTATGCTTGTAGGAGGAAATGTATGTCCATGTTATTTTAAAAGAGTATTGGCTTTACGGGAAGAATTACCGAAAAGGAAATTGGAAGTTTCACATCCTCAGTACATTGAAAGCGATTATTAATGCTTCCTTGTCTGTAAAACCAACTATGATTGCTTTTGAAAAAACTTTAGTATCGTTTCAATATATTTTTCTGCTTCTTCAATTCTCGGAAAATGTCCGCTATTATGAAATTCGACAACGGTTGCATTCGATAATCCTTTTATATACTGAGTCTGATTGTTACTGCAGGCGGGATCATATTTTCCCTTCAAGAGCAAGATGGGTTTATTAAGACCTTTCAGTACAGGTAAATAATTATCAACTATTGCGCTATCCTGTAGCAAATTCGAAAGGTGTATTTCAGATTTTGCCCACATATCATTAGTAATTCCTGCGGTTGAAAAACTTGCCATATACTCTTCATAAGAAATGCCATGCAGATAAGTTCGCAATTTCATATCCTTTACATAACCTAAAAGTTTGATAAGTTCAACCAAAACATCACAATTTTGGTAATCGAAGGTTTTCATTTTTTGGCAATGCTCTATTGCAACCGAATCTCCAGTCTGATTAATGTAATCGGATACATAAGCCGCAACCGACTTTGCAGAATCAGCAAAATTAAGGCTTGGACATTCCAATATGATTTTATCAACTGAATCCGAATATTTGTTGGCATAGAAAACGGACAACGCTCCACCATAGGAATGTCCAAGAACGCTCCAACGCTTGATATTCAACTTACGACGCATTTCTTCAATCATATCCGCTTGAATGTCCATTGAGTAAGGCTCATTTTCTGCAATTGCCTCGGAGCGCAGCACACCGTATTGGTCAAAAGAAATAACCTGTAATTCTTTACTTAACGTTTCCGCTGTATTGCCAAAATCCAAACAGCTTGCACCCGGACCTCCATGCAAATACAAAAGAACCGTTTCATTGGTTGCTCCATAGACTTCGTAGTAAATATTTTTTCCTAAAGTATTAATATATGCCATTTTACGCTCCTTTTTAATACCCTATTCCAATCTTCTAGTATTATTTCACACGTCAAAATGCAATTTTCTCAAACTATTGAGTTCACTTCTACCCACATAATCTAATTTCACAATCTATGGTAAGAGAAATTCTACAACATTTTTGCACTTTTCTGCCCATAGCACCATTTTTCTTTAATATGGGCAGATAATTTTTGCCTATTTTTCCTACAACTTCTGCCCATAAGCAATACTTATATCATCTAGGGTAGAACTTTCTATTAATTCATATCAAAATTACATCATTTTTTCTACCCACATCCCTCATAATGCTCCTCATGGGCAGAACTCATCTTTCCATTCTCAATAATTTGAAGGTTTTCTATAACTGCCAACCTTCAAATTTCCATTATCTCCTTTTCTCTTTCAATCGGAATACAAATTACACCTCCGCAAGCAACTGCTTCGTGTATGCTTCCTTCGGATTATCAAAAATCTCCTGTGTCTCTCCGATTTCTACAATCCTGCCTTCCTTCATGACCATAATGCGGTCACTCATCTGATAGATGACATTGATATCGTGGGAAATGAATAAAAAGGATAGCTTCATCTCCTCCTGCAGCTTGCGCATCAGCTCCATAATCTGTGCCTGAATGGTGACATCCAGTGCGGAAACCGGCTCATCCGCAATGACAAGCCCGGGTCTTGTTATCAGTGCCTGCGCAATACTGATTCGCTGCCTCTGACCTCCGGAAAGCTGGGAGGATTTGCGGTAAAAATATTTGTCTGACAGACCTACCTTGTGGAGCATGTCAAAGGCTGCCGCCTCCCTGTCTGCTTTCGTCATCTCAAACTGTTTGTCGCGAAGTCCTGCTGCACGCAAGGGCTCCTGTAACAGCCAACCGATGGTCTTTGCCGGATTTAAACTACTGTAGGGGTCCTGAAAAATCATCTGGGGCTGATTGGAATGGTGAATGATACTGCCCTCCACATCCTTATTCATACCTAGGATTGCCTTGGAAAGAGTAGTCTTTCCGCAACCGCTTTCGCCTACCAGACCTAATATTTCTCCCTGCTTCATGGTAAAGGTTGCGCCTGTCACCACCTGTTTTTTCTTTTTACTTGAAAACAGGCTGTTACTGCCGTCCATGTAGGAGACGTTTAAGTCCTTAACCTCCAGAATGTCCGGTCTTTGCAGGGGCATATTCTGCCCGTTTGCATTCTGTATATCACCGACGTTCATAGAAAAACGCTGCATTTTCTTTTCGCGGGAGGGTACTGCTTCAATCAGCTTCCTTGTGTACTCCTCCTTAGGATGGTCAAAAATTTCGTTGACTGTTCCGCTTTCCACCACATTGCCGTCCTTCATTACCACTACACGATTGCAAAGACGTTTTGCAAGGTTTAAGTCATGAGTGATAAACAGCATGGAATTCTTTTGTTCTTTATTTATCTTGCGAAGCAGGCGGATAATCTGGCTCTGTACGCTGACATCCAGTGCCGTTGTGGGCTCATCTGCCACCACCAGACCGGGATGCAGGATAATTGCCATGGCAATCATTACTCGCTGCCTCATACCGCCGGAAAGCTGATGGGGGTAACATTCGTACACCCTCTCTGCATCCTTTAAACCAACGGACAAAAATGCCTCCAGCACTTTTTCCTTCATCTGCTTTGCAGTCAGGTCAGTGGTATGAAGTTTTAACATCTCCTCCACCTGATTGCCCACACGCTTTGTGGGATTCAAGGAGGTCATTGGTTCCTGGAAAATCATGGACATTTTGCTTCCCTGAAAGCTTCTGTAAAGCGCCTTATCCCTGGGTTTACCCGCCTCAAGCAACAACGTGTCATCATACCAAATCTTTCCGGAGGTAATGGTCGCCTCCTCAGAAACCAGTCCCATCATGGTCAGTGCGGTCACGGACTTACCGGAACCAGACTCTCCCACCACACCTACTATCTCGCCATCTGCGATAGTAAGACTTAATTTTTTAACAACTTCAGTGCCGTCAAAGGCAACGGATAAATTCTCAATCTTTATCATGCCTGCCTCCTAATTCCCTCACTGAGCAGTGAGAAGCCAAGCACCAGCCACACAATGGATAACCCGGGTGCCAGCGCATACCAGGGTGCTGTTGTCAGATACCCCTGTGCATCAGAAAGCATCATCCCGAGGGTCGCATCCGGGGGCTGTACACCAATTCCAAGATAACTCATTCCGGATTCTGCCAGAATGGCGTTGTTAAAACCAATCATAACGGAAACCCAAAAGGTAGAAAAAATATTGGGTAAAATATGCACGAATAAAATACGTAACTTCCCTACACCCATCAGTCTTGCCCGCAGAATATAATCCGCGTCCCTAAGTCTGATAAACTCACTTCGCACAATACGCACAAAGCTGGGGGTAAACACAATGGCAAGGGAAATAATCAGATTCTGTCTGCCGCTTCCCATCAGAGTAATAACCACGAGTGCCAGCAAAATACTGGGAAAGCCATTGATGGCATCCGTGATACGCATCACGATTTCATCCACAATCCCACCAAAGTAACCGGTAAGTGCACCGATTAAGATACCTGCCGCACCGGCAAGAAGCACTACCAGCGTACTTATCAAAATAGTGGTTCCCATACCCTTCATCACTCTGGAAAAGATATCCCTTCCAAAGTTATCCGTGCCGAAAAGATGTCTGAAGGAAGGTGCATCAAACTTCTCAGCTGCAGACATGGCAGTGGTGCTGTAGGGTGTCCAAAAAATACTAACCAACGCCAAAAGTACGGCAATACCGGTCATTATAACGCCCGCAAGCAAATACTTATTCTGTTTTAGCCTGCCAAAAACCTTCTTCATAGCATTCCTTTCTACTTATTACTGATTCTGGGGTCAATCACACGATACAAAATATCCACTAGGAAATACACAAAAATAACAACAAATGTTATATATAAAATCAGTATCTGTACCACCGGAAAATCTCTGGTGGAAATAGAACTGATTAACAGTCTTCCGATACCGGGCAGGCCAAACACCTGCTCCACAACAATACTACCTGCCACAATTTCCGCGATAATCATACCTAAGAAGGTAATTACCGGCATCATGGCATTTCTAAGTACATGTAAATACATAACCCGCCTGTCATTACAGCCCTTGCTGTAAGCAGTGCGTACATAATCGCCCTTCATCTCCGTAATCATGGAATTACGTAAGAAACGGGCTGTCATGGCAATCTTAGGGATAGCCACGGATAGGGCGGGGAAAAACAGATATCCCATAAAGCCCCAGAAGTTTTCCTGATAGCTTACATAACCACCGGGAGTAAACCACTTAAACACAATACCAAAGAGATAGGTCACCAAAATACCCAGGAAAAAGGAGGGTATCGCCATAGCCGTCTGCGTAAGCACACCCATCACGGCATCCAGCACCTTACTTTTACTCTTTGCCCAAAATACACCAAGTGGTATGGATATTACAATAATCAGTACCACCGCAATCGCCGCCAGCCACAAGGTCACAGGCAGCTTATCTCCGATTAGCTCTTTCACCGGCATCATCTCATTCATATTCTTGGAGAACCGGTAGCTTTCACCTAAATCGCCTTTTACAACATCACCCACCCAGTTTATGTATCTGGTTACCGGCGGGTCGTTTAGTCCCAATTCCTCTCTGAGCTGCTCCTCTCTCTCCTCGGTCGCTTCCGTTCCCAAAATAGAGGTTACCACATCACCGGGAATAATCTGAAAGGCAACAAACGCAGCCACTGAAACAAGGAACAATGTCATAATGAGAGTTGCTATTTTTTTGAGTATATATTTCATTGGCTGCGCCTCCTTTCCTTTTAATTCATTTCAAATTTACTTTGTCCAATATACAGTACTCATATCCTGTACATAAATAGGGTAGAACTTATAGCCGCCCAGATTCTGCTTCATGGCGATGGTAATGGGGGGAACCTGTATAAATGCACTTCCCGCCTCCTCGCAGAGAATGGTCTGAATCTGTTTGTAATAATCTGCCTTTTCCTTAAGATCCAAGCTATTCTGCGCCTTTACATAAAGCTCATCATACTTAGCGTTTGCAAAGTTCACAAAGTTCTTGGAAGACTCCGTCTGAAATCTGGTTAACAGATAACCGGGAGTTGCATCACAGGTAATACCGCTGATGGTAGTCTGATATTTTCTGCCGTTATAGCAATCCTCCAGCCAGGTATTCCACTCTACGGGATTAATCTTGGCATTGATACCCGCAGCCTTTAACTGTTCTGCAATTACCTCTGCGGTCTGTACATGCACCTCGTAGTTGGAGGGCACGGTAATCTCCAAATCAATACCGTTTGGATAGCCTGCCTCTGTAAGCAGCTGCTTTGCCTTCTCGATATTGGCACCGGTTCCGTACATATCGTTAAGCTCTACGTAATACTCCTTCAAGGTGGGGAGCATGGCTGAGCTTACGGGGGTGCTGTTGCCACCCATAACAAACTCATTTACGGAATCCTTATCAAGAGCATAACAGATTGCCTGTCTCACCTTCACGTTGTCAAGAGGTGCCTCTGCATTGTTAAGGAACAATGCCTGCACTACGTTAGAAGGTGCTGCAAGGATCTGGAAGGAATCCTTAAGCTCACTTGCCTGGGAATCCGTAAGGTAGGGATAGATATCAATGGAACCACCACGCAAGTCAATCAGCGCTGTATCGGGGCTGTTGATAATCTTAAAGGTAACCTCATCTAAGTAAGGCAAGCCCTCCTGCCAGTAATCCGCATGCTTCTTTACCACAATACCCTCCTGGGGCTTGTAGGAAGCAAAAGAAAACGGTCCAGTACCGATGGGAGTACCCTCTGCATCCTCCCCGCTGCCTGCGGGAATAATTGCAGCCACAAAGCTGTAAATCAGCTCTGTATTGGCACTGCCCACTGTTACCTGAACCGTCTGTTCATCTACTATATCTACACTTTGAATAGTCTTTAATGTAGAAATCAGTGCAGTGCCGTCCAATAAACCGGAAGCCCTCTCCAACGAATATTTTACGTCTTCGGCCGTCACCTTATTGCCATTGTGAAATTTCACATTCTCCCTGAGGGTGAAGGTGTACACCAAACCGTCATCGGAGATTTTGTGATCACTGGCCACTGCATTGATTAAGCTGCCATTCTCATCGACCTTTACAAGGCCTTCAAAAATGTTAAACAGTATTTCCTTAGTTCCTGCCGCAGTTGCTTTGTGTGGGTCAAGACTGTCAATATCCTGTTGAACTCCTACTACAACAGAGCCGCCATATACAGGCTCTCCTGTAGCACTAGAGGACTTATCCCCCGAAGACTCTCCTGTGTCACCTGCGCATCCGCCCAGTGCAACCACTAACAGAAGTGCCATAAGAATACTAAATTTCTTTTTCATATGTCTTCTCCTCTTCGTTAAATAAATCTCTCACTATTCTATTGTCAGCCTTATTGTACCACATAACTTACAGATTGCAAGTTTTTTTCTGCGTACAATTTACATCTGCGATTACGCTGTAATACTGTTACCTGTATATAACTGATAATATTTACCCTGCTGGTCAATCAACTCCTCATGGGTACCGCTCTCAATAATTCTACCCTGCTCCAATACTATAATACAATGGCTGTTTCTGACTGTTGAAAGTCTATGGGCAATTACGAAAGTGGTTCTGCCACTCATCAGCTTATCCATACCATCCTGTACCATCTTCTCTGTACGGGTATCAATGGAACTGGTAGCCTCATCCAGAATGAGTACCGGAGGATCTGCTACTGCCGCTCTTGCGATGGCAAGGAGCTGTCTCTGACCCTGACTCAAATTCGCACCGTTTCCGGTAAGAATGGTATTGTAACCATCGGGAAGCTGTCTGATAAAGCCGTCTGCATTGGCAAGCTTTGCTGCTGCAATTACCTCTTCATCTGTCGCATCCAGCTTACCAAAGCGGATATTATCCATAACGGATGCGGTAAACAGATTGGTCTCCTGCAAAACGATACCTAAGGAGCGTCTTAAATCTGCCTTCTTAATCTTATTGATATTGATACCGTCATAACGGATTTTACCGTCCTGGATATCATAGAAGCGGTTAATCAGATTGGTGATGGTGGTCTTTCCGGCACCGGTGGAACCTACAAAGGCAATCTTCTGACCGGGCTTAGCTAAAAGCTCGATATTGTGAAGTACCATCTTTTCATCGGTGTAACCGAAGTCCACATCATCAAATACCACTTCACCCTTAAGCTCAATATAGTCCACGGTTCCCTCTGCCTTGTGCTCGTGCTTCCAAGCCCAAAGACCGGTTCTC